>CAZQMD010000335.1:0-5460 GCA_964594185.1 uncultured Afipia sp. | reverse complement strand
CCAACGACTACCAGGTCGGCCAGACCGGCAAGATCGTCGCCCCCGAAGTCTACATCGCCGTCGGCATCTCGGGCGCGATCCAGCACTTGGCCGGCATGAAGGACTCCAAGACCATCATCGCCATCAACAAGGACGAGGACGCCCCGATCTTCCAAGTCGCCGACATCGGCCTCGTGGGCGACCTGTTCACCCTGGTCCCGGAACTGACGGGCAAGCTTTGACGCTCCTGCAGAACCGGAAAAGCTGTGAGCAACCTGTCGAGGCAGTCGGTGGCGTCAGCGAACTGGTCGAAGCGACCGATCGGTTCCGGACCGGATTGAGGCAGGCACAGACTCATTCTTAGTAATTGCCAGCGATTACCGCGCGTTCACCGCCGGCTGACCTGCACCCGGAATCTTGGACCGTTCGGAGCTGGAAAATTCCAGTTATGAACGGAGGTCCAGGATACGGAGTGTGTGATGAAGAGATCAAATTTTTCGGAGGCGCAAATATGGGTTCTCGTAGCCATTGTGCAAAAAGTGCCACTAAGCAAGTTGCGGAAATATAAGATTTAACATCGATAGAAATCAGTAAGCCATTGATATTTATTGGCCGCCAGATTTTACGACCTTTTGCCTGCGGTGTGTAGGCTCATCCTAAGGAGGATCGAGTCGTGGGCGCACCACTTCGACAATATCTTGGTGGGGACCGGTTTCCAGACGACTTGACCGATTCTGAAATTGCGCATTTCTTCTCGTTCGCCGAGGATGAGCGGCGAACTGTCAACCGCCGACGTCGTCCATTGTACAGGTTGGGCGTGGCGCTGCAGATCGGTTTCCTGCGGCTCGCCGGAACGCCGCTCAATTCCGTTGAGAGGTTTCCACGGGGTGTGCTGGCCCTTTTGGGCGCTGAACTCGAATTTGCGCCGCCGCACCTGGCTTCGATCCGTGCGCTGTATCGTCGACGGCGCACCCTTTTTGAGCACCAGGAGGTGGCCAAGCGGGCTCTGGGTTTGCGCGACCTCACCGAACATGGCGAACGCGCGCTAAACGGCCATCTGCGACGCGAGGCCGGCGACAAATTCCTGGCGGACGACTTAGAACGAGCTGCGCGTGCATGGATCGCTGACCATCGCTATATCCAACTTCCCTCGCGGCGACTGAGGAGTTCGGCAATAGCCGCCCGGCGCCACCATGATGCGGGGCTGTTGGCCGGCGTCATGACCGCAGTCGGAGCGGAGCAGACGAAGGCCTGGCTGCCGGGACTGTCGGAGACGATAACAACCGGCAAAACGCGGCTCGAATGGCTTCGAGACGGCCCATCCTCTCGTAAGACCAAAGGCCTCGCCGACCATATCGCGAAGATCGATTTCTTGAAAAGCTTGGTGCCGACAAGCTGGACCTCGGCTTGTCGACCGGAATGCTGAAAGCTCAGGCGCGATCGATGTTGTACCGCAAGCCCGCGACGCTCAGGCGGATGCGCGGTGAGCGCAAAATTCTCGAACTGGCGTGCTTCCTGCGACTGCAACTTTTGCGTCTCACCGACGATGGTTTGGGGATGATTGATTACCGGATCGCCGATCTTTGGCGACAAGCCCGGAGGCTCCAGGGTCGGTGTCAGACCGCCTCCTTGCCGGTGAGGCGCTGGACATTCTCGGCGAGGTGGCCGGGAAGAAAGATGCCATCCGGCCGGACGCATTCATCCAAAAGTTCCTCGACTTGATGGACCGTGCGCTGGCTGGGTCGCCTATCGCACGCACCGGCGTTGAATTATCTCCATATCGTCTGCGTGTCAGTTTTGCCGATGCTTCACGACGCGGGGATATCGACTTTTCGTTCAACAGCAAGTCGACCTGGACGGCCGCGCAGGAAGTTGGCGGTCCGGGCCGCACCAAAGGGCTTTACGAGGATGTGCAGAGGCTGATGTCAGCGGATGCAGCGACCAACCCATGACATCCGACACAATCTTTAAACTGCGAAAGCAGGGGCGTTCATCCGAGGCATTGGATGTGGCCAGACAAAATTACGAAGCGAATGCTCGCGATGTCTGGTTTCTGCGCGCATACGCCTGGGTGCTCTATGACCAGATGAAGGATGTGGTGGGGCGCTACGAGACAGGTCATTTGTCCGCCACTGAATTGAACAACCAATTCACGCCATCCATGCGGGAATTTGTCAAGTTCGCAGACCTTCTGCGACGCGATACCGCCTTTTCCCAGATGCTGCGTCTGGCGGGCAAGGTTTCGAAGGACTGGCGCGAGTTTCTCGGATTTGCGCGTTGGGCCGGGACAGATGATTTTTCCGATGATGATCGGCAGCCGTTCGTCAATGACAAAGGCAAAACAATCGACAGCCTGGAACAGCGCTTCCGACGTGCGATCTGCAGAGAAGCTGCAGCACGTCTTGCCGATGGTCAATCGTCTTCCGAGTTGATTGACTGGGGATTGGGCATTCTCGACAAATCATTAGTCGAAAATCCCAGCGATCAGTGGCTAAATTACTACCAGAGCAAAGCTCACCTGGCTCGCGGAGAAGATGAACTTGCGATCAAGCGCTTGGCACCGGTCTTACGGCGCCAGTCCCGCGCCGCTTAGACCTGGGCCTTGCTCGGCGAGATACTCGAGAAGTCACGGCCCGACGATGCGTTGATCTGTTTTGTGTACGCCACTCAACTCGCAAGAGAAGAGCAAGAGGTGGCGAAAATTCGCATCCATCTCGCCCATCGACTTGCGTTGGCAAAGCGCTACGCCGAAGCTGCCCGCCAAACATCGCTTGCGCTTAAATACCGCGAACAGTCAGGGTACAAGATCCCCCAGGAACTGCAGCAGTCAGCAAGCAGCGAGTGGTTTTCGCGCATCAATGGCGATGGCAGCATGCAAGATTTGCCCGATGCGAGTTCGGCGGCAACGGCACTTCTTCGCAGTTTGGATCGCAAGAGCCTTACCTATGTCCAAGGGGTCGTTGATCACGTTAACAAGGACAAGGCGCTCAGCTATATTGCCACGGGCGTAAATTCGGGAATTGCGCTGAAACACGCCAGGTTCCCCCAGATTGCCGACCTCGTAGCAGGGACAACTTTGGAAGTGGGGCGCGCAGAACCCGACGGTCCACCGTTGGACTGGCGGTCCTCACAAGCTGTCGAATTGCCGGGCTTGTGCGAAACAATGTCGGGGCGATTGGAGCGTCACGAAGGCAAGTCCTTCGCCTTCATCCGCACTCCCCGGGATGACATTTTCGTACCGCCTGATTTGGCAGTGATTTTCGCTACAGGGCAAAAATACGACGTTTCTTGCCTTGCGGTTAGACGCGCGGAAAAGACCGGCAAGACCGGCAAGACCGGCAAGACCGGCAAGATCGGTTGGCGTGCCGTGCGGGTCTCATCCGGCCCGAATGAAGCGTCAGTATTATAACGTTTTTTGTGAGCGATCGCACTGATGGCATGCTCAGGCATTGGTGAAAGCGCGAACTCGAGCCTGCAGGTCAACCTTGGCCTGCGAAATCGTGGCGGTGTTGGTCTTGGCTGAGCAGCGCTCTGCTGCTTTGTCGCCCAAGAAGTAGGCAATTCTCTCGGCATTGGCCCCGCTGGGATGCGGCGACCGACCAAGATGCGCCGTTCGTCGAGTAGGCCTTGAGCCGCCAAGGCCTGCATCGCCGTAGCAACTTTTGGACCAAGGGGCACGAGGATAGCGTCAGGCAAGGCGCGCAGTTCCTGACCAGTGTAAGCTTCCAACCAATGACGCAGAGTTGGTGTCTTCACCATATCGGGCGTGCCAGACCAATTCTGTCCGTCGACGAAAACCGGATAGCGAAGAGCCGAGGTAAAGTGGACCAGGTCATTCCGTTCGGACCATAGCGCGGCCGCGGAGGGCAGTCCCAGCCATTTCGCAAGGCCGATGGCGTCGAGCATGCGGATGAGGTTGGTCCGCATGGGTTCGCCCGAGAAGCTGGCAAAAGTCTTGGCGGCAGCCGCCGCCTCTTCGATTGGTCGACCTTGCACCAATGCAGTTCGCGCAGCGCGCAGTGCATTGGTGGCCTGAAACCGGCCCGGTATCATACCAATGATAACGACGCGGGCCGACGGGTTGATGTGATCGAAAGGAGCGTAAATCATCTCTACATGGCGCGCGCCGATGCGTTCGCCAGCCATCTGCAATTTTGGATCAGATTGCGGATGGTTGATTTCGGCATCGCTGAGCTGGGCGAGCACCGGAGCGAATTCCTTGAATATCGTCAGTGACATGGGGGCCTTCAGAATCAGATTTCGCGTTTATTGCAGATCCAATCGTCGATGTCCTCTTGCGCCCACGCGACGGCATATCCACCCAGCTGAACCGGTTTCGGGAACTTCCCTTCAGCCATCCACCGGTAGATCGTGGATCGGCCGAGACCGACGCGATGTTGGACCTCCTTTAGCCGGATGAGACGGGTGATTCGGCGTTGCTCAGTTGAAGCCAATGGTTCTGTTTCAGCCATGACGCCCTCCGAAGCCCGTACCGCCTTCACCCAGCAGTGCATCCTTGCGTTCGAGCTCGTCGATGTGGTCGGAAAGAAGCCTCGCCACCCGGTGGGCTGTTCCCTTGGCCCAACGGGGCTTCACGTCATGGACCTGGTTGCCAAGGACGCGCTCGAGCGCGGAGGGAAGTTCGCCGACCAGTTCCTCGAAGAATTGGGCGATGTCGGTCTGAAGCCACCGGGTTGCCTGGTCGCCGCCGGCCCCCAAGAACAGCAGCAGGTGAGCGTGCGGCGCCATGCCGGATGAGGCGAGGATGCGCAGCGCTTCGCCAAGGCTCGGGCTTCGTTCGCCGCACAGCGTCCGGCGTAGCGCGTCTTTATGAAGGTCTGCCTCACGCGCGATTTCGCAGCGGTTGCGACCGCTCCGTTCGACCGCCGTGTGCAGAAGGTGCGCGAGGTCGCGCCGGGTCTGGCTTTCACCAAGTACGCCCATGTCGATCATTGCTGTTTCTCCTCTGGCTTGAATGATCGACTCACCGGCTATCGGAAGAGGAAGGCTGTAGGAAAACGAAAAGAACATAAAAGGAACATTGAGGAAGGCGCGAATCAGTCGCGCTCAGCGATTCGCGCAGAGACCGACCGCTTCGGCGCAGACTCCGGCCCGGTTCGCGCGATCTTCGGCCAGATCGGCGCTCAAAGAGATCAAGGCAGCGCGATTCCCGGCTCACACACCGGTGGATGTCGCTTTTTGCTTAGTCGGCAGGCCTCGAACGACGGTCGCGATTTCCTACAGGCCCATCGAGGGATCACGAAGAACAGACAGCGAACGGTTCGCCGCTTGCTGTTCCTTCAATCCTCGAAAGGCCCTGCCTCATGAATACCCCTCTCCAGCTTCCCCGGCGTACCCAGCTCAAGGACTACATCCTGCCCGCGCTGGTGGCGCTCGCCGGTGCCGGCGCGGCTTATGCCGGCGCCGACACCACCTTCGATCCCGCTCTCGTGGAGTTCACCGATTTTCTCGGGGGCTCGG
>CAZQMD010000334.1:0-5477 GCA_964594185.1 uncultured Afipia sp. | reverse complement strand
GAATTGCCGCAAGTAAATTTGCGATCCGATCTGAACGGCTATGATCGCTGTCCAGCCGAGCAGGGCGATGAATGCCACGCTGAGGATATTGCCGAACAGGACAGCAGCGGCATCGCCGATCGGCGCAATACCGACCACAAGCTTGAGCGCCAGAACGATCAAGGCCAGTTGGAGCGGCCCCTTGCTGCGCGTCAGCAGCGAACGGGTTTTGGGATGACGAACACCCAGCGTGTTTCTGATGGTGTGCACGATCAGCGCATGGGCGATCAGCGCGACAACAATTCCTCCCGCGACCAGAGCGGAGGCCACCAGCCAGTCAGGCAAACGCAGAAGCGTGTGCAGGATCTCTGCATAGCTGTACTTTACTGTCTCGATCATCGCGGGAGTCCGGTGGAACTGAGCGGCGGACCACATCAACGCGCGGGCCGGAAAGAGGTTCATGCATTGCACCAAGTTGCTGTTGGTGCTGGACAATTGGCCCGCGCAGTGGCATCAAAAAGCCCTCCTGCGGCCTCTGTGCCCAAATTCGGATTCGCGCCATGAAGCTGTTTTTCCTACGTTTTTTCACGTGGTGGAGCGGGTCGACCTTCGGCACGCAGCTATGGACCCGCCGGTTCGGCGAAGTGGTCGGGCAGGACGAGAGCGGAAACACCTATTACCGCACGCGCGGCGGCAAGATCGATCCGACGCTGGGCTTTGAGCGCCGCTGGGTGATCTACAACGGCTATGCGGAAGCGACGCGTGTGCCGCCTGCCTGGCACGGTTGGCTGCATCACACGGTAGATACGCCGCCGACTGAAATCGATTACAAACCGCGCGAATGGGAAAAGCCGCATCGCCCGAACATGACCGGGACGCCTGCTGCCTATCGCCCGTCGGGCTCGACGCTGGCCAGCGGCCGCCGTCCGAAGGCCACCGGCGACTATCAGGCCTGGACTCCCGGCCAGTAAGAGGCGTCACGACAGCCGCAAGGCCGCGCCCTTTCCCCGCCTTATTCGGCGTGTTAACCCAGAGATGCGCGACGCCCATTGTCTGTAATATGGCGCAGCCGATTCGGTTGAATCGCTGATTGGGCCGGATCATTTTGAGATCATGAACGTGATCGTTCCGACAGGTGTGAAGCACGATGTTTTCCGGAAGCCGCTTCGCACGTCACCGCTTCATGCTGCCGTGAAGTCACAACAGATGCTCCGGATCGCCACGACCGTTTCTCTCGCAACTCTGATCGCGACATCGCTGATCGCGCTTGCGACGCCCGTTCATGCCCAGATCGGGAATATCTTTTCCGACCGACCACGGCCGCCTGCCAATATTCAGCGCGGTGAGCCGGTGCAGGAGCCCGAAGAAGAAGAGGTCCCGGATTTGCCGCCGCAGGGCCGTTTGCTTCCGACACCGAACCGTCCGGTGCCGCCGGGGCAAGGTGCGCCGCCGCCGGGTAACGTTCAGACCCAGCCGCTGCCGCCACCGCCCGGAAACGCCACGGCTCCCAGCCAGCCTGCCGTTCCCGGACAGGGCACGCCCAATGCAACGACTGCGAATCCGCTTCCCGGATTGCCTCCGGGGCAGAAGCAGCCGCGTAACGCGCCGCCGTCGCCCGCAACCCTGCAGCCGGGCGATGAAGTCGTGACCGAGCCGCCCGCGCAGAAGATCGTCAACAAGCAGGCAGTATTCTCCGGCCTGGACAAGATCACCGGCCGCATCATCAAGTTCGATGCGGAGATGGGCGAAACCGTTCAGTTCGGCGCGCTGCGGGTCAAGCCGCAGGCCTGCTACACGCGGCCTTCGACGGAAGCCGCCAACACCGATGCGTTCGTCGAGGTGGACGAAATCACCCTGCAAGGCGAGGTGAAGCGGATCTTCTCCGGCTGGATGTTCGCGGCCAGTCCCGGTCTGCACGGCGTCGAGCATCCGATCTATGACATCTGGCTGACGGACTGTAAGGGGCCCTCCGCAACGGTCGCGCAGCAGGAAGCGCCCAAGGCCGCGCCTCCACCGCCGCCCCAGCAGCAGCCGAAGCAGCGGCCAAAGCAGCCGCCCGCGCAGCGGCCATTGCCGCCGCCAAATCCGTTTCCGCCGTTCCAGCGATAATCTCTTCTAGGCCTGCGTCAGGCAGGCCAGCGCTTCCGCGCCGGTCACCGGCCGGTTGGCGGGAAGGGCGAAGAAGTCGCCCTGTCCGGTGACGGCGTCATCCAGCATCGTCCGATAGCGCCGCCGGGATACTTCGACAGCGCCGAACGTTCGCAGGTGATCGGGCACGAGCTGCGGATCGAGCAGCACGAATCCGCCCGCGAACAGCTGCGCCACGAGATGCACGAGCGCCACTTTCGACGCGTCGCGCTCGGTGTGAAACATGCTCTCGCCAAAGAACGCGCGCCCGAGGCTGACGCCGTAGAGACCGCCGACCAGGTGATCGCCACGCCAGACCTCGACGCTGTGACAATGACCAATTTCGTGCAGCGACGTGTAAAGGTCACGGATGCGGCCGTTGATCCAGGTGTCGTCACGGCCAGGCTGCGGGGCCGCACAGCCCGCAAGGGTCTGCTTGAAAGCCGTATTCACCGTGACGCGGAAGCTGTCCGACCGGACGGTCCGCGCCAGGCGCGAGGCGACACGAAATCTATCGAGCGGGATGATGCCGCGTTTTTCGGGTTCGACCCAGAAGAGCGTCGGATCGTCGGCGCTCTCCGACATCGGGAAAATGCCGCAGGCATAGGCGCGCAGCAGAACACTCGGGGTTATCTCGGAAGAGGCAGTGTCGCGCGAACTCATGCGCGACCATAGCAAATTGCGATGAGGTCCGCGACCGTCAAGCGGCTCCGGCGGACTGCTTGGCGGGGGCGGGGGTTTCGGCGTCATATTTCAAACGCAGGACGACACGCGTACCGGCGTGAGACGGATCGCGCTCCGCCTTGGTCTCCAGCTTGGTCGCCATGGCGCTGACAATGCGCTGGCCCATGCCGGTGGATTGAGGGTTTTGCTTCACCTGCAGGCCGACGCCATCGTCGGAAATCGACAGTTCAAGTCCGCCTTTGCACGACCGGAGATCGACGTGGATTGGGCCTGCGCCATCCGGATAGGCGTACTTCACGGCATTCATCACCAGCTCGTTGACAATAATGCCGATCGCGACCGCGCGATCCGGATCGATCTCAACGGACTCTGCCTTCAGCGTGAGGCGCGACATCCGGTTGCCTTCGGCGGAGCGCCGTAAATCCTCAAGCAAGGCTTCGAGATACTGATTGAGCATGACCGTTTTCAGGTCCTGCGACGTGTAGAGGCGCCGATGAACCTGTGCAACGGCCGCAACGCGGCCCATCGCGTTGGTAAGCGCAGCCTTCACATCGTCGTCCGTGCTCGAATTCGCCTGCAGATGCAGCAGCGAAGCAATGATCTGCAGACTGTTGCCGACACGATGATTCACTTCGCGCAGCAGGACCTCGCGCTCCGCAGCAAGGGCGGCATAGCGGTCGCGAGACGCGTGCACTTCCGCTTCGGCATCATCGCGCGCCTTGCGGACCAGCGCCTGTTCGATCGCCCCCTTGGCTGCGACGTCGAGCAGGGCGAGAAATTCTCCCTGCGTGTCCTTGACCAGATAGTCGGCGGAGCCTGCCTTGAGCGCAGTGACCGCAATTTTGCTGTCCTGCGAGGCGGTGACGAAGATGACAGGCGGCGCGTCCGGGATTTTCTGAATCTCGGCCAGCGTCTCAAGACCATCGAGGCCGGGCATATGCTGATCGAGCGCCACGACATCGATGCCGCCTTGCCTGATGCGCGCCAAGCCGCTCGCGCCATCGGGCGCGTGCTCCACGGCAAATCCCTGACGCTTCAACCCGCGCTCGACCAGCCGCGCAAGATCGGCATCGTCGTCAATGTACAGAAGAAGAGGCGTTGCAGGTTTCATGTTTTGACTGGCGGTACCTTGATGACTGAAAAGAACAGGCCCAACTGCCGGATGGCGTTGGCAAAGTTTTCGTAGTTCACCGGCTTGGTGATGTAGACGTTGCAGCCAAGCTCATAGCAGCGCTTGATCTCGTGCTCGTCGTCCGTGGTGGTCAGCACCACGACCGGCGCGCATTTGATGTGGCTGTTTTCCTTGATGCGCTTGAGGATATCGATCCCGGTCATATCGGGAAGGTTGAGGTCGAGCAGGATCAGGAGTGCCTGGTCCTTGTGATCCGTCGCGGATCCGTCCTGACCGAACAGATACTTCACGGCGTCCGTGCCGTTGGTGAAAGGCAGGATCTCGTTGTTGACGCCGGAGCGGCGGATGTTGCGCTCGATCAGACGGGCATGACCTTCGTCGTCCTCGATCATGACGATTTTAACGGGCAGACTCATACTTGCTTTCCTTGAGTTCCGTAATTCCATTGGGCTGGCAGGGTGACTGTGAAAGTGCTGCCCTTGTTCAGTTCTGACGATACGGTGATTGTGCCGCCCAAGCGTCGCACCAAAGTGCGCACATGGGCAAGACCGATGCCCTGGCCCTGGCGATCCTGGAGGCCTGCGCGGCGAAACAGATCAAAGATCCTTGAGTGATCCTTGGCATCGATACCACGGCCGTTATCGATGATTTCGAAAATGATAAAGCCAAGTTTGGGGCGGCCCTTGATCAGGATATCGCCCGGCTCGCCCGGCTTCAGATACTTGAGGGCATTATCAACAAGATTGGAGAAGATTTGTTCCAGTGCGAGCCGGTCGCTGACGATGTCCGGCAGCGGCTCGACGCGGATTTGTGCCTCGGCTTCAGATGCTTGATGCGCCATCGACGAGATGATCGTCTCGATCAACTCTCGCATATCGACGGGTACGGGATTGAATTCTCGCCTGCCTTCGCGGGTCAGATTGAGGATGGCTGAGATCAGCCGGTCCATCTTGCCGATGGACGACTTGATAAAACCCAGCGCTTCGGAAAAGTCTTGGGAAAGCTGCTTATCTTCAGTCTGAAGTTCTGGCGCCGCGCCGGGATCTGCATCGTTGATCGGCTCGGGCACGGCGGGAATCGCTGCGGCCGCGCGGCTGTACTTTGCGATGCGCGTGAAGATGTCAGTCCGCAGCTCTTCCAGCTCGCTCGTGAAGCCCATAATGTTGACCAGCGGCGAACGCAGGTCATGGCTGACGATGTAGGCGAAGCGTTGAATCTCTTCATTGGCTTCGCGAAGATCGGCGGTCCGTGTTTCGACGGTGGCTTCAAGATTGAGATTGTTATCTCGCAACTGCTGCTCGGCTTCGTCGCGCGCGCGCGTCGATCGGCGGACCAGAAAGATCGACGCGCCGGCTAACAGCAGCACGAGTCCGGAGCCGGCGGTGGTGACGACGGCGGCAAGTGTCTGGCTGCGATCGGCCGCGACGGTTGGCTGCTGGATGAGGCGGTCCTCCCCGGCGCGCATGGCCGCTGCAATTTCTCCAACGCGTTCAACGGCGGCATTGCTGCCATCGCGCAGCATGGCGATACCGCCGGGGATATCGTCCCGCTTCAC
>CAZQMD010000333.1:0-5530 GCA_964594185.1 uncultured Afipia sp. | reverse complement strand
GGCTACAAGGTTGTTGTCGGCTATGCCAGCAACAAGGCTGCTGCCGACGAGGTCATCAGCACCATAGAGGCCAGCGACGGCAAGGCCATCGCAGTGAAGTGCGATGTCGGCCATGAGGCCGACATTCTCGATCTGTTCAGGCAGGCGGACGCCTTCGGCAGGCTCGGTGCTCTCGTCAACAATGCGGGCGTCGTGGATGCGACGGCGCGCGTCGACGAGATGTCTGCGGAACGGCTCGCGCGCATGATGAACATCAATGTTGTCGGCAGCATTCTGTGTGCACGCGAAGCGGTGAAACGCATGTCGAGCAAGCATGGTGGCACCGGCGGTGTGATCGTCAATCTGTCGTCCGTCGCGGCGACGCTCGGTTCGCCGGCGCAATATGTCGACTATGCCGCGTCGAAAGGCGCGATCGATACGTTCACG
The DNA here is from genome assembly GCA_964594185.1 of uncultured Afipia sp. Lineage (GTDB taxonomy): Bacteria > Pseudomonadota > Alphaproteobacteria > Rhizobiales > Xanthobacteraceae > Afipia. The sequence goes on along the minus strand of CAZQMD010000333.1, from coordinate 5,104 downwards.
GTCGGGTTGGCGCGCGAAGTCAGCGCGGAAGGCATTCGCGTCAACGGCATTCGCCCCGGTCTGATCGACACTGAAATTCACGCCAGCGGCGGTGAGCCTGATCGCGCGCACCGTCTGGCGCATATGGTTCCGATGAAGCGTGTCGGCACCGCAGATGAAATCGCCAATGCCGTCGTCTGGCTGCTGTCGGACGAAGCGTCATATGTCACCGGCACCATCGTGGATGTGTCGGGCGGCCGCTAATTTCCTTTTCCTTGTGCGTACAGGATAATCCTCATGGCTTCTTATGATCTCATCGTTATCGGCACCGGTCCCGGCGGCTACGTCTGTGCGATCCGCGCGGCGCAGCTCGGCATGAAGGTCGCAGTGGTCGAGAAATGGCCGACGTTCGGCGGCACCTGCCTCAACATCGGCTGCATTCCCTCTAAGGCGCTGTTGCAGGCGTCCGAACGCTTCGAGGAAGCTTCGCACATGCTGCCCAAGATGGGCGTCGTCGTTGGCAAGCCGAAGCTCGATCTGCCGACCATGATGAAATTCAAGGACGACGGCGTTGACGGCAACGTCAAAGGCGTCTCGTTTCTGTTCAAGAAGAACAAGATCGATCCCTATGTCGGCACGGGCCGCATTCTGGGGCCGGGCAAGGTCGAGGTGAAGGCTGCCGACGGCAAGACCGAGGTTCTCGAGACCAAGAATATCGTGATCGCCACCGGCTCCGAAGTCGCCAAGCTCAAGGGCGTCGAGATCGACGAGAAGCGTATCGTGTCGTCCACCGGCGCGCTGTCGCTGGAGAAGGTGCCGGAGAAGATGCTGGTGATCGGCGCCGGCGTGATCGGTCTCGAACTCGGTTCGGTCTGGCGGCGGCTCGGTGCGGAAGTCACCGTGGTTGAATTCCTGGATCGCATTCTGCCTGGCATGGACGGCGAAGTCGCGCGCTCTTTCCAGCGTATTCTTGAAAAGCAGGGCGTGACCTTCAAGCTCGGCACCAAGGTCACCGCCGTCGATACATCCGGCAAGAAACTGAAGGCGACGATCGAGCCAGCGGCCGGCGGCGCTGCCGAGACGATCGAAACCGATGCGGTGCTGGTTGCGATCGGCCGCGTGCCTTACACCGACGGTCTCGGCCTCAAGGAAGCGGGCGTCGAACTCGATCAGCGCGGACGCGTGAAGACCGATGGTCACTTTGCCACCAACGTCAAAGGCATCTATGCCATCGGCGACGTGATTACGGGCCCGATGCTGGCGCACAAGGCGGAAGATGAAGGCATCGCTGTCGCCGAGATCCTCGCCGGTCAGGCGGGACATACCAATTACGACGTCATTCCGTCGGTGATCTACACGTTCCCGGAAGTCGCTTCCGTGGGCAAGACCGAGGAAGAATTGAAGCAGGCCGGCATCGCATACAACGTCGGCAAGTTTCCGTTCACCGCCAACGGCCGCACCAAGGTCAATCAGACCACGGATGGTTTCGTGAAGATTCTCGCCGATGCGAAGACGGATCGTGTCTACGGCGTCCATATCATCGGTGCCGAAGCCGGCGAGATGATCCACGAAGGCTGCGTGCTGATGGAGTTCGGCGGATCGGCGGAAGATCTGGCCCGCACCTGTCACGCCCATCCGACGCGTTCGGAAGCGGTCAAGGAAGCCGCGCTTGCGGTCGGAAAGCGCGCCATCCATATGTAAGACTGGCCGGCATTGTGCCGGTCATGCTGGATGAGAGTCCGTCATGCGCCGGTTGCTTCGTCCGCTTTGGGTTCTGCTTGCGCTGATATTCCTGCTCGAGGCATGGCTTTGGGACCGCGTCGAGCCGATCATCGCGCGCGTCGTTGCGCTGATTCCGCTGCCGCGCCTGAAGGCGTGGCTTGCAGATCGGGTCGAACATCTGTCGCCGGCACTCACGCTGATCGTATTCGCGGTGCCGGTCATCATTCTATTTCCGCTGAACTTCGTCGCGGCGTGGCTGCTGGCGCACAAGTATTTCGTCGGCGCGACCGCGCTGATCGTGTTTCAGAAAATTCTCGGCGTCGGCATTGTCGCGTTCGTGTTCGATGTGACCCGCGAGAAGCTGCTGCAGATGGGCTGGTTCCGCGGGCTTTACGAATTCATTCTTGATTTGCGCACGCGTGCGCTGGCGATTGTGGCGCCGCTCAAGGTCCAAATTCTGCAGTGGATGAGACGCCTTCGCCGCCGCGCGTCACCAGGGTTTATCCGGCGTTTGCGGCGGCGGATGCATGCGACGCGCTAGGCGTCGCTGCAATCTACATCAGATGCACGGCATGCGGGGCGAACAGGCCGATCGCTGTGAAGGCAAGGCCCGCCAGTGCCAGTGCTCCCGAAACCCATGCCAGCGCGATCATGCCGGTGATGATGGTGGCGGACGCCAGCACGATGCCGATCTGGAATGCGGCGGATGCGACTTCGTAATGATGATAACGCGCCATCGCGAGATCGCGGGCGTGTTCGGCTTCCTTGGCGCGCGCAGCCAGTTGCTCGGAGCCTTCGCCGGTTTCCGGCTCGGAGCGATAACGCGCGGCGGTCTTGGTCCAGTCGTCGATCTGCTTGGCCAGCGCCGTCTTCTGCGCTTCGTCCCCGGCGAGGCCGAGGCTCAGCTTGGCATGTTCGGACACCGATTGAACCACAGTGCGGCGAATGCTCTTGGCCTGGAAAAAAGCCCAGAGGTTCGACGCCTCGACATTCTTGCTGATGGATTCGGTCTGGGCGCCCTTGCCGAGGGTTTCGGAGAAAGCCAGAAACAGCGCCATCACTGCGATCAGCAAGGCAATGCTCTTGTTCGAGCTGGAAGCGTGCTCTGCGTGCTCCGCATGCTCCATGCTTTCATGTGCGCCCATATCGCGTATTCCTCCCGGTCAAAACGAGCGCAACGATTGACCGAACTGCAGCCCGCGCGCAAGGGGCGAAGCCGCGGGAAAGCACGACTTATTTATGTCACGCGCGGGGATGGGCTGTCTTGTAGACGTCAAGCAGGCGGTCGGCATCGACGCCGGTGTAGATCTGCGTGGTCGACAATGACGAGTGGCCAAGCAGTTCCTGAATGGCGCGCAGGTCGCCGCCACGGGTCAGCAGGTGGGTGGCGAACGAATGGCGCAGCGCATGGGGTGTTGCGCTGTCGGGCAAGCCGAGCGCGCCGCGCAGCCGCTCCATCGTCAACTGAATGATGCGCGGTGACAGCGGTCCGCCGCGCGCGCCGACAAAGATCGGGCCGTCCGGCACGATGACATGCGGACACATGGCCACATAGTCCTGCACCAGCGCCAGAACGTTATGCAGCACGGGCACCATGCGCGTCTTGTTGCCTTTGCCGACAACAGTGATCACGTCGCCCTTGCCTGGCAGCGGTACATCGCGCCGCATGAGACCGAGCGCTTCGGAAATGCGTAGCCCCGATCCGTAAAGCAGCGCCATCACTGCGGCATCGCGTGCCCAGATCCACGGTTCGCGATTTTCACCTGCGCGAATGTCGGCGTCGGTCATCTGCTTGGCGGAGGAGGCCTGGATCGGCTTCGGCAGGCTCTTGCCGATCTTCGGCGCGCGGATGGCGGACAGTGCGCCGACCTTGCCCTTGCCCTCGCGCTCCAGAAACCGGCCGAACGACCGCAGGCCCGCCAGTGCCCGCATCAGCGAGCGCCCGCCAATATCGTCCGCACGGCGCGACGACATGAAGGCGCGGACGTCCGTCGCTTCAATGGCTGCAAATTGTTTCAGGGTGACGAGGCCGCCCCAGTGCTCGCTCAGGAACACGAGACACTGGCGCAGGTCGCGCGAATAGGCTTCCAGCGTTTTCGGGGATAGCCGGCGCTCGGCGCGCAGATGCGACTGCCAGTTCGCGATCTCGGCCTGCAGGCCGGGGGCGGCGCAAAGAAGCTGAGCGTCGCTTTCGCCGGTCATGGTTGCTTTGGCGGCTTTAGCCATCATATGCCGATGCGTTCGATCCTTGACAGGAATCGGTTTATCGCACCTTTTTCCTTATTCACCCCTTAATCTGGACCCTTTTGGCCATGGCAAGACGAGTTGTTGACGTCCTTGTCCCGGTGGCCTTGAACCAGACCTATTCCTATCGTGTTCCCGATGGTGTCGAACTGAACCCCGGCGACGTGGTCAGCGTGCCGCTCGGGCCACGCGATGTCACCGCGGTGGTCTGGGCGGACAATCCGAATCCCGATCCCCGGCTGCATAATCGTCTGAAGGACACCGGCGACAAGCTCGATGTGCCGCCGCTGAAGCCCGAACTGCGTAGCTTCGTCGACTGGGTTGCGAACTACACGCTGTCGGCGCGCGGCATGGTGCTGCGGATGACGTTGCGCATGGGCGAGCATCTGGGTCCAGAGCGTGTGCGCATGGGTGTGCGGCTGGTCGGCACGCCGCCGCAGCGGATGACCTCGGCACGACATCGCGTCATTGAGGTGTTGTCGGACAGGTTGCTGCATGCAAAATCCGAAACGGCGAGAGAGGCAGGTGTCAGCCCCGGCGTGATCGACGGTCTGGTCGATGAAGGCACGCTCGCGACCGAACCTATGCCGCGCGATCTCGCGCCGCCGGTGCCCGATCCGTCCTTCGCGGAGCCGGATTTCTCGCCGCAGCAGCGCATCGCCGCAGATGCGATGAAAGACCTCGTGTTGAAGAACGAGTTTCAGGTCGCGCTGCTCGATGGCGTGACCGGTTCGGGAAAGACCGAAGTCTATTTCGAGGCGGTGGCGGAGAACATTAAACGCGGCCGCCAGACCATGATCCTGATGCCGGAGATTGCGCTGACCGGGCAGTTTCTGGATCGTTTCGCATCACGCTTCGGCGTGCGGCCGATCGAATGGCATTCGGAGCTGACACCGCGCACGCGCGCCCGCAACTGGGCCGCAGTCGCGTCCGGCGACGCCCCGGTGATCGTCGGTGCGCGCTCGGCGCTGTTTCTGCCTTATGCGAATCTCGGCCTGATCATTGTCGATGAAGAACACGACCAGGCCTACAAGCAGGACGAGGGTGCGCATTATCACGCGCGCGATATGGCGGTAGTGCGCGGATCGATTGCAAAGATTCCGGTGGTGCTGTGTTCGGCAACGCCGTCGGTTGAATCGGAAGTGAATGCACGCAAGGG
>CAZQMD010000332.1:0-5531 GCA_964594185.1 uncultured Afipia sp. | reverse complement strand
TGCGGAGATTGCCTTTGGCGTCCATGACGCCAAGATCTCCGGATAGAAACCAGCCGTAGTCGACGGTCGCACGGTCGGTCCCCCAACCGTCTTCAGTCAGAAGCGCCCGCGCCGACAGCGTGTTGAGAAGGTCGCCGACCTCGGCGCATGTGTAGGTCTTGTGGACCGAGGGGTTGCAGGCGATCCCTTCACGCGCGCAGGCGAGGAACATGACGACCGCCTCGATGCGGTTGGACAACCACATCATCACGCGGTCGCTGCCGACCAGCCCGTATTCGCGCAGATCTGCCGCGACACCGTCCGTCCAACGCTTGAGCTCACCCCACGTCAGCGTTTGGCGAGCATCCTGCAGCGCCACGGCATCAGGCCGCTCGGTCGCATGACTGGTGAGCAGACTGTAGAAGGTGTCTTCGCGCCACATCCGTTCGCTGTAGTAGCGCTGCGCGCTCGCAGGGTGATGGAGAGTTAAGTACGGTTTCATCCTATCTCGCAATGCAGCATTCGAGAACTGCCTTCATGGGCGTTGCTGCTATCCAGACATCAGCAACACCCGTGCCATTTCGCCGCTGCTGCTCCTGGGTCGTGGAACTCCTTGTTTTGCAGGGGTAGCCTTTGGAGCCTCTTAAATTTGTGTCCTCAGGAGCGGCAAAGTTTCTTGAGCGGCGTCCTCACTGTGCTCACGTGTCCTCAACAAGGACACTGAGGAAATGCCTAATCCGATTACCGCCACGATTGCCGGTGTGCTTCTCTTCGACGCTGCGGCTCGTGTAATCGCTTCGGTCGGCGTGGGCTCCGATCCACGTCTGAATTCGTTGACCGCAGATCAGGCATGGATGGCCGAGGCCCGCGAGCGGCGCATCACGACGCTGAATCTCGATCGCAAGATCTACATGGTGCTGGTCACTCCGGCCGGGTCCAGAGAGATGCTCGTTCTCAGCGAAACGCCGGGCGACGCACTTCTCAGCTTCATCGGCAGCGTCGATTTCTCCTGAGACATCCTGCAGCACCTGCTGACGGATCCGTTCGACGCCATGACGATCGTCGATGACAAGGCCAAGATCGTCTACATTTCTCCGATCCACGAAGCGTTTTTCGGGCTGAAGGCCGGCGAAGGAAACGGACGCCCGGTCGAGACCGTCATCGACAACACGCGACTGCATGAGATCGTGGCCACGGGCAAGGCCGAGGTCGGGAAAATTCAGCGCATGCGCGGCGGAGACAGAGTCGTTTCCCGCATTCCCATCAAGAGGGACGGGAAGGTGCTCGGCGCCATTGGGCGGGTCCGCGAGCGACCGATACGCTACCTCAGCCGGAATGGTCGCGGCGGCGTTCATCAGGTCCCACTCGCCCTTCGATTCCGACGGCTTCTTGGTCTGCAAAAGGTACATGTCGCGCATCATGCGGCCGTCGTCGCGGATGCTTCCGTTCTTGGTCATGAAGTCGTTGACGGGGCATCCGCGTCAGCCGGTCCTTAGCTTGCTCTGCAGCGCGTCGGGCGTCCTCACGCTCCAGCATTTCCATCGCGAATGATACGTTGTCAGCAAGCCGCCCCAGCAGCTTCATAAATTCTGGGGTAAACACATCCGTTTCGCTCGACAGGAAGAGCAGGACGCCAACCGCTTCTCCATTTCTCAATAGGGGTAGGCCGGCTCCAGATCTGATGGGAATTGGGCTATCGTGCCAATGTCTTGTCCGCTTGGCCGTCTCGAAGGAGAGGCAGCACGGCACTCGCCGTCAGGCCCGCGCTCGCGGCCAGTTCCTTCCACGGTTGGGTTCTGGGATCGTTGAGAACATCGCTGCTAATGCACGGTCTGGCCGTGCGAAACGCCTCGCCACCGAGTCCCTGACCGTGCGGAATGGTGGCATCAGAAGAAAAACGAAGTTGCTCGATCAAATGAACGAAGGGACCGGCCCCAGCGGCCATCCGGAACCACGAAGAGTCGTCCTCGATCAGGAAAATGGCCGTGCCCAGAAATTTGCCGCCATCAACCGCAGCATTACAAACATCTTGATAGAGATCTTGTTCGGAAGTGCTCCGTAAGATCGCTTCGTTGGTCGCGCTCAGTACCGCGAACATTCTTGCCCGGTTGTGTTGCGCCGCCATTTCGATCTCGAAAGTTCCATCGGGTTGCTGTCACGATGATGCTTCCCGGCTAAGTTGCCGCTACGGATTGAGGTTAACGCTTTGTAAATGAGGCGATGTAAGGCGGGGAATATTGGGGAGACGCAGTCCAGATCTGGCTCGATTTGAGGGCGTGTAGTATCTTTAGTCAGTGTCGAATGGCCTCAAGACTTCTGCACCCTTGGCCTACGCCGCCGAGGAACGGTTCACAGAGCTGGCTTTGGTCTTCCCGTCACCACGTCCCGTCGATGACCCATGCTCATGCGGGTCGACTATGACCTTTGCGAATTTCTAAGAATTTTCGGCTATGGTCCGCCTATGGACAACAAACGTACCGCGCCTCGACATCGCGTGCTGAAAGCCGGGACGATAGAATTCGGTGGGGGTGGTATTAGCTGTACCGTGCGGAACTTGTCGGCGAGCGGCGCCGCCCTGGACGTCGAAAGTCCGCTAGGCATTCCTCACGAGTTCAGACTGGTTATAGAGGCAGATCAGCTAAGCCGACCGTGTCATGTCAAATGGCGAAAAGAGAAACGGATTGGCGTCGCATTTGACTGAGACGACAATCACACCTCCCCCAGGGTTGCCGTCCCCGCTTCTGTTCCAGCATTTTGGTATTTGAGTGATCCAAATCCACGTGGCCGCGCGGTTACGGCTTTATCCATCCATGCGTCGACCAAAGTGTAGGTCAGGCGGATCACGTCGCGCAGGCGTGGAGCATTCTCCAGGCGCGACAGCGTCGGTTGAGAACACAGATCGCGACCGCTGTCCGGCAGCCGTCCGCAGGCCAGCTTGAACGCCGGATCGGACCGCAGATGGTCGAGATCGTCGGCGTCCTCGTAGCCGCAGCAGATCGCAAACATGCGAGCGCGGAACATATCGACAAGGCTGTGCACGACCCGCGTCGGGTCGCGCCGATCCGGGAACATCCGGGCCAACTTGTCGGCCAAACCGAGACGCCGCTCGGCCATCGCCAGAAGCATCACGCCCCCATTCGAGGTCAGGCGACCGCCATCGAAGGCAGCTGTAATTTTCTTGGTGTGAACGGCTGGAAATGAGAAGGGCAGAATCGTATCATCGGTCATGGCGGGCGTGGCGTTCGCGGTTGAAGGTGATGGGGTTGGCTTCGCAACCGAATCCTACGCCGCATCAGCGCTTTACACCACGCTCGCCAGCCTCTCCGGTGCCATCTGGCGAATAAGACGGGCTAGATCATAGCGGCCTGAAAGATTTGTGAGTGTCCACACATCGTCAACCGGCTTTAATACTTCCTTTCGTAACGACAGCCTAATATTAGCCAACGGCTGGCAATGTCTGTAACGAGTAAAATGCACCTTAATCTTCGGCAAACTGTTCTTGGATCCGTGGCGCTCCTCTGCGTACTTGGACCGCTTCTCGGGGCGGTAGCTGTCACTAACCTTATCCTCACGCGAAACGACATTCGGTCGAGCTTCCTGGAACTTGCGTCCAAACCTGAGCCGGACGGCATCATGGCGCTGTCCGATCGTCACTTGGCCGCCATTGACTTAACTCTCGTTCTCGGTTCCTGCGCCGTGATGGCGGCGTTGATGATCGGGCTTGCCATCGGGTACTTCGTCGATAGGAGCATGTTGTGGCCAATCGAATTGCTCACCGCTGCCATGGAACGGTTACGCACCGGCGAAACGCCGCTTGCCCGGACTTCCTCGGCTATCGAGCGGCCCGAAACATCTGCTGACGCATATCCGGGGATGGAGTTTTTGCCCGAGTATGAAGGCCGCAAACATGAGATCGGAGCGTTGGCCCGAACGCTCCGCCAGTTCCATGAGCGTGGCCTGGACGTCCAGTTTAAATCAAATCTACTGAATTCGGCCATGGCGAACATGTCGCAGGGGCTTTGCATGTACGACGCCGATGACCGGCTTGTCGTCTGCAACAGCCGCTTTCAGGATATTTACGGTCTCCCCGCCGAGGCCATCGAGCCCGGAACTCCCATCCACCGCGTTGCCGAGCCGGAATGCGTGGGCCACGATTGGGAATGCGACCTTGTGGAAGCTTACGCGACGATAAAGGCTGCTCTCGCGAGGGATGAGCGTCTGCTACCTGAGCAGCGGCTCGCGGATGGCCGCACGATCTCGATCTCGGCCGTACCAACGGAGAATGGTGGCTGGGTCGCGACCTTCGAGGACATCAGCGAACGTCGCGCGGCGGATGCGAGGATCGCGCATATGGCGCATCACGACGCGCTCACGGGCTTGCCCAACCGGGTGCTGTTCCGTCTAGAGGCCGAGCAGGCGCTCAAGCGAGCGCGCCGGGGCGAACAGCTCGCCGTTATCTACCTTGACCTGGATGGTTTCAAGGCCGTGAACGATATGCTTGGCCACGCGATCGGGGACCGGTTGCTGGTCGCTGTCGCGGATCGGTTGCGCGCGAGCATGCGTGACGACGCCTTTGTCGCCCGCCTTGGGGGAGACGAGTTTGCAGTTGTGTTGGCCGTGGGTCAGCCGGACGACTTGGCCGTGCTGGCGCAACGAATCATCGAGACGCTCAGCACGCCCTACGACATCGGCGACCATCAGCTCATGATCGGAGCGAGCGTCGGCATCGCCGTGGCGCCCACCGATGGTCACGACCCAGACCAGCTTCTGAAGAAGGCCGATATGGCTCTTTATCGAGCCAAGGCGGATGGCCGGGGCAAGTACTTCTTTTTCGAAGCCTGGATGGACGAGAGAATGCAAGCTCGTCGAGCGCTTGAGGTCGATCTCCGCAAGGCTCTGGCGCGGGAGGAGTTCGAGGTGTTCTATCAGCCTCTCGTCAACCTTCAGACGAACGAGGTCAGCAGCTTCGAGGCGCTGCTGCGCTGGCGACACCCCGTGCGCGGCATGGTTGGGCCCGACAATTTCATACCGCTTGCGGAAGAGATCGGATTGATCAACGAAATCGGAGCCTGGGTGCTGAAACAGGCGTGTTCGGACGCCATGGGATGGCCCGATCACCTGAAACTCGCCGTTAACGTATCTTCTCTTCAATTTAGGAGTAACAGGTTATCCCTCGATGTCGTGGCAGCCTTAGGTCATTCGGGACTGCCTGCAAGCCGGCTTGAAATTGAGATCACCGAGACCGCGTTGTTGCAGGATACGGAGGCGACCATCGCGGTCCTGTATGAGCTTCGACAACTCGGACTCAGCATCGCCATGGATGATTTCGGGACAGGCTACTCTTCGTTGGGCTACCTGCGGAAATTCCCGTTCGACAAGATCAAGATCGACAAGTCTTTCACTCTAGGTTTGCCGGATCGGGCCGATTCCTTGGCGATCGTGCGGGCTATGATGGGGCTCGGGGTGAACCTTGGCATGATCACGACCGCCGAGGGCGTCGAGACGGAGGAGCAGCTTGCTGCGCTACGAGCCGAAGGCTGCACCGAGGTGCA
>CAZQMD010000331.1:0-5533 GCA_964594185.1 uncultured Afipia sp. | reverse complement strand
CGTTGCGCCTATAAAGACCGCGCCGATGGCCGCGATCGTCATCAACATCTCGATCGAAAATGGCGTGCCCGTGAGCGCCGCGGAGATAGCTCGTCTTCCGATCGGGATCAGCCCGACCAGCATGGCTATCAGAAACGCCCAGCGTTCCGTCGCCGGAAATGCCTTCCCCAGCAGAAATGCTGCGGCTAAAGCCGATCCGGACGCAATCGTGAGAAGTCCTTTACTCGTCCGCCACCAAGATCCATCGATTGGACCATGATCGTGGGAGTGACCGTCCTGATGCGCGTGCGTTGATTGACCTACAGTTGGGTCCACCTTTGCAAACACGTGCTCGGTGCCAATAACCTTGTAGCCCAGAGCCACTATCCGGACGCGCAATGTTTCCGTGTCCGGAAGGTCATGTTTTACAATGACAGTCCCTCCGGTCGCGGAAACATTGACTTCCGCGACACCGGCAACGCGCTTCAGCGCGTTCTCGATCTTGATCGCACAGAAAGCGCAGTCCATTCCCTCGATCCGCATGCGCGTTGTCACCAGCGTTTCTTGGGTCATCGGCGACTCCTGTTACCGCAAATCGAGACATTCATGAGCTTGGTGCCGCGACATCGGACCCCGAAGAATGTGATCGAAGGGTCGTCGTCCAGGGTCTGGCTGGAACTCCGGTGTGGACAGTCATGTCTTGCTTTCCTTGAGCAGCCGGTGAAAGAGCGCCGCGACGGCCTCGGAAAACCGGAGCGCCGAATTCTGAGAGCAGTGATCTTCGAGAAAATGCAACTGACTGACGAGGTCGTACGTGACCGGGTTGAGATTGATCTGTTCGTCAGCCCCGCCCGGCTGGCTCGCCAGCATTCCACTCATAAAGCCTTGCGCCCAAGCCATGTAATCGCGACGGAGTATGGCGTTGGACTTCACGTCATCTTTGAACCGCTGGCACGTGGCTGCTCCCAGGCCGACGACCTTGCCTTTGGTGGACTGCGCCTCAGCTCCGGACCATGAACCAGCGACCGCCAGAAGCAGCGTCCCAGCGGTCAACTGGATCGACAGACGATGGGCCCGCTGTCGAGATAAACGCCTCGCGGTTTCTGACGCATCAGTAAAGCCAGCATGTCGAAAGCTCGACTTCATCGTCATGGAGTTGTCCGTTGCTGCTCGCATTGGTCTATTTCGCGAACTTTGCTTGGCCGGATTTGCCCGCTTTCGTCTTCAACATCAGCGTCACGGACGCATTGGTGGGGATCGCCTTCTTGGCTTCTCCCTTCAATGCGCTATCGCCCGCGGGCGATAGAGTGATCGTTTCCTTCTCGGTACCGCTTGTAACGAGAACCGAACCCGTAAAACCATTCGTGGCAACCGGCTTGCTGGCCTCATCGACAATGTTGAACGTGATGGTGTTTCCGAAAGTGATGAGCTCGGCATGCACACCCGCTACATCCTCCATCATGCCCCCATTTGGGCCTTTCGAACCGTGAGCATGTTGAGCCGTCGCGGGAACCGCGGACAACAACATCGCAGTCAGAATCAGAATAGCTCTCATGAAGTAGCTCCTTTTCAGTGTTGAGTTATGGCGCCTTCAGACGCCGGGGTTTCGCGTCTAAACAGGAGGTAGAGTGCGGGAAGGACCAGAAGGGTAAGTAGAGTTGAAGAAATGATGCCGCCGATAACGACAGTCGCCAGCGGTCGCTGCACCTCTGCGCCGGCCCCGGTCGCGATTGCCATCGGGACGAATCCCAACGAAGCGACCAACGCCGTCATCAACACCGGCCTCAACCGCGTGAGCGCGCCCTCCTCGACCGCCTCGACGATCTTTTTGCCTTCGTGGCGTAAACGCTCGATGAACGTGATGATCACCAGACCATTGAGGACAGCGACGCCCGACAGCGCGATGAAACCGATGCCCGCACTGATCGAGAGCGGAATGTCGCGCAAGATCAGTGCAAATATCCCTCCGGTCAGTGCGAGAGGGACACCGCTGAAGACGAGCAATGCATCCGGTGCGGACCCGAGGCTGACGAAAAGCAGTATGAAGATCAGCAATAGAGCGATGGGGACGACAATCGTCAGCCGCTGGGTCGCGGAGACGAGTTGTTCGAACTGTCCGCCCCAGCCGATCCAGTAGCCCGCGGGAAGTTTGACCTTCTCCGCGATCTGGCGCTGCGCATCGGCGACGAACGATCCGAGATCCCGTCCACGCACGTTGGCTGAGACGACGATGCGGCGCTTTCCGTCCTCGCGGCTGATCTGGTTTGGGCCCGGTGCAAGGTCGATCACAGCAAGCTCGGAGAGCGGCGCATATCGTATCTGCGCTAGTGGCGAGTTGCCCCAGAGTGCAGGCATTGCTTTCGCTTGGTTCTCGAGCGGCGGCAGCGGAATCGGAAGCGCTTTGATCGCCTCCACGTTCGAGCGGAGATTTTCTGGAAGACGCACCACCAGATCGAAACGACGATCGCCCTCAAAGACGAGACCTGCGGTTTTGCCTCCAACTGCGATCTCGACAAGATTCTGGACGTCAGCGACGCTGATTCCGTATCGGGCAAGCGCCTGACGGTCAAGTTTGACGGTCAGAACCGGAAGACCCGAGACTTGCTCGGTCTTCACGTCGGCAGCGCCCTGCACTGTCTGGAGAACGGACTGAACCCGCCCGGCGACCTGCGCCAGCACTTCCAGATCGTCGCCGAATATCTTGACGCCGACGTCGCTTCTGACACCCGAAATCAGCTCGTTAAAGCGAAGCTGAATGGGCTGCGAGATTTCGTAGCTGCTCCCCGCGATCTCTTCGGCAGCCTTCTCGACTTCCTTGACGACCTCGGACTTAGGCTTCTTGGGATCAGGCCATTGGTCACGTGGCTTCAGCATGACGTAGCCGTCGGAGATCGATGGCGGCATCGGGTCGGTCGCAACTTCGGCGGTGCCGGTTCGGGCGAAGGTCTCTTTGACTTCCGGGATCTTCAAAAGCCGCTTCTCGAGCAGTTTCTGCATCTCCAACGATTGCGTCAGGCTGGTCCCCGGAACACGCAAGGCCTGGACCGCGATATCTCCCTCGTCCAAACTCGGAATGAATTCACCTCCCATCCGCGACGCGGCAAAACCGCTGACGACAATCAGAACCGCGGCAAAGATGGCGACAGATTTGCGATACGTGATCGATTTCTCAAGAAGCGGCACGTAAACATGCCGCGCGCCGCGCATGAACCAGTTCTCCTTCTCCGATACTCGCCCGGTCACCATCAGCGCGACAGCGGCGGGAACGAAAGTCATCGACAAAATGCTGGCGCCGAGGAGCGCAAGAAGCACCGTCAGCGCCATAGGCGTAAACATCTTGCCTTCAACGCCCGTCAGGGTAAGGACCGGCAGATAGACCACCGCGATGATCAATGTGCCGAAAAGGCTCGGCCGAATGACTTCGCGAGATCCGGCGAGGATCGTCTCGAAACGCTCTTCGCGTGTGAGGATTCGACCTTTTCGTTCCTGTTCGTGAGCCAGCAAACGCAGGCAGTTTTCGACGATGATCACGGCTCCGTCGATGATGATGCCGAAATCGATCGCGCCAAGACTCATAAGATTGGCACTGACCTTGTTCTGGAACATCCCCGTGATCGTGAACAACATCGAGAGTGGGATTACGAAAGCTGTGGCGATCGCGGCCTTAAAGTTTCCGAGGATAAGAAACAGGATCACGATGACCAGCAACGCGCCTTCGACGAGGTTCTTTTCGACGGTTGCGATCGTTGCATCAACCAGATGTGTCCGGTCGTAGATCGCGCGGGCCACGACACCGTCTGGAAGGGAACGACCGATCTGATCGAGCTTGGCGGCAACGCGCTGCGCAACGGATCGACTGTTCTCGCCGATCAAGAGCATCGCGGTGCCCATTACCATCTCATTTCCGTTGAGCGTGGCCGCACCGGTCCGTAGATCTTTGCCCTCCCTCACGTCCGCGACATCGGAGATGCGAACCGGGACTCCATTGCGGGATCCGATAACAATCTGCTTGATCTCATCGATGTTCGCGACCTGACCCGGCGTCCGGACGAGATACTGTTCGCCATTGCGCTCGATGTATCCCGCGCCAACGTTGGCGTTGTTTGCCGCGAGCGCGGCCATGACTTCGCGAAAACTAAGCTTGTAAGCCATCAACTGAGCGGGATTCGGAAGTACGTGAAATTGCTTCTCGAAGCCGCCAATCGTGTTGACCTCAACGACGCCCGAGACATTTCGAAGTTGGGGCTTGATGATCCAGTCCTGAATTGTGCGCAGGTCGGTCGGACTGTAGGCTTGTCCGTCCGCCCGCTTCGCTCCGGCCTTCGCTTCCACCGTGAACAGATAGATTTCTCCAAGGCCGGTCGATACGGGCCCCATCGCGGTCTCGATACCGGTCGGAAGGACATCCTTCACCCGCTGAACCCGCTCGTTGACGAGTTGCCTCGCGAAATAGATGTCTGTTCCATCCTTGAAGACGACCGTAACCTGACTGAGTCCGTAGCGTGACAACGACCGCGTATTCACCAGATTCGGAAGTCCGCCCATGGCGGTCTCGATCGGAAACGTAATGCGTTGCTCGACTTCGAGCGGCGAGTATCCCGGTGCATTCGTATTAATCTGGACCTGGACGTTCGTGATGTCCGGCACAGCATCGATCGGAAGACGCGTAAAGTTCCACACGCCAAGCCCGGCCATCAGCAGCACGCCGATCATCACTAGCCATCGCTGGCGGACCGAAAACGATAGGATGCCGTCAATCATCGGACATCTCCAAAGTGTGGATTAGAAAGCCCGACGCGGACGCATGAAGCTGTCGCGTCTCCCATATGATGGTTGTCACGGCGCATGGATGACCGCGTGAAATTATCAGTGCTCATGAGATGCGGAGCCTTTCGCCAGCTCGGCTTTGACAACGAAGCTGTTCTTCGCGGCGTACTTGTCGCCTTCGAGAAGACCGAAGACGACTTCAACCTGCTCTGGATCGCGCGAGCCCAGCTCCACGTCCCGCACTTCGAACTTGTTTCCATTTCTCACGAAGACAACATTGCGATTCTCAACGGTCTGTAACGCTTCGGACTTCACGACGACGGGGACCTCCTTCGCGGTCAGTATCAACCGGGCTGAAACGAACAGGCCGGCTCTCAGCCGAAGGTCCTCGTTCGATACGACCGCCCGTGCGAGCGCACTCTGCGTGTCGCTACTGCCGATGGGCGAAATGTAGGAGAGCTTGGCTTCAATCGGCTTACCGCCGTCACCGATGTCAATAAGGACGGTGTCGCCAAGCTTTACCCGTGGAAGATCACGTCGATAGACCGACAGATCCACCCAGACGGTAGAGATGTCGGCAACCGTGAAGGCAGGCTTCTGCTCCGACGCGTACTCGCCGAGCGAAATCTGGCGATCAATCACCGTACCGGCGATCGGCGCTCGCATTTCGTAGACGGTCAGGCTCTGGTTGCTTTCGATCTTGGCGAGCAGTTCGCCTTTCTCGACCTGGTCACCGATCCGCTTCTTAATTTCACGTACCACGCCCGGAAAGCGCGGCGTGACTTGC
>CAZQMD010000330.1:0-5553 GCA_964594185.1 uncultured Afipia sp. | reverse complement strand
GTCAACGTGGCCTCCCTGCCGGACGGCTCGCCGGTCCTGCTGATCTCGCGCCTTGCGGTTCACACCAAGAATATCCTGGCCGATCCACGCGTCTCGCTGATGCTGGATGAGCGCGCGCCGGGCGATCCGCTGGAAGGCGCACGCATCATGCTGGCCGGGACCGCCGGGGAGGCGCGGGACGACGCCGACCTGTTGAAGCGCCGCTATCTCGCCGCGCATCCCTCCGCGGAGGATTTCGTCGGCTTCAAGGATTTCTCGTTCTTCAGGATTGTGCCGACAGGCGTGCATCTGGTGGCGGGCTTTGGCCGTATCGTTGATCTTCAGCCGCGCGATTTTCTCACCGACCTCGCAGGCGCCGATGCGCTGGTTGAGGCCGAGCCGGACATCGTCGCGCACATGAATGCCGATCACATGGACACGATGAATCTCTATGCCGTGAAACTGCTCGGTGCCACGGAAGGTGAATGGCGCTGCACCGGCTGCGATCCCGAAGGCCTCGATCTGCAGGATGACCGGCGCACGCTGCGGCTTGATTTTCCGGAGCGGATCACATCGCCCGGACCGCTGCGGCAAGCGCTGAAAGCGCTGGCCGATCGCGCGCGGGCAGTTGCTTAGTTTCAGCGGTGGTCGTGCAGTTCTGTCAGGGATGCACGGCGATGGCTGAAATTTCGACCTTCACATCGCGCGGCAGCCGCGCGACTTCAACGGTCGCACGCGCAGGCGGCGCGTTCTTGAAATAAGTGCCGTAGACCTCGTTCATCTTGGCGAACTCGTTCAGGTCTTTCAGGAACACGCTGGTCGATACGACGTGATCCATCGTCAATCCGTCGGCTGCGAGCACCGCTTTCAGATTTTCCAGCACCAGCTTAGTCTGTTCTTCGATGGTGCCGGTGTTGAGCTGCTTGGTTTTCGGATCGATGGAAATCTGTCCGGCGAGATAGAGCGTCTTGCCGGCGCGAATGGCTTGCGAATACGGCCCAATGGCCGCGGGTGCATCCGGCGTCGAAATCACTTTCTTTTCCTGCGCGGCGACAGGGCTCGCAAGAGCCAGAACCAGACCGCTCAAAACAACGCTCGACCACATCCGCATGAAACGCCCCCGGCATACGGTCGCGTGCAAAATGCCCGCAACGCGGTCCCGATTACATCGGCCCGCCATAGCCGGGACAAGGCGCCGATCCAGCGGCATCGCGCCGCGCCCGCTCCGCCTGCCGCACTGCGGCAAACAGAAAAGGGTTTCCCCGGTCCTCTTCAGGGGCGGCCAAGCCTGTGAAATGAAAACGCTTTTTGCCAAATACGCGGTTCTTTACCGCTTTGTGACGGATCGACTTGGCAAGCAGTGTGTTGGGCACTTATAAGTCGCCGGATAGAGGCCCGGGAGCTATGATCCCCGGCATCCGCGACAGGGGCGTTTGGCGACAGCCGCGCGAAACGATACGCGGTCTTTGTGGGAGATTCTAAAAGTGCAAGAGACGGGTGTGCGCAACGGTGCCTTCGGCGCCGACAAATTCGGTTTTAAAAATCTCAAACAGGTGAACTGGAATCTCGGCACCGCGCCGCTTTACGAACACTCGCTGCGCAACAACGAGGCCGAGCTGTCGGCTGGTGGCGCGCTTGTGGCGGAAACCGGCGTGTTCACCGGACGCTCGCCGAAAGACAAGTTCACGGTGCGCGATGCGCTGACCGACAAGACCATGTGGTGGGGCGGCAACCAGTCGATCACCCCCGAGCAGTTCGAAGCCCTGTATCAGGATTTCCTCAAGCATTGCGAAGGCAAGAGCCTTTTCGCGCAGGATCTCTACGGCGGCGCCGATCCGAAATTCCAGATCAAGACGCGCGTGTTCACCGAAATGGCGTGGCACTCGCTGTTC
Source organism: uncultured Afipia sp. (assembly GCA_964594185.1). Classification (GTDB taxonomy): domain Bacteria; phylum Pseudomonadota; class Alphaproteobacteria; order Rhizobiales; family Xanthobacteraceae; genus Afipia. The sequence goes on along the minus strand of CAZQMD010000330.1, from coordinate 3,682 downwards.
ATCCGCACCCTGCTGCGCCGCCCTGAAATGGCTGAGCTTGCCAGCTTCGTGCCGGAACTCACCATCATCGATCTGCCGAGCTTCCGCGCCGATCCGAAGCGCCATGGCTGCAAGTCCGAGAACGTCGTTGCGATCGACTTCACCCGCAAGATCGTCCTGATCGCAGGCAGCCAGTACGCCGGCGAAATGAAGAAGTCGGTGTTCACCACACTGAATTACTTCCTGCCCGCGCAAGGCGTGATGCCGATGCACTGCTCGGCCAATGTCGGCCCGAACGGGGACAGCGCGATTTTCTTCGGCCTCTCGGGCACCGGCAAGACCACGCTCTCCGCCGATCCGAACCGCACGCTGATCGGCGATGACGAAACCGGCTGGGGTCCGGATGGCATCTTCAATTTCGAAGGCGGCTGTTACGCCAAGACCATCAAGCTCTCGCGCGAGGCGGAGCCGGCGATCTACGACGCCAGCATCTGCTTCGGCGCCGTGCTCGAAAACGTCGTGCTCGATCCGGTCACCCGTGAGCCTGACTTCGACGACGGCTCCAAGACCGAGAACACGCGTTCGGCCTATCCGCTGGAAGCGATTCCGAATGCGTCGCGCACCGGCCGCGCCGGTCATCCGAAGAATCTGGTGATGCTCGCCGCCGACGCGTTCGGCGTGATGCCGCCGATCGCCAAGCTGACCCCGGCGCAGGCGATGTATCACTTCCTCTCGGGCTACACCGCGAAGGTGGCAGGCACCGAGCGCGGTCTCGGCAACGAACCCGTGCCGGAATTCTCGGCCTGCTTCGGCTCGCCGTTCCTGCCGCGCGATCCCGCCGAATACGGCAAGCTGCTGAAGGAACTGATCGCCAAGCACAACGTCGATTGCTGGGTGGTTAACACCGGCTGGACCGGCGGCAAGTACGGCACAGGCAGCCGCATGCCGATCAAGGTGACCCGCGCGCTGCTGACTGCTGCGCTCAACGGTTCGCTGCGCAACGCCCAGTTCCGCACCGACAAGTATTTCGGCTTCGCGGTCCCGACCGCGCTCGAAGGCGTGCCGAGCGACATTCTCGATCCGGTCAACACCTGGGAGGACAAGGCCGAGTTCGACAAGACCGCGCGCGCGCTGGTCGGCATGTTCCAGAAGAACTTCGAGCAGTTCGAGAAGCAGGTCGATGCGGACGTCCGCGCCGCTGCCCCCGAGGTCAAGCTCGCGGCCGAGTGATTGCTTCGCTGATTGCTGAATTGGAAAGGGCGGCTGATCGAGCCGCCCTTTCTTTTTGTCATGAGTCGTTCGGTTGCGGGATCAGCGCGCCGTTGCAGTCGTCGCGCCGGAGGTCTTGCCGGTGGCGACGTTGAGGACCGAACCGTTCGCAAGATCGATGCGGTAGACTTCGCGCAGCACGTTTCCGGCAAATCCCAGTTCGACGATGGAGACGGTCTTGAACGACACCGGCATGCCGTCAGGCAGGATCTGGTTGAATTCGACTGCGGCCTGATCCATGTCTTTCTGCAGGTCCGGCGTGAACTTCACGTTGCTGTAGACCAGCGTGTTGTGCGGATTGTGCGAACGCAGCTCCTTGCCGTCTTTCACCACATTGACGCCGCTGACGCCGACGGTTTTCACCAGCTCTTTCGCAGCATCGCTCATCGCGGCATAGACCGGCCCCGTGCAGCGGGGCAACGGGCCGTCGCGCAACGGTGCCAGTGCAGCGGTGGCAGAGGTATTGAATGCCATCATGGCTTCGAAGTCGGCGCCTTCCTTGACGATGCCGAGATCGAGCCACCACGGCTGGCCCGCGCCCTTGGCGGCTTCGGTGGTGTAGAACTTCTTCAGCGTGACGTTGAGCACGCCCGGCAGCTTCGGCAATGCCCTCAGCATCTTGTCCGGCGTGGTGGCGTCGGCGTTGTGGATGTGCACGACGGTGACGTGCGGAATGTTGAAGCGCTGCGCTTCGTCGTCGAGCTTCGCATTGAGCAGCTTCTCGCGCAGCAGGCCCTTGGTGGTCAGGTCGAGGGTGTCGTTGACCTCTTTCGGCAGCGTGTAAACGAGGCCGAAGGTGCGCACATGCGGACGGAAGCCCGGCGAAGACAGCGAGCTGTTGTCGATCTCGGCGTGGGCTGTGAAAGCAACCATGGATGCTGCTGCCGCGACGGCAACCGTCGCAAGACGATGGGACAATTTCTGGATCATGCACAATCTCCGGTCATTTGTTGAGACATGCTCGCTCAAGCCGGAAAACGCGGTGGGACCGCAGACACATGCCGGATCGCGAGCAGGTGGCGGGACCATGACTTACGAATATGACAGTGAGACTGGGCCAAAGCCGCAACGTGCTGCGGCAATTCGCCCCTCTGAATAAGTGCCGGGCTCAGGCCTTGAAGTAGACGACTTGCGAGGTGGTGGCGAGCAGGCGTCCGCCCGGACTCCACAATTCGCCGGTCTGGTCGCTGAAGCTCTTGTGGAAGATGTTCGCGTCCGCGGCGCCGAGCACCATGGTAATGTCCTCGGCGGCGAGATCAGCCGCGTCGGCATGAAATACCGTGGTCATCGACACCGTGCCGATCGGCACAATGGTGCCGAGGACATGGAAGATGCGGGCGAAGAACGTGTCGGACATCGACAGCAACGAGAGGCAGTCGATCCGGCGGGGCATGGTATCGCTGAGCCACATCCGGGAATATGCGCTCGCGGGGGTACTATTCGCGATCTTGCCGTACTGAGGCACGCCTTCCACGAACCGGAATTGATATTGTCGCGCCCATGGCGCGACCACGCTGTCCGGCAGCAGTTTCACCTGATCGAACGGCGGCGCATCCGGCATGATCGCAGGCTGGTGCGACCATGACGAACGGCGCGTTGCGAAGACCGCTGTCATGAAAGCCGCGACATCGCCATTCTGGACGAGTTCGATCATCCAGTGCTGCGTCGAGCGCGTCGCCTTCAGAAGCCGTGCGGTGAGATCGAAGCTGCCGCTGGCGACCGGCGCGCAGAAATTCACCGTCACCGACAGCGGATCGCCGGCGCAGTCTGGCTGCATCATGATCGCGCGCAGCATGGTCGCAGCGGTAGCGCCGCCGAACGGGCCGACAAAGGCGAAATAATCTTGGCTTGCTTCGCCGCGCCAGCCGCCGTCAACGGCGGTGACCTGCGTAGCACGGTCGAACGGATGAACAGTGTCCTGCAGGGCGGTCTCAGGCGTCTTCTCAAGCATTTATGGCTCCCGGAATCGGGCTGACAGTGCCGGGGAGCGGCACCGGTTTCAATGACGTGGGAGGTAAAGGGGGTATGCGCGGCAACATGCCTCGTGCAGGCAGAACATCGATGTGTTCGCTATGCGCCCGCGTCCGAAGGTTTGAGGTCGCGCTTGGTTATGAGAAGTGCGCGGATGCTGGCGATATGCTCGGCAAGTGCGGTTGGCGCGGATGCGAGGCCGATCGGCCACAACGGCGCAATCAGCAACCCCCAGTAAAAATTGTCGGCGCGTCCGACGAGCGTGAAGGCCGCCGTATAACCCGTAACAGTGAGCAAGAGCCGCTGGTCGACCGGAGACGCAGTCAAGCCGAGCAGTGCAAGCGGCAGTACCACGGCCGTCACCCAGTTCGGCGCCGCCGACAGCAGGAGATTCCATTGGGGTGTGTTCAGCACGGACTGGCAGCCCCCCCGCCGCCGCCATCCCTGCGTGGCGGGGTCGGGC
>CAZQMD010000329.1:0-5554 GCA_964594185.1 uncultured Afipia sp. | reverse complement strand
ATCCAATCGAATATTGCGCGAGCAGCAGTACGACAACGAGCCAGTGAAGAACTCTCGCGGTGGTGCCATACTGCAATGGGGTCGCTATTCGCATATCCTGCACAGGCTTCCTTTGGGAGCTGCCTTCACCTGATGCTAGGCCGCGCCTCGCCAGGTGGGCGTAGGGTCTAGACTGCATCGCTGGCGAGGCGCCCTGCCGGATGTCTGCCAGCCCGCTGCGGGAAAATCAGGAGGCAGGCGACGATGAAGACGGCAATCACGGCCGAGGCGATTGGGCGGCTCAGGTGCAGGCCGCCCTGGCTGACCGGCTTGTCGAAGAAGTCGCCCACGGTTGCGCCCAATGGTCGTGTCAGGATAAACGCTGCCCAGAACAGCAGAACCCGCGAAACTGTGGTCCGATAATACAGTGCGGCGAGGACGGCAAGGCCTGCCGCAAAGACGATCGCCCCGCCTTCGTACCCAAGCCCGGTCGAATCGGCCGTCCAGTCGCCCAGAGCGGTGCCCAGGGTTTGCGAGAAGGTGATCGCCGCCCAATAGAACGCCTCGACCTTTGGCGTGTTCACGGTGTCGACGGAGATCGAGCCCTGCGACCAGTACCACAAACACAGGGTAAAGATGACGCAAGCAAATAGGATCGAGGAGCCGCCAGCATAGCCGATACCGAGCGAGCGATCGGCAAAATCAGCCATGGTCGTGCCGGCCGTGGTCGATGCGATGATGGTGGCCCAGTAAAGGAACGGGTGGAACCTCTTCGCTGCGGTCTGCATCACAACCAAGACCGCAAGGATCGAGAGAAACAGCGCGGTGCTGGCGAGGTACCCCCAATGCAACGTCATGCTAACGGTATCGCCGCCGGTCTCGCCCAGCGTGGTGGCGGCGATCTTGATCACCCAGAACGAGAGAGTAACCGCCGGTACTTTGGTGGCAAAATCCTGCAGTTCGATTGAAGCAGACGGTGATGAGAAGTCCTGCCCTGCATGGCGACCGGCATTTCTCTCTTGCATGTGAGCACCTCCTGATTGAACGACGCGACAACGCGCAGAGTGCAATCTTTTCTCCTTCCGCGAGGTTACGGGCTCTATACAATTCCGTATTCTGCGGACTGCAAGGCGGCGCGAGGGCAGACTTGCAAACCGCAAGTCGAATGCTATCGCCTCATCCGGAAGATGAGGACTGCGAGCGTCGCATACATTACACCGCCCCCTACTCGCCAGAACTCGTCGAGCCGACATTACAAATCGGTATAGTTTTGGTGAGGGCCCCGTCAGGTGTCGACTGCTAGGCTCCTATTCTCGTCGGATGGATCGCGCCGAGTTGGGGCAGTCATGGAGAAGCGGCAAGCGGAGAGACGGCGCACCTTCAAGGGTGGCAAGATTGTTTTCAACCACGGGCGCTCAATCATCGACTGCACCATCAAGAACTTGTCGCAGGGCGGCGCTGCGCTGAATGTCGAAAACACCTGCGGAATTCCGGACGAGTTCATCCTTCTTGTCAACGCCGACAACGCGCGAAAGGCCTGCCGGGCCGCCTGGAGAACGCAAACCCAGATTGGCGTTGCTTTCCTGGAGGCTTAGCACCACGCATGCGACAAGGTCTCGATATCGCGCTTACTCAGTGGCTCAACAGCTCGGCCGGACATCGTCCTATGCTCGATTGGTTCATGATCGGGGTGACGGATTACACGGTTCCCGTCATGGTTCTGGCGGTCGCGGTGCGGTGGTGGCAACGTGAGGACAGGGCAAACGAGAGGATGCTCGCGGTCGACGCCGGACTGACCTTTCTTTTCGGTCTCCTCATCAACCAGTTTATCCTGTTGTATGTAAGTCGTCTCCGCCCCTACGAGCTAGGTGTAACCCATCTCATCGTCGCACCCAGCTCCGACCCCTCCTTTCCTTCAGATCATGCCACGGCCGCGATGGCGATCGTCGCCGCGACACTGCTGCAGCATCGCCGGCTCCGCGCGCTGATCTTGGCGATTCCGGCGGCGCTGCTGATGGTCTCGCGCATATACGTCGGAACGCACTACGTTTCGGACGTAGTCGGCGGCATGGGCACGGCGCTATTGGCGGCCATCGTGATGCGCGCGACAGTCGCCTTGCGTCAGCCGATCATCGAGGTGATCATCCGTTTTCCATAATGGATTTTGGGTCCCGAGGTGGACCGCAAGTCGCGGCGCCTGTCGCGATATCCGGGCGATCATTACTAAAACGTATAGCGTCGGTCGAATTCAGGCAATGCTCTCCCGGTCATGGTTCGGCCTATCAGCGAAGCCTTCGCTTCGCGGCGGACGAAAGGAGACACCAATGCTCCGCACCAAACTTATGACCGCTATCCTGGCCGGTACTCTTGCCTCGGGCGCGATCGGCGGCTCGGTCGCGGCTTACGCCAAAAACCGCGATGCTCCGACCGACGAAGCGGCGGTCATGGCCAACGCCAAGGTCCGTATGGAAGAGGCCATGGCAACCGCAGAACAAGCGGTCGGCGGCAAGGCCGTCGGCTCGGGCATCGAGGATCAAGATGGTACCGTCTATCTCGAAGTGCAGGTCCTCAAAGGCGGCACCCGCCACAAGGTGCTGATCGACCCTCAATCGGGCAAGGTGGTGAAAACCGTCACTGCCGACAACGAGCAGAACGAGAACGGCCACGAAGGCGACGACGACTGATCTCGACGACTGGGGCCGCTACACAGCGGCTCCAGTTCCTTCCCCTCGCGCATCTTCTCGAATGTCTTTGACCGTCGTCTTGCGTGTCAAACGCGCGGGAGCCGTACGCAATTGGCAGCAATTCTTGAATAGGAGCCGATCCGATGCATGCAACCCAGCTGACGGCAAGCGCCATCTACAATCGCGTACCGAAGGTAACGGTCGACTTCTGGTTGATCAAACTCATGGCTGTGACCGTCGGCGAGACGGCGGCAGACTTCCTCAACGCAAATTTGGGTCTCGGCCTCTCGAAGACATCCTTGCTGATGAGCGGGCTCTTGCTCGCCGCGCTGATGGTGCAGTTTGCGCAGAAGAGATATGTCCCCTGGATCTACTGGGTGATCGTGGTTCTGGTCAGCATTGTCGGCACCCTGCTCACCGACAACCTTGTCGATCACCTCGGCGTCAGCCAAGAGGCCGCCAGCATCGGCTTCGCCATCGCCCTCGCGGCGACCTTCGCCGTATGGTATCTGGTCGAAAGGACGCTTTCCATTCATACCATCTACACCACCCGGCGCGAACTGTTTTACTGGCTGGCTATCTTGTTGACCTTCGCCCTCGGCACGGCCGCCGGAGATCTCGCCGCTGAAGGCCTGAACCTGGGCTATCTGCATGCCGGGCTGATGTACGGCGCAGTCATCGCCGTTATTGCATTCGGCTATTTCGGGCTGAAGATGAACTCCATCCTCGCATTCTGGCTCGCCTATATTGTGACGCGCCCGATGGGCGCATCCTTCGGCGATCTCCTGTCGCAACCGATCGGAAATGGCGGCTTGGGACTTGGCACCGTGATCACGAGCGCGGTGTTCCTGACCGTTATTGCCAGCGTGATAGTCTATATGACGCTCAGCCACGAGGGCGAGGAGGCCGTTCCGGTCAAGCGGCGCGTTTGACGACGCGCCGGCATTGTAGGATCGTACCTGATCGCGAGGCGGCGGGCTCATGCGATGGGAGATGCAGGCGATGCGTGTTCTTGTAATCGAGGACGACGCCGAGACGGGGTCCTATCTCAGGCGGGGCTTGCGGGAACAGGGTCACGTGGTGGACATCGCGACAAATGGTCGTGACGGTTTGTTCATGGCGACCAGCGAGGCCTACGATATCCTGATCGTCGACCGGATGCTTCCCCATCTCGACGGCCTCTCGGTGGTCAAGACGGCCCGTGCGACGGGACTCAAGACCCCAGTGCTCTTTCTGACAACGATGTCTGGCGTCGGTGATCGCGTCGAAGGCCTCGAGGCCGGCGCGGACGACTACCTCGTCAAGCCGTTCGCGTTTGCCGAGCTGTCGGCCCGGATCAATGCCCTGGCCCGACGGCCGCCAATGGCCCAAGTCGAGACCGTGTTGAAAGTCGCGGACCTGGAGATAGACCTGATCAGCCGAGAAGTGCGCCGCGCCGGTCTGGACATCGACTTACAACCCCGCGAATTCCGTCTGCTGGAGTATTTGATGCGCAATGCCGGTCGGGTCGTAACGCGCACGATGCTCTTAGAGAGTGTCTGGGATTTCCATTTCGATCCAAAAACGAACATCGTAGAAACTCACATTAGCCGGCTGCGGTCAAAAATCGATCGCGGTTTCGACACTGAGCTGATCGAGACGGTTCGCGGTTCAGGATACATTCTCCGTGCCCGCCCCTAGACTTTTTAGAAGCACGGGGTTCCGCTTCGCTCTGCTTCACACGGTCGTCTTCGTACTGTCCGTCTCCGTCATCGCCTGGGTTGCCGAAATCACGGTGACGTCCGCTCTTGAGCATCAGGCGCGGGACCGCATGGACGCGGAGTCTTCGTCGATGCTGGCCGAATATCGGCGCCACGGCATGGAGGGCTTGCGCTCTACGATCGAGGAGCGATCTTCGGCCGCCAAGCGGCGTCTGCAGTATGCCATTGTCAATGCCGAAGGCCACGTCCTGATCGGTGAAAGCTATCTGGCTGAATTTGCCGCAACGTCGACCGCACGACCGAAGATCGTGCCTCGGTCCAATGGCGAAGACGCAACCGACCAAATCCTGGTGGGCTCGACTGCATTGGCAAACGGCTTGACGCTCGTCGTTGCCGACAATCTCGAAAGCGTCGAGGACGTCGAAGATGTGGTCTTGAATGGGTTTTTCATCGCGCTCGGCCTTGCACTCGTACTCGGTCTGGCGGCTGGGACCCTCTTCACCCGCTCGCTGCTCAAGCGGGTTGACCACGTCAGCCGGACTGCGGAAGCAATCATTGCCGGCGACTTGTCTCAGCGCATCGCCCTGACGGGCTCGGGCGACGACTTCGATCGGCTTTCCGCGACCTTGAACACGATGCTCGATCGCATCGCGGATTTGCTTGAGAGCCTGCGACAGGTCTCCAGCGATATTGCCCACGATCTCCGGACACCGCTCACTCACCTGCGCCAGCGCCTCGAGTCCGCCAAAGCGCGGGCGTGCTCGCCAGTCGATTATCAACGTGCCATCGATCAGGCCATCGAGAACGCAGACCAGCTCCTCGAGACATTTTCGGCACTCTTGAGAATCGCGCAAATCGAGGCCGGGGCTCGACGCGCGTCGTTCCGTTTGGTCGATCTGGAGGAGGTCATGCGGACGGTTGCGGATGCTTACGAGCCGACAATCGAGGACGGCGGCCGAGCTTTGGAGCTGCAACTTGCCGACGAGCTTCCGATCCATGGCGACCGCGAGCTTCTGATCCAACTCTTTTCCAACCTGATGGAAAACGCGCTGCGGCATACACCGACGAAGACGCGCATCGTCTTGCGCGGATTTCACTCGCGCGGCACAGTCATCGCGGAGGTCAGCGACGACGGTCCCGGCATGCCGGAACCCGAGCGAATAACCACCACGTCGTAGGATTTGGCTGTCC
>CAZQMD010000328.1:0-5558 GCA_964594185.1 uncultured Afipia sp. | reverse complement strand
AAAGCAGGCGACGTCGTTGTTCTCAAATCCGGGGGCCAGGCCCTGACCGTTGCAGACGTCACCGACGAAGCGGTCGAGTGTGTCTGGATCGGTGAGGAAGGCGATCTGTTCCGCGAAAAGCTCCCCGCTGCGGTTCTTGAGCTTGCTCACATCGATCTGTCCGACGACGAAGACGAGCACGACGAAGAAGAAAACGAAGACAACGAGGACGAAGAAGACGAGAGCGACGAGGACCATCACGCCAAGAAGACAGCGGAAGTCGCCTGAGAGAGCGCATTAATCTTCATCTCTCCCCGTTCTGACGGGGAGAGATGAAGCAAGTTCGCTAAAGCCGGTGATCTCGCGTAAACCGCGCGACGGTCTCATCGGCGATGTTTTTCAGCGCCGCATCGTCCAGCGGAAACTGCAGCGCCAGCCATGCATCCTCCGCCAGCGCGAGAACGTGACCAAGCGCAGGCCCTTCCCCAATACCTCGTGCGATAAAATCTGCGGCCTTCAGCGGGAATACGGGCGCCGTCCAGCGCTCCGGCAGTGTTGTCAGATTGCGCCACTCCGGCGCATTGAAATCGCGCCCCGCCCGCGCCCATGCCAGCATCATCCGGTCGCGGTAACGCGGCACGCCCAGCCGGTACAATCTGCGCTGAGCAATCGCTTCATCCATGCCCGCCGCCCGCCACCAGCGATGCCCCATCGAATCGAGGCGCTTGGTTTCGGCATTGGACAATCGCCAGCGCTGCGACAGTCGCTTTGCATCTTCGGTCACCGCAACCGCCAATGCGCCAAGGCGAAGAATGGCATCCGGTCCGATACCAAGTTCACGCTCGACGGCGACCATGCGGGCGAATGCGCCGTGATAGACAACACCCGCCGTCAGCCGCGGCAACAGCCCTGCATCGTCCATCGCCACCAGCGCATCGGCCGCGCCTTTGGCGATCATCAGCTTGAGCATTTCCATCCGGATGCGCTCGGCGGACAGACCGGCGAGACCGTCGCGCCCGGCAATGCAGGCCTCGTATCCGGCCCGGTCCGGCGCGCCCTCGCCATAGGCGGCATGAATCCGGAAGAAGCGCAGGATGCGCAGATAATCCTCGGCAATACGTTGCGCGGGGTCGCCGATGAATCGCACCCGGCGGGCGTCGATATCGGCAAGTCCACCGACCTCGTCATGCAGCACACCGTCCGGCGTCACGAATAGTCCATTGATGGTGAAGTCGCGGCGCATGGCGTCGCGTTTCCAGTCGCGCCCGAAGGCCACCGTGGCCTTGCGCCCGAAGGTCTCGATATCTTCGCGCAGCGTGGTGACTTCGAACGGCTGGCCGTCGATCAACAGGGTGACCGTGCCGTGCTCGATGCCAGTCGGCACAGACTTGATATGCGCAGCCCTGGCGCGGCGGATGACCTCATCCGGAAGCGCGGTGGTTGCAATGTCGATGTCGCCAACCGGCAAGCCCAGCAGCGCGTTGCGCACCGCGCCTCCGGCCACCCTTGCCTCTTCGCCGTCCGCATTCAGCAGGGCCAGCACCCGCGCCGTCGCGCCCGATCTCAACCAGGGAGCATCGCACAGCGAGCGCGCGGCGCTCATTTCTCCGTCCCCCGAATGAGCTTGCCGTTTTCGACATGCGCGGGCGTGTAGGTCGAGCCCGGAGGCGCGCCGGAAAAATGCGCCAGCAGCACAAGGCTGACGATGACAAGCACGAATGCCGCCACCGCCAGTTTGCCGACGATATGCAGCGGCCAGGATGACTTGACCCAGACGCCGGACCGGCTTGCGATCAGAAACGCCGCATAGACCGCGAAAGGAATAAGGAAAATTCCGATCTCGGTTAGGACAGGACGGATCATGAAAGACAGATCCGTTCATACATCGCGCGCAGCATCCCGGCGGTCGCGCCCCAGATGTAATGCTGTTCGAACGGCATTTCATAGAACGAGCGCTGCATGCCGCGGAATTCCTTGCTGCCAAGCCTGTGGTTGACCGGGTCCATCAGGAAGGCCAGCGGCACTTCAAAGACATTGTCCACTTCGTTGGCGTTGATTGTCAGATCGAATCCCGGCCGGACGCGCGCCAGTGTCGGCAAAATCCTGAACCCGAAGCCGGTCGCATACACATCGAGGTAACCGATCGATTCGATGAAATCACGCTTTAGCCCGATTTCTTCGTCGGCTTCGCGCAGCGCCGCATCCATCGGCGTTGCATCGCCTGGATCGATCTTGCCGCCGGGAAATGAAACCTGCCCCGCATGTTCGTGAAGATGTTCGGCGCGCTTGGTCAGCAGCACCGTCGGGACGTCGCGTTCAACGATCGGCACAAGAACCGCCGCCGGACGCACCGGACGTTCCTTCGCAATGATTTCCAACATTGCATCGGTGCCGAAGTCGCCGGTCGGCGCCAACACGGCAGCGTCGGTCAGGCCGGGCGGCACGTTGAAATTCAGCCGCTCGTGCGCCCTGCGGAAAAATTCACGGGACGAGATGTCAGCCGGCGTCGCTATGCCGGAGGAGACAGCGTCCTTCAAAATAGTTTTCGTCACCCAAGTCCTCTTTCGTCAGACAGGATCGCGCGCCTGCGCGGCATCCGCCATCGAGAAAAATTCGCCGCCGGACGTGACCCCGAACATCTCGTGGCCATCGACCTGTCGAATCTCACCCATCTCGACCAGATCATAATAGAGCGCGCGGGTGACTTTTGCCCACAAATCCGCGCGTACATGAAGATAGGGCGTCAACCCGCCATCGGCAGCCGCCTCAAAACGCAGCCGGTGATCGCCGTTGCATGGCACCCATTCGTCCATATTGGTGCGAAAAGTCAGCGTTCGCGCTGCGCCCTCGCCATCCTTTTCCATCTCCACCGCGAGGAACGGCGCATCATCGACGCGGATGCCGACCTTCTCCACCGGTGTGACCAGAAAATACTTGCCGTCCTCGCGCTTCAAAATCGTGGAAAACAGCTTTACCAGCGCATGCCGCCCGATCGGCGTACCGAGGTAAAACCAGGTGCCATCGGTTGCGATCCGCATGTCGAGATCGCCGCAGAACGGCGGATTCCACAGATGGACCGGCGGCAGACCTTTTGTCGCAGCTCCGCGGGCGGCCTGGGTCAGCCCATCAAGACGCTGGGCCGGATTCGGCTCCTGTTTCTGCCCTTGGTTCGCCATTGTTTGCCCTGACCGTTGACGCTTGTGTTTGGCACGAATGGTGCACGACGAGATGATGAAAATTGAGCTGAAAATCCGTCAGCCGCACGGCGGGAATACTCGCCACATCGTGATGAGTTTCAAGCCCCCCACCCGCTAATGTGGGGACAGCCTGAAGCTGCGAATACATAAGAGAATACATGGCCTTTGCACGGGTTTAGCATAGGCCGGCGGTCTGAAGTCCGGGCTTTGAGTCCGTGGAACCCGAAGACGGACTCGAACGATCCATTCAAGGAGCGATGAACATGGCTGGCGCAGAAGGTGTCGAGAAGCTGGAAGACGTGATCGTGCGCTCGGCCGAGCAGATCGCAGGAAACATCCGCGCGGCGCGGGAAGCGGTTTCAACGGTCATCTTCGGTCAGGAGCGCGTGGTCGACAATGCGCTGGTCACGATCCTGTCGGGCGGACACGCCTTGCTGATCGGCGTTCCCGGTCTGGCAAAGACCAAGCTGGTCGAAACGCTCGGCATCACGCTCGGCCTCGATGCCAAGCGCGTGCAGTTCACGCCGGACCTGATGCCCTCGGATATTCTCGGCGCCGAAGTGCTGGACGAAAGCGTCAGCGGCAAGCGCTCGTTCCGTTTCATCGCGGGACCAGTGTTCGCACAACTTCTGATGGCCGACGAAATCAACCGCGCCTCGCCGCGCACGCAGTCCGCGCTGCTGCAGGCGATGCAGGAGCAGCACATCACCGTCGCCGGTGCACGGCACGATCTGCCGAAACCATTCCATGTGCTCGCCACCCAGAACCCGCTTGAGCAGGAAGGCACCTATCCGCTGCCGGAAGCGCAGCTCGACCGTTTCCTGATGGAAATCGATGTCGGATATCCGGACCGCGATGCCGAGCGAAAAATCCTGTTCGACACCACCGGCGCGGATCAATCGGTTGCGAAGATTGCGATGACCGCCGAAACGCTAATCACCGCGCAGCGGCTGGTGCGTCGTCTGCCTGTTGGAGACTCTGTTGTTGAAGCGATCCTGTCGCTTGTGAGATCGGCGCGTCCCGGCGACGACAGCGGCGAAATCGGAAAATCCATTGCATGGGGACCGGGACCGCGCGCCAGTCAGGCCCTGATGCTTGCAGTTCGTGCGCGCGCGCTGCTCGACGGACGGCTTGCACCGTCGATCGACGACGTGCTCGATCTGGCCGAACCTGTGCTGAAGCACCGCATGGCGCTGACGTTCTCCGCGCGCGCCGAAGGCCGCACGGTGACCGATATCATCAAGCAGTTGAAATCACGGATCGGCTGATGGCAGCACGGCCGCAACCCGCAATCCAGGAGATCGAGGCAGTCCGGCGGGCAGATGGTGAAAGCCGTTCGCTCGCCGCGTCACTGCCGCGTCTTGTGCTGGAAGCCCGGCGCATTTCGGCCAACGTCATTCACGGCCTGCATGGACGTCGGCGCGCTGGAACCGGCGAGAATTTCTGGCAGTACCGGCGCTTTGTGTCCGGTGAAGCCTCGCAGAATGTCGACTGGCGGCGCTCGGCTCGCGACGATCATCTCTATGTGCGCGAGCAGGAATGGGAAGCCGCGCACACGGTGTGGCTATGGCCGGACCGCTCCAAGTCGATGGCCTTCGCCTCGAAGACCGCGCGCGACAGCAAGCTGGAGCGTGCGCTGGTCGTGACCTTCGCGCTGGCCGATCTCCTTGTGTCAGGCGGCGAGCGCGTCGGCATTCCGGGCCTGTTGTCTCCAAGCTCAAGCCGCAACATCGTCGACAAGATGGCGCAGGCGATCCTGCACGACACAGCGACACGCTCGAGCCTGCCACCAGCTTTTGTGCCCTCGGCGCTGGCGGAAGTCGTGGTGCTGTCGGATTTCTGGTCGCCGCTCAGCGAGATACGCACCATGCTCGGCGGCCTCTCGTCATCGGGCGCGCATGGCACGCTGTTGCAGATCGTCGATCCCGCCGAGGAAACATTCCCCTATTCAGGCCGCGTCGAATTTGTCGAGCCGGAGGGCGGTCAGGTGATCACGGCCGGGCGCGCCGAAACCTGGGCGAAGGACTACACCGCGCGCGTCGCCGCGCACCGCGCTGCCATTCGCGAGGAGACCAACAAGCTCGGCTGGCTGTTCTCGACCCACTCCACCGACCGCTCGGCGGCTGAACTTCTGCTGTATCTCCACAGCGGCATGATGGTCGCCAAAGGCAGCGCGGGCCGTGTCGCCGTGGCAGTGGGGCGCAGCACATGATGGGGCTGCCGCTTTCATTTGCCGAGCCGTGGCTGCTGGCGGGCCTGCTGAGCCTTCCGGCACTATGGTGGCTGCTGCGGGTGATGCCGCCGCGCCCGCGCCGTGTCGATTTTCCGCCGACGCGCCTGCTGTTCGACATCCCACCGAAGGAAGAAACGCCCTCGCGCTCG
>CAZQMD010000327.1:0-5616 GCA_964594185.1 uncultured Afipia sp. | reverse complement strand
CGACAACGGCTCGGGCATGCACGTGCACCAGTCGATCTGGAAGGACGGCAAGCCGACCTTCGCCGGCAACAAGTATGCCGACCTGTCGGAAACCTGCCTCCACTACATCGGCGGCATCATCAAGCACGCCAAGGCCATCAACGCCTTCACCAACCCGTCGACCAATTCCTACAAGCGTCTGGTCCCGGGCTATGAAGCGCCGGTGCTGCTCGCCTATTCGGCGCGCAACCGTTCGGCCTCCTGCCGCATCCCCTACACGACCTCGCCGAAGGCGAAGCGCGTCGAGGTGCGTTTCCCGGATCCGATGGCGAACCCCTATCTAGCCTTCGCAGCGATGCTGATGGCCGGTCTCGACGGCATCAAGAACAAGATCGATCCCGGCCCGGCGATGGACAAGGACCTGTACGACCTGCCGAAGGAAGAACTGAAGACCATTCCGACGGTGTGCGGCTCGCTGCGCGAGGCGCTCGAAAGCCTCGACAAGGACCGCGCGTTCCTCAAGGCCGGCGGCGTGTTCGACGACGATTTCATCGACAGCTTCATCGAGCTGAAGATGACCGAAGTCGAGCGTTTTGAGATGACCCCGCATCCGGTCGAATTCGACATGTACTATTCGCTGTAAGCTGAACTCAGCGACTGCAAACGAAAAGGCGCTCCGAAAGGAGCGCCTTTTTGTTTGAGTTGTATTCTGGAAATAACCGCAAAAACATCCTGCAGTTAGCGCGCACTCGCAACACCATCAACGGCAAGAACAATAGGTTTCAACGAATTGATATATTCAGGAGAATGCTTGATCTGAAAGCCCTCCACTTTCTTTGTACCAAGATCAATCCGCATAACTCTGTAATGGTCCTCAAAGACCTCATTGACGAAAAGCCAATCGCCAACGAACGCACCTGTCGAGAAAGCATAACCCTGCACCGGAACGCCACCATCGACAACACCATTGGTGCTTGCAATGACAGTACTGTACCGCCAAGGACTTCCCTGTCTGTTTGTATTTTTGAACGCCACCCTTTTTCCATCCGGCGAGACCACCGGTCGCGTAGAATACCCGAGAACCGAAAATAGCGGCTTCAACAAAGCAGGTTTATTCAAGACTGCGACCTGCTGTGGATCAAAATCAAGCGCATAGATATCGCTCTTGTCGCATTTTAAAGAATCTTGGGGCGGGCAAGAACTTGGCTCGAACCCGCGCTTTCCGTCAGCTCCGAAAACTATCTTGTCTTTCGCCACGCTGAGTGATTGCACTTCATACATCTCGTAATTGGTGAGCCTCGCTGGTTGCTGTCCCTTGCGAACGGCGAAGATATCGAAACGCCTCATTCTGGCATCGTCGCCTTCCCGAAGCTGATTGGCAGCAAACAGCACATAACCGTTTCCAACATCGACCGGCGCCGTCAATTGGTTAGGAGTGCGAAACAGAATAGAACACTGCCAGGACTTGATCTCGCATGTCACCAGTTCCCGCTCACCATTGGCGGCAGCCGCCCTCACGAAAATCAGTCGTTCTCCGTCCGAGGAAAATTGGGGAGACCAGTGAGAATATCCTGTTGTGGAAATAAGACTCGCTTGATCGGTTTCGGGTGACACAAGAATGAGGCCGCTAGCCCCATTCCCCAAAGGAACAGGAAAAGCCACCGACTTCTCAGATGCGGTGAAGCCGGCATGAATTGATTGAAAACGCTCCTGCGTTGCGCGATCCACGCCACTCGTAGCTGATCGAAAAGACGCGTAGCATGCCTGCATGCGGCCAAGGCAAGAATGAAAATAAAATCCGGTGTAGGCAATGCCTGCTGCAACGACCAGGGCAAAAAACACCAGAGCGAATTTGAGCGCGCGCATGGGTCACGTCCTTCGAGACTATGAGACCCCAGATTAGTACGCGCAACGACCATGAAAATTGGCTACGGCACTTAGTCGATTTTATCTAACCGAGAAATCAACCGTTTACCACTTCGCGAGCACGCACGGCCGATTCAACCCCTGTCTTCAAATCAAAAGCCGATCCGCGAATTATCTCGTTAAACCTTCTTGCTCTTGCGTGTTTTCGTCCGCGACGACGGTACAGCCTTCTTTGCCCCTTTAGCAACTACCTTCTTCTTCGCTCTCTTCTCCCGATTAAACTCAATCGCCGTCCGCACCAGTTTCTTCAATGCCGCCACATCGACCTTGTCGCCTTCGACGAAATCGATCGCGCGCCACACCTTGCCCTCAAGTCCCGCGTTGAAAAGCCTGTCGGGATCGGCGAGCGACGCGCCGTGCGAGAACGTCAGCTTCACCTTGTCCTTGTGGGCGTTGCCGACCGCGATGATGCCGTCGCATTCCCACACCGGGCTTCCCATCCACTTCCATTCCTCGATGATGTCCTTGTCCGCAGAGAGGATGGCCTTGCGGACGGCGGCGAGCGTCTTGCCGCGCCAGTCCGTCGTCTTCGCGATCAACTGATCAATCTTGTCAGAGGGCGTCATGGGATCATCATTCCGTTATTAAGCCATCGTGCATCTCAAAACTGTCTGTCTGCGCGCCGCATGCTCGCGACATACGGCAGCACGAACATATACAGGCCGCTGAGCAGCATCAGGAAGAGCGGTGGCAGCGGCGAATAAGTGATCCACGCCGAAGGCTCGCCCCATATCCGAGCGACGAAATTGACAATCACCGTCAGCGTAAAAATAATCGACAGCCAGCGGTGTGTTTGCCTGATCCATAGATTCATGACCAACGTCTCCTTGCTATCGTGCCAACGTGCCTCACACGGTCCGCGCCAGCACCTGCTCCAGGTTTCCGAAAAACTGCTGCCAGCCGTGCCGTGCGCCGCCAAAGGCCTGCTTCTGATCGGGGCGGAAACCGGACTGCTCAACACGCAAATGCGTGCCCGCGTTTGTCGGCGTCAGCGTAAACGTCACGGTGCTTTGCAGATTGAACGCCGGATCGTCATGCGCGAAATTCCAGGTGTAGGACAGCGCCCTGTTCGCCTCGAGCGCGAGCACCTCACAGTCCAACACACCGCCCCACTCGCCGCGCAGGTTGAAGCGATGCCCCACCGTGGGCACGAAATCGTTCTTCATCAGCCACTCTTCGATCAGATGCGGCTGCGTCAGCGCGCGCCAGAGTTTTTCCGGCGGATGAGAAAACTCGCGCTCGACCACAACGGAGCGGATGTCGGTTGCGCTGTCGTTCATTGGTCCATCCTCTTGAGCAGGCTTTCGAGATCGTCGAACCGCTTCTCCCAGAAGCCGGCCATGCGGCTGGTCCAGTCGAGCAGCGGCGCCAGCGCGCGTGGTTGCGCGCTGTAATGGGTTTGCCGCCCTTCGTGACGGTCTCGCACCAGCCCGGCCTGCTTCAGCACGCCGAGATGTTTTGAAACCGCAGGCTGCGAAATTCCCGCCTTTGCGGTGAGCGCGCCGACGGTCTGTTCTCCGCCGCGGCACAGACGCTCGAAGATCGCCCGGCGGGTCGGATCGGAAAGCGTCTTGAAAAGGATATCCTGCGTGCTTGGCATGTCAGATCAATAACCTGTTGGCTATGGATTAACGTATAGCCATTGAGTTATGGATTGGTCAAGCAGCCTTGCGATAAAACCCGTGTGTATTTATACACTTGCACACCAGCGCACAGATGTGTATTTATACACCAATGAAGTCGCAGGACGTTATAAAGGCCCTGACATCAGACGGTTGGGAACAGGTGGCCCAAAAGGGCAGCCACGTTCAATTCAAACATCCAACCAAACCGGGTCGTGTGACCGTCCCGCATCCGAAGAAGGACATCCCGCTTGGCACACTACGAAGCATCGAGAAACAAGCAGGTCTGAGGTTGAGGTAACGGCCGGCGAGCCAATAAGACGCGGAGTAAATTTGATGAGGCAGTACATCGCTCTGATTCACAAAGACGCCGACAGTGATTATGGCGTTTCATTTCCTGACCTTCCCGGAGTCATCTCCGCTGGAAGCACGCTTGATGAAGCGCGGGACATGGCAAGCGAAGCCCTGGCTCTTCACATCGAAGGGCTGATCGAGGATGGCGAAGCCATTCCCGAGGCCTCCTCGCTTGAGGATGTCATGGCGAACGCAGAAAACAGGGATGGTGTCGCCGTCCTGATCGCAGCTCCTGCGACAGCCGTGAAATCAGTTCGAGTCAACGTCACCCTGCCGTCCGATGTGCTGGAGCAAATCGACCAGTACGCGGAACGCGAAGGTTTTACCCGCTCCGGGTTTCTGGCGCAGGCGGCAAAGAAGGCGATGGTGGCCTAAGACCAGTCGCGCTTGACATTTTCAAATCTAGGAATATATTCCAAGCACCCTGTTCGTGAGGGGCGCTTCTCGAGGGCGCTCATGAAGCGGAGCAGGATGCGGCGCCTGCGCGCACGGTTCGCACCCGTTGCGTCCGGGAGGCTGGGGTCACCGTCCGGGCCAACTACGTGGCTCTGCCGTTCGCGGCTGCACGGGATGCGGATGAAGGCAGCGAAAGCTGACCGGATCAGGGTTCGCCCGTCCCATCCGGAAGCACGGTCCCCTCGCCCAAAATCGCCGCGAATGGAGCGCCGTGAGGCGATGCGCTTTCGGACAATCATCGCCTCGCACGCGATGCCGGAAGCGAAAACTCCACCTTTGCGCCTTACGGCGCTCCATGCCCCTCATGCTTTGAGGGGAACGATCAAAGCTCACCTCGCGCGATGCGCGGGAACGATTGCGCGCGCCTGTCATGCCATCTTCTCTTGATAAGACGCGGCCTTTCAGGAAAGACTGACGCCGCAATAACGAAAGGACCCCACGTGTCAGCTCCACTCGAGACCCGCGTCCAGACCCGCAGTGACCTCGCCTGGTCGATCGCGGTGGGTGGCATCGGCATCGTCGCCTTTGCGGCCTTCCTGCTGTTCGCGTGGTATTATGCCGCGACCCTGTTCCTGGTGTTCGCAGGCATCCTGCTCGGCGTTGCGCTGACCGCCATGACGCATCTGCTGCAGAAGGTGATGGGTGGACCGCATGCGCTGCGCCTCGCGCTGGTCTGCGTCGTGCTGGCGGGGCTGCTCTCCGGCGTGGTGTTTCTGGGCGGCTCGACCATCGCGCGGCAGGCTGCGGTCCTGAGCAACACCCTCAAGTCGCAGCTCGCCACCGTCAAAACCTTTCTCGAACAGCATGGCGTCGATACTAGCTATCTTGAACTGGGCACGGTGACGACGACACCGGCCAACGCGACCGACACGCCATCGACGGCGGCTCCCACGCCGCCCCCGGGACTGCCGAAGAACCTGCCCAGCGCAGGCGCCCTCGCCTCCGGCGGCGGCGCCATCGTCAGCCAGACGTTGAAGCTGCTGCTGGGCACGGTCAGTGCCGTCGGCAACTTCTTCATTGTGCTGTTTCTTGGCCTGTCCTTCGCGGCACAGCCCGGCGTCTATCGCAAAGGCGTGCTGGCGCTGGCGCCGAAGAAACACCGTGCGAATGTGACAGTGGTGGTCGATCGGATCAGCGACACGCTGGAGCGCTGGCTGATTGCGCAGATGATCACCATGGCCGCCGTGTTCATGGTGACATGGATCGGTCTGACGATCATCGGGATCCACAGTTCGTTCATCCTCGGCATTCAGGCCGGTCTGCTGGCCTTCATTCCGAC
>CAZQMD010000326.1:0-5620 GCA_964594185.1 uncultured Afipia sp. | reverse complement strand
ACCACAAACCGAGGGGAAACCCATCAATCAAATGGGGACAAAGCTGCGCTTACGATGCACTCTCGGGCACCAGGAGATAGACCATCGCCGAGCAGCCGGCCGTGACGACAGCTAACAATGCGAAGAGCGTCCTCCACCCAACCCAAGCCAGCAACCACTGCGCCGGCGAGGTCGCGGTGACCGCTCCCAATGCACCGAGCATGACCATCAGGCCGTTGAGAAACGGAAGACGGTCCTTCGGAAACCAGAGAACAAGGGCCTTCAATCCGGCGGTGAGGCTCGCGGCGACACCGAGACCGAGCAGCGCCCGGCCCAGAAGCAGCATGAGCAAATTGTCTGATGTAGCAAACAATGCCGCGCCGACCGCAGCAGCAACCAGCAGCACGCTCTGGATCAGCCGCGGACCATATCGATCCAGAAGGATGCCGACCGGTATCTGGGCTACCGCAAAGGTGAGAAAATAAACCGAAGTCAGCAAGCCAAGATCACCAGCGTCGAGCCCCAATTCCAACGTCAGGGGAGCAGCGATCAAGGCGTTGATTGTCCTGAAGAGGTACGAGAGATAATAGCCGACAGCAAAAGGCAGAAACACCCGCATGATAAGAGCGGGGCCATTTACATCTGCTAGCTCGCGTCGCGGCGCGGAAGATGCCGCTGACATGGGCAGCCGTGCGCGAAACGTCGTCTCATCACCGCTGGCCCCCTCGCTGAAGCGAGCCGTGAGCCTGTTTTGGAAAGTTCCGAATGCTGCCGTCCTCCCGCACGGCAGCGTTCGATTCTGATGCCCCATCAACCGGGGCGGATTCGCGAGGAAATGATTCGGAAGGCTTGGAAGTTGTGCCATGCGCCTGGCTGGCTGCGAAATCACCCTCGGAGCGGTTCTCAGTTCTCCTGACGCGCCGGTTGATAGTCTCCCGCATGAGAGACGTCCCCTGCTCAACACCTCGTCCCACTTGCGCGGCGAATTCTTCGAAGCGTTTGGCGCCGACCACGGACGCAATCTGCTGCTCCGTAGCCGATAACGAGGGCGTAACAGCCAAGTGAAAGCGCGCGTGAAGGGCGACGACCTCATTCACCATCTTGAGATCGGCACCGAGACGCCCGATCTGATCGTTCAGCTCAGTGAGGCGGCCCGCCACGATCGCAAAATGTTCAGCAGCGCTATCGGGTTCGAGAAAGCGATCGAGCGCGGCTTCAACAAGCTCTGACTTTGTCACTCCCGTGCGTGTAGCCGCGGCGGTCAACCGCGTTGACATGGATTCGCTTAGGTGAACGCCAGTCCGGGATTTCATGAGATTACTCATTGTGAAGCGCCTGGAGTGTTGCAGTCAGCGGGCCACTGCCTTCATGCGTGCATCGCACGTCATCTCAAGTTTCAGATTGGATTCAGCCTCATTCTCCGGATACCCGCGGCGCCAGCTCCCGCGCTCGACGGCGGCGAGAAAGCTGTCGAGCTGAGCATTGAATGCGGTCGGCTCTTCCATATTGATGGTGTGGCCAGTATTGGGGCAGATCCAGAGACCGGCGTTGGGTAGGATTGTTTTCAGCATCAGGTTGGTCTCGAGGCAGGGCGCGTCTTCATCGCCCAGCGCCAGCAATACCGGTGTTCGCATCGTTGAGAACTGATCGGCCAGATCATGCAACGACGGTCGTAACGCCTGACAGCGCGCCATCGTATTCGACATACCTAACGGTGAGTGGTGACGCAGGCGTTCCTGGAACTCTTGCCAGCTCCGTGTGTCCTTGTATTTAAGTTGGATACGCGTCCGGCCATGCGCCATTTTTCGGGCCATCGCGTCCATCCCGCGCTCGATGAAAGCCCGCGCGAGAATGGAGGTCTCTCTCGACCAGGCGTCGCGCTGGGAAGGAGCCGATCCGGCTCCCACACCAGCCGCGACAATCGCGCTGGTTTTCTCCGGATAGCGTAGTCCAAACTGCAGGGCGGCATATCCGCCCATGCTCAATCCGACGAGATGTGCGTGTTCGATAGCGAGGCCACGCATGACGGCGGCGATGTCATTCACAGCGAGCTCCCAGCCAAATAGGGTCGGATCGTTGGGAACGTCGCTGGGGGCATATCCGCGGGCGTTGAACGTGATACAGCGATAGGCACGAGAAAAGTAACGAATCTGGGTTTCCCATCCACGGCTATCTGAGCCGAGCTCGTGCAGAAAAATGATCGGATGACCTTCCCCGGCTTCCTCAAAATAGAGTTTCACACCCGTGGCATCGATATAGGGCATCTGACTTCCTATTCACCTGAACGCGTCTACGTGAGCAAAACTCTGGTCTATGACCGGATTTGACTTGATGGGCTTTGGTCCCGGCGGTTTCTACAAGCCAACGCTGAACGACCGTCCCTTATCGATCTGTTGCCGCGCGTTTCACCTTTGAGAACCCTTTGTCGGTCGCCATGAATCTTTCGATCATCGGAGCGATGAGCTTGGCGGGATCAGGTGCCGGATGTCCGCTCTCGCGTGCGATCGCTTCGGCGTAGGCGAGGAGATTGCGATGGACGGCAGCAGGCAACTCGACGGTGATCTTCACCGGCTTGTCGTCGAGGACGGTTCCGAGCTTCAGCTTGCTCATCGGCTTGCCTCCTGGCGGTAGGGAGCCAACACAAGATCGCGCGTGACAATGACGCGGACTGGGAAGCCTGGCCGGATGGTCAGTGTCGGCTGGATGTTGAGCTGGCGCTGCACGATCTGCTGGCCGGTCTGGCTGATGCTGTTCGACGCGCCGCTACGGATCGCCTGGACGAGATTGTTCTCATTCTGGCTGGTGCCCGCCTCGGCTCCGACGCTGAGCATGGTCGAGAGGACGGCGGCCTTGAACAGCATGCCCCAGTGGTTGTCGACCTCGTCCTCGAGCCCGGCATAACCACCAGTGTCGGCGCCGGGCTGGCGCTCCAGCACGATCGAATGGCCGTCCGGCATGATGATGCGGGTCCAGACCAGGAGGATTCGGCTCTGACCGAACGCGACGGAGCTATCATACTGGCCGATGAGTTTCGCACCCTGCGGGATCAAAAGATATTTGCCGGACGGGCTGTCCCAGACCGCCTCCGTGATTTGAGCCGTGACTTGGCCCGGCAGATCGGAGCGAATGCCCGTGAGGAGCGCGGCCGGGATCACGGTGCCGGCCTGCACGATGTAGGGAGAGGCCTTGGCTTCGAGTCGGTCCGGACTGACCGTACGCTTTTCCGTCGCAGCATTGAGGAAGGCCGTCTTGCGGTCCTGCATGTTCTGAGCGGATCCAGCGTCGACAGGTGGTGTCGCAGCCGGAGTCGTCGCTGTGCCGGCCGAGGCATTCGGGACGATCTGGGCGACGCTCTGCTGTTGCTGAGCAGTTTGGGCGAAGAGGCGGCTGACCCGCGCCGCTTCGATTTCCTGGGATCTGCGCTGCGTTTCTGGATCAGGCGCCGTTCCGGGAATCACCGTGTTCGGTGCGGCGCCTGCGTTGAGGATCGGCTTGCCGAGATCGCCGGGCAGCGGCGGCCCGAGCGGCGGCGCCTGGCGCGGCAGACCGGTATAGTCTTTCGGCAACCCCGTCAGGCCCTCGGCCGAAGGTCGATTTTGGGTGCTCAGCAACTCTTGGCCGCTTTGCGTCTTGTTGCCGGTCTGCAGCGCGTAGCCGAGCGCACCCGCGACTGCGAGGGCAGACACCGCGCCGAGGCCGACAAGGACCTTGCGCGAGAGCCGGGTGACACGGGGCCGCTCGCCTCGGAGCCGAAGGTCCGGTGGCGCGACGGGCGGGTTATCGCTCTGATGTTCGCCTTCGCTGCCTATCGCCATGCGCGCGGCCTTCCGTCGGTGCGGACAATGCGCACACGCCGCTCGCTGTCCTTGTCGCCAAGGCGCAGTTCGGCGGCGGCGAACAGGCGATCGACGATGTAGTAGTTGCGGTTCACGCGGTAGTTCACGAGTTCAGAGCCGCCGGCCGGGCCGATGACGAACAGTGGTGGCATTTCGCCCTGGACGATGCCGCTCGGAAACTCGATGTAGACCTTGTTGCCGTCGTCAAAGGCGCGCAGCGGACGCCAGGCCGGATCATCGCCCTCTATTGAATAGCGGAAGTTGATCGAGGCGAGATCGACGCCTGCCGCGATGGGGGCTGCGGTTTCAGCCGCCGCATTCTGCCGCCGAAGTGCAATGAGCTGGTCCTCGGGATACTGCCAGGAAACCGAGGCCATATAGGTCTTCTCCGTCGATCGCAGCTCGAGGAGGTAGGTCCGCCGGTCGGTGTTGATCACGAGATTGGTGACCAATTCCGGCCGCGTCGGCTTGACCAGGATGTGGATCTTCCTGGTCGCGCCGGAGCCGCTCTCGGTATCGCCGATGATCCAGCGCACCGTGTCACCGGCGGCGACCGGTCCGGAGCCGACGAGCTGCTCGCCCTCCTGAAGGGCCACGTCGGTGATCTGACCAGGTGCCGTATAAACCTGATAAAGGGCTCCGCCGGAGAACGGATAAACCTGTACCGCGTTGATAAAGCCGTTGCGGACCGGCTGTACACGTGCCGCCGCGTTAGCCTGCTTGACGCGAACCTTCGGATCAGCGGATTCCGGGACGCGCTTGCCGGCGGCGAGCGGTTTCAACTGCCCGGGCAGCGGCAGGGGTTTTGGCAATTCCACGATCTGGACGGGCGGCGGCGGATCAGCGGTGAGCGTTGCCGGCTCCGCAGTGTCGTAGTTGATGTCGGGCGGGATGAAATTATGCGCGCAGCCGCCAAGTGCAGAGACGACCATCAGCAAAGCCGTAAAGGCGGGTTTACGGAAAGACGTATCGCCGTGTTTCCGGCTTTGCTGAACTGTGGAGAAACGCGAAGCCGGACCGCCGGCTTTCGAGAAAATCGGCGGGGTCATTGTCCCAGCTCCTTTGACCAGTTGATGGCGTTGACGTAGATGCCGAGTGGATTTTTGCGCAGCCGATCGGCGTCGGTGGGCGGCTGAATTGCGATGGTGAGGATCGCGGTCCAACGTGTGGTGCCGGCGAGCGCCCCGTCCTGAAAGCGGTGCTCGATCCAGGCGATGCGAAAACTGTCGGGCGAGGCGCGGATGACGCTGGAGACGTCGATTGAGACCTGCTGCTTGCCGAGATTGGCGAAGGGGTCATTGGCGCGGGCGTAATCGTTCAGCGCCGCAGCGCCTGCGGTCGTCGTGAAATCATAGGCCTGCAGCCAGTTGTGCCGGACGATGATCGGGTCGGCCGGAAGCGAGCGCACGATCTGGATGAAGTGGGCGAGATACCAGGCAATCTGCGGGTCGTTTGGTCTAAAGTCGGCCGTCGCCGGCGCCACGGCTTGCGCTTCGCCGAGCTTGTCGACCTGCACCACCCAGGGAACGACGGTGCCATGCGTGGATTGCCAGACGAGCCCGCCGGCGAGGCCGCACGAGAGGATCAGCGAGCCAAAGGCCATCAGCCGCCAGTTCCTGGCCTGTACGCGGGCGGAGCCGATGCGTTCGTCCCAAACTTGCGCTGCGCGCTGGTACGGGGTTTCGGATTCGGGTGTGCGGCCGTAGCGGACCGATGATCGGCGGAAGATCGACACTGGTTATTCTCCTTGCGAGAGATCGACGGAGTGACCGCCGCCATGGCTGTCGCCCGACTTGAGGGCTTGC
>CAZQMD010000325.1:0-5644 GCA_964594185.1 uncultured Afipia sp. | reverse complement strand
CTTCGGTAAGGCGTAAACGTCCGGTCGCTTTTTATGCAACCGGCGGGGGCTAAGGGATTCTGCCGGCAGGGATTTTGGACGGTTTGCAATCGCGACGCCGCGTCAAAAATGGCCGGCGCGATACCAAAAGGAAGAGAGCGATGACGGTAATCAGCTGGACCGACGATCGCGTAGAGCAGTTGAAGAAGCTTTGGGAAGCCGGGCTTTCGGCAAGCCAGATCGCAGCCGAGCTCGGGAACATCACCCGCAACGCGGTGATCGGCAAGGTGCATCGGCTGGGCCTGTCTGGCCGGGCCAAGAGCCCCTCCTCGGCGGCGCCCCGGCAGCGCAAGGCGGCGCGACCCGCGCAGCACATGATGCGCATCAGCCGCCCGGTGTCGCGCGGCAATACCGCGCTCGCCCATGCGTTCGAGGTCGAGGCGGAACCCGATCCGATTGCCTATGACAACGTGGTGCCGATGAGCCAGCGCCTGAGCCTGCTGGAACTGAACGAGAGCACCTGTCACTGGCCCGTCGGCGATCCGGGCAGCGCGGATTTCTTCTTCTGCGGCGGAAAGGCGCTGGGCGGCCTGCCCTACTGCGCACATCATTCACGCGTGGCCTATCAGCCCGCCAGCGACCGGCGCCGAAACTCGCGGCCGTCGAAGTAATCTTCCCGTCACATCAGACGCAAAAAGCCTCATCCAATCGATGAGGCTTTTTTGTTACGAACTTCGCCGCAAATGGCGGCTTTGTGATTGCGCGGCAAAACTGCGGCACAAGGCTTGCCGGTCTATTCCTTCGCCGCCACCGTCTCGATGCCAGCGGTTTTTGCCGCCGGGAAACACGCGGTGAAGGTCGCGCCCTGACCCGGCACACTTTCAATGACAAGCCGCCCGCGATGACGGTTGAGGATGTGCTTCACCAGCGACAGCCCGAGACCTGTCCCGCCCTGCGCGCGGCTGTCGCCGACATCGACGCGATAGAAACGCTCGGTGAGTCTCGGCAAATGCTCGGGCGGAATGCCGGGACCGAAATCACGCACCGCAAGACGCACCTCGCCTGCGGCATCGTCAGCGCCCGGCTCAACCAGTGAGACGACAACGCGTCCGCCGGATGCACCGTATTTGAGTCCGTTCTCGATCAGGTTCTCGAACACACGCAGCAGTTCTTCGGTATCGCCCGCGATCATCACAGGCGACGACGGCAATGCGAGGTCGATCGCAACCTGACGCTCGCTTGCCAGCGGCTCGAGACCATCGATCACCTGCCGCACCAGCGGCACCACATCGACCAGCTTCTCGGGGCGGACATGCGCACTCAGTTCGACCCGCGAGAGCGACAACAGATCGTCGATCAGCCGCGCCATGCGCGTGGCCTGCGCATGCATGATGCCCAGGAAGCGCTCGCGAGCTTTCGGGTCCTCGCGTGCCGGACCCTGCAGGGTGTCAATGAATCCCGACAGCGCGGCCAGCGGCGTGCGCAATTCATGGCTCGCATTGGCGACGAAGTCGGCACGCATTTCCTCCACCCGGCGCAGCGCGGTCTGATCGTGGAATGTCATCAGGATGCAATATTCGCTGCCGCCGAATGCGGTCGGCAGCAACAGCGGGGTCACGATCAATTCCATCCAGCGATCGATCGGAACGTGATCGACATAGCTGGCGCGCTGCGGCTGACGAGTCGCAATGGCCTCGCGCAAGGCCGCGATGATCTCGGGCGAGCGCAAAGCGAACAGCGCCAGTTCATTCTTGCGTAGAGCCGGCGCGAGTTGCGACGCCGCGGTGTTGAAATGCAGCACCCGCCCGGCGCGGTCGAGCAGCACGGCGGCATCGGGCATGCCTCCAACCAGCGCCTGAACCACCGGCGTTTCCGCAGGCCGTGTGCCGATCATGTCTTCGCTGTTGGGCACCGACTGACGCAGATGCCATGGGACCAGCGCCGCGCCGCCGATCACAAGGAAGATCAATCCGGCCTGCGGCAGGGTCAGCCCGCCGAACACCACCGAGGCCGTCAGGCCGAGCGCAGTCGCGATCAGAATGATCGCCGACCGCCGCAGCCGGTCCGGCCACGGGGCAAAGCCTGAATTGGAGGATGTTACCGTCATGCGCCGTACCCGGTTCGCGCCCGCATCCATGTTCCGAAATTCGTCGTCCGTTTCAGCACCGTCTTTCACCAACCTCGCAAAGTCGGGATACGAACGGATACCGGCACATCTTACGAAACCGGAGAGCCCGATCCGCGAGGCGAGCCCTGGCTGGGCTTTGCGGCTTCGTCCAGTCTGCGCAACGCCGCCGACACCCGCTTCGCCCGAAGACCGACAATAAGCTCGCGAAGCGAGAGCAAGATGACAGAAAGAATAAACGGGACCAGATAATACAACACCCGGAACAGCAGCATTCCGGCCAGCAGTTCTTCGCGGTCGAACTGGAACAGGCCGACCAGCATCGCGGCATCGAACACGCCAAGGCCGCCCGGCGAATGACTGGCGAAGCCGAGCAGCGTCGCCGACACAAAGATCACCGCGACCACGACAAACCCGACATGAGGTTCATCGGGAACGAGGATGTACATCGCCAGCGCGCAGAAGCCGAGATCGACAATGCCGATCACGATCTGAAGCAGCGTCAGCGGACCACCGGGAAGCACCACGGACCAGCTTCCGCGGCCGACTTCGCGCGGCCTGATCCAGACCCACGCCACATAGACGCACAGGCACACCAGAATGCAGATCGCAGCAAAACGATTGAGCCAGACCGGCAGCTTGTCGATCGAAGCCGCCGCTTCCGGATGGTAGGCGACGCCAAGACCGAGCACCGCGGCATTGCCGAGCCAGAACGTCAGACCGGCGAGAAAGCAGACTTTCGCGACGTCCACCGCCGAAAGATCCCAGGCCGAATAGACGCGATAGCGCACCACGCCGCCGGTAAAGACACTGGCGCCGACGTTGTGACCGATCGAATAGCTGGTGAACCCGGCAAACGCTGCGACCCGGTAAGGCACGTTGTTGCGGCCGATCGCGCGCAGCGCAAACAGATCGTAGAAGGTCAGCGTGAAATAGCCGGCGGCGACACAAAGCCCGGCCAGCACGACCGTCCTGATCTCAGTCTCGCGCAGGGCCGAATAGAGGTCATCGACATCGAGCCCCTGCAGCATGTGATAGAGGATGTAGCAAGCCGTCGCGATGATCGCGATGCTGATCGCGACACCAAGCTTGTGCAGGATTTGCTTCTCGCGCATGTACGCGATGGCCCCGCGCAGTGTCTCCAGCATCCAGACCTCAAAATTCCAGCAAGCACTTGTCCCGGCCATGCTGTCCTAGCAGACCGGCAGCGCAACCGCGAGGGCGGCGACGCCGATTTGAACCCATTCACGGGCTGGAAGTCACATTAAGAATACTGTTTCGTTCCGCACCGCAATGCGTCACGAAGACGTCATGCCGAAGGCAGTGCCGATTTGGCCTGCTCGCGCTGAAAAAACAGCAGGTCCAGCTCAACCGACGGCTGTCCAAGCCCTGTCAAAAGCGCATGCGCCTGGCCGCGATGATGGGTCTGGTGATTGAACCAATGCGCCAGGGCCGGTGCCAGTTCCTGCACGAACTCTTCGGGGCTGGACACGCGCCGATAGGAAATCGTTCCGGCGATCCGCGCCTCGTCGAGCCCTTCGGCATAAGCCACAATCCGGGCGTCCTCCGCCTTGCGGGCGACACGCAGCGCGTCAAACGTGCCGCACAGGATCGCGTCAAGACGATCCGGCACATCGCCCTCGCCGGTAAAGCGCTTCATCCAGATGCGGTCGGTAGCCAGGAGATGGTTCAGCGTTCCGTGCACGGATTTGAAGAACGCGCCGCGGTCGGCCTTGTACTGCGTTTCATCGAGGCGGGCAGTCGCATCGTAGAGCCGGTTGTTTGCCCACGCGTTGTAGCGCCCCAGCATCCGGTAATGCGCGACAAGACCGCTCATGCATCAGCCGATGGCACAGGACGCGAGACCACAAGATTGCGCAGCCACGAGCCGATGGCGCAGCCTGCGACATAGGCCGCCAGCATGGCGAGGCCGAGATCCAGCCAGTAGCCGAAGCGGCCCGGCGCAAGATGAAACAGCGAGGCGAGCACGAGCCCGACGATCAGGATCACGAACTTGCGCAGCGTGACGACTGCCCAGCCCTCTCCGCGCTGCACGACGGCGATCCAGCCCATCGCCAGACCGAGCACGCCAGACGCCAATAGCCAGCCCCAGTTGAATGTCGCGAGATAGATCATGCTCACTTCACCACAAAGTCGATGCGACGGTTCTTGGCCTTGCCGTCGTCACTATCGTTGGCGGCGACGGGCTGCGTGCTGCCATACCCTACCGCTCTCAGACGATCCGTCGGCAGGCCGGCCTTGATCAGATAATCCGCGACTGCCTGCGCGCGCTTCTCCGACAACGCCATGTTGCCGGCGCTGTCGCCGTCGCTGTCGGTATGACCGGCGACCTCGATGTTCGCGGTGGGACAACGCAGCGCGGTCTCGATCAGCTTGTCGAGCAGACCCATGGAATCCTTGTCGATGGTGGCCTTTCCTGAGTCGAACCTGATTTTCGCCTTGCCCAGCAGGTCGAAAAACAGCTGCTGGCAGACCGTAGGATCGACCGCGCTGGCCACCGGCTTGACCGAGACTTCCGCCTTGGCGGTCCAGCCCTGCGGCAACTCGCCACCGATGGAGCCTTTGATCTGGTCCGCCGCCACCGCGTAAAGCGCGTCGCCGGACAGCTTCACTTCGCGGTCCGACATCACCAGCGAGCCGGTCGAGACCCGCGATAGCGCGCCCAGCGCAGCAATGGCTGCGTTCTGAAAACCCTGCGGCGCGCCGACGCTCGCCTTGAGATTGTCCACCAGCTTCTCGGAGAAGAACTTGCGGCCAACCGCCGCGACGATAGCCGCATGCACGTTGTTGTCAGGCACATAACCGGCGAGCGTGACGGTATTGGCCACCGGGTCCTTGTTCGCCTGGAAGATATAGGGCGGCGCCTTGATGGCGTTTTCCTTCACCGAGAAACCTTCGGGCAGGTTCTTCAGCGCGGCCTGAATCGCTTCGCGGTTGCCGATCTCCCGCGCCATGCCGGTCAAGGTGACACTGTTGTCGCTGAGCGTGATCTTGCCGTCCTTGAGCTTGCTGACCTGATCGATCAGCAGCAGCGCGGCATTGTCGAATTTCGACGACGCACCGCGCGCCAATGTCATCCTGTCCAGGATTTCGGTGCCCTTGAGCGTGGCGCGCGCGGCGTCCATCAGCTTGGCCCTGATCGCCGGCAGCGGTGCATTGCCGCTGAGCGTCACGCGCACCACGTCGCGCTCGATGGACCACACAAAGGGTTTCGCTTCCGGGATCAGGCTGGTGTTGTCGTGGACCAGCCGCACACCGCTGACGGCTTCGACCTGGGATGTCGCGCTGCGCCGGCCCTCTTCGGAGAATGCCTCCGCCGAGAGCCGCACGTCACGACCGGAAACGCCGATGCTGGTCTTGTCCAGCACCGTCTCCTTCAGCGCGGCGGTCGCGCGCGCCGCAAG
Source organism: uncultured Afipia sp. (assembly GCA_964594185.1). Classification (GTDB taxonomy): domain Bacteria; phylum Pseudomonadota; class Alphaproteobacteria; order Rhizobiales; family Xanthobacteraceae; genus Afipia. Next base: position 115 of record CAZQMD010000325.1, on the reverse strand, counting down.
GTCGGCCTCGAGAGGCGCGGTGCCGTTCCAGACCGCGGCGATCCACAACAGCACGAGGGGGATCAACCCCGGCCACCACTTACGTGCCCAACTCGCTAAACGGCTCATTCCGGGC
>CAZQMD010000324.1:0-5644 GCA_964594185.1 uncultured Afipia sp. | reverse complement strand
TTCGGATTGTCGGCGGTGCGCATCAAGGGGTTCTACCTGGCGCTGACGACGATCGCCGCCCAGGCGCTGTTTCATTTCTTCGTTCTGAACCTGCCATGGTTTGGCGGTTCGAACGGCCTGACGCTCGACCCTGCCAGCCTGTTCGGATTCGCGTTCGCGACGGATATCTCGATCTATTATCTCTGTCTCGCCGTCGCGGCGCTCATGACCTTTGGCGCTTACGGCATGGTGCGGGGCCGGTACGGACGCGCTTTCGTAGCCGTGCGCGACGACGACGTCGCAGCCGGCATTATGGGCATTGATGTCGTGGCCATCAAGGCGACCGCGTTCTTGGTCGGCGCATTCTATGCCGGCGTCGGCGGCGGATTGTGGGCTTATTTCGTTCGCTTTGTCGCGGTCGATCAGTTCACGCTGTTCAATTCGATATGGTTTATTGCCATGATAATCGTCGGCGGAATGGGGTCGATCACGGGCGCTCTCGTCGGCGTCGTCGTCATCAAATGCATTCAGGAGGCCTTCGTGTCGCTCGGGCCATCCGTCGTCTCGCAATTCCCCTCGATCGGCGGCGATGTCGTATTTTCCCTGATGAATGTGTTTCTCGGCAGCGTCATTGCAGCATTTCTGATCTTCGAGCCGCGCGGCCTGATGCATCGCTGGAATATCCTGAAGCGGTCGTATCGGACATGGCCGTTTCCATACTGAACGTAGCGAAGCCGCCGCAGGGCGGTGTCCATGAAACATAACAGAACCGGGAGGACGTAGAGATGAAGAGCAGACGTTTTAAATGGATCGCAGGCGCCGCGGCAGTGGCGGTCGTCACACTCGCGCTGCCCGCTTCGGCGCAGACGACCTACAATATTGCCTCGATCGCCGACTTTACCGGACCCTACGCCGACATCATGAAGGACCTTGTCGGCGCCCGTCGCGCCACTGTCGATTGGTGGAACGAAGAAGTCGGCAAGGGAATGGGCATCAAGATCGGGATCAAGGACTTTGACGGGCGCTACGACGCGGCGCAGACTGCGAGCCTTTGGCCCGGCATCAAGGCCGAACTCAATCCGGTGGCCGTACTCGGCGTCGGTGGACCTGACGTCGCCGCGCTGCAAGGTCGGCTTCCGGCGGACAAGGTGCCCATGTTGATGTCGACGGCCGGTTACGGGTTCGCTTGGAAAGGCGATCCCTGGATCTTCAACCCGCGGCCAACTTATGGCCATGAGGCTGCCGGGTTCTTCGAATGGTTCCGCAGCACCCGCGGCATCAAGGGGCCGCTGAAAGTCGGCATCATTTCCTCGGAAGCCTCGCCGGCTTATGTCGATATTGCCAAGGGCGCGGAGAAGTTCGCCAAGGACAACCCGGACAAGGCTGAAATCGTCGAGACCATTTTTACCGAAGTTCAGCCGACCGATCTGACCACCCAGGTTGGCCGCCTGATCCGCAAGGGCGTGCAAGTTATCGATATCCAGACCAACACGGCCGCGGTTGTGGCGACCAAGCGTGCGCTGCAGGCGCTCGGCAAGGCCGATATTCCGATCATGATGAGTTCGCATAACGGCCTGATTGCCTCAGGTAAGGCCGTTGGCGGCATGAAGGACCTGGAAGGCGACTATGAAGTCTACGGCATGGCCGTGCCGACTGAGCAAAAGACCAAAGCCCACGACTTCCACCAGATGGTCGTCGCAAAATACAAGTCGCAGGCGACATGGTCCGTCGCGAGCGTCATGGGCTACAATCAGACGCTGGTCGCACTCCGGGCGATCGAGGCGGCTGCGCGCAAGGTCGGCGCCGACAAAGTCACTGGCGAGGCGGTTCGCACCGCGCTGCTGACGACACCGATTTCGGCCGATCAGACTTTCAGCATTCTGCCAAACCTGACTTATACGAATGAGGCGCCATTCCCGGTCAAGGGCCTGACCGTCAACGTCGCGACCATCAAGGATGGTAAATATGTTATCGCCGCTGAAAACGTGCCGGTCCCCACGATTGCGAAGTGGTAACCCGGCTGAACCAGCCGGAGCGCGACAGCGCTCCGGCCGCGGAGTTGTCGATGCTTGAGCTCAGCAATGTCGAGGTTATCTACAGCGACGTCATCCTTGCGGTGAAGGGTATTACGCTCGTCGTGCCCAAGGGGTCTTGCGTCACGCTCTTGGGCGGCAACGGAGCTGGCAAGTCGACCACGCTCAAATCGATCTCGAACCTCCTCATGACCGAGGACGGCAAGGTGACGTCGGGGACGATTTCGTTCGAGGGCTCGCGGATCGACGGCGGTGATCCGGCAAAAATCGTCCGCAACGGGATCGTCCACGTCATGGAGGGCCGCCGCGTCCTCAGTCACCTGACCGTGGAGCAGAACCTGATTGCCGGCGGTCATATGGAGCCTTCAGCGCCGGCGATGCGGCGGCGGCTCGATGGCGTCTACGACCGGATCAAGCGCCTTGCCTTGCTGAAGTCGCGCACGACCGGCTATTTGTCCGGCGGCGAACAGCAGATGGTGGTGATCGGCCGCGCGCTGATGGCCAATCCGAAGCTCATGATGATCGACGAGCCGTCGTTGGGGCTGGCGCCGATGATGGTCGATGAGGTGTTCGGCGTTCTCCGCTCATTGAAGGACGATGGCCTGACGCTGCTCATCGTCGAACAGAACACCCGCGTCGCGCTGGACCTCGCCGATTTCGGATACGTCATGGAAGACGGACGCATCGTACTGGAAGGTAACGCGGCCGACCTTCGTGCCAACGAGGACATCCGCGAATTCTATCTCGGCCTCAACCTCGAAGGCGAGCGCAAGAGCTATCGGAACATCAAGCACTATCGGCGCCGCAAGCGATGGCTCGGATAATTGAGGCGCAGAAAGCGTTTCAGCGGCCGATGAACGACGGCTTGCGCTTTTGCTCGAATGCGGCAAGTCCCTCTTTCATATCGTGGCTATGGGCGTGGACTTCGCTTGCGAGCAATTCGAGCCTGAGAGCAACCTCCTTTGGTTGTTCGAGACCGTCGGCGACCAGCGCCTTCATGCGGCGGAGCACCAGCGAGCTCTTGGACCCGAGCTTGGCGGCCAAGCGCCCGCCCGCCGCCGTCAGTTCGGCGTCATCGACGACCTCGTTGACGAGACCGCAGGCAACCAGATCGTCGGCGGGCACGAAATCGCCAGTAAACAGCAGATATTTCGCACGGGTCGGACCGATTTTTCGAGGCAGCCGCACCGAACTGCCGCCGCCCGGCAGCAGACCGAAATTGGCATGCGCGTCACCAAGCTTCGCTGACCGCGCTGCGATAACCAGATCGCAGCACAGCACCAACTCCAGGCCGCCCGCTAGGGCCAACCCATTGACTGCGGCGATGACCGGCCGCGGACAGGTCTCCAGTCGTGCCATCATGTCGAGGACGGCGTCGAGGAACCGCGTCGCGGCGGGTGCATCGCCCTGCGTCGCGCTATTGACGTATTTCAAATCGGCTCCGGCGCAAAAGGCACGCCCGGTGCCCATCAGCACCACGGCCTTGATCGCCGGATCATCGGCATGCGTTAGAGCGGCGGTAATTCCCGCCACCATGTCGGGCGTAATCGCGTTGAGCGCCGTCGGCCGATTGAGCGTGATCCATACCGCATCGGCACGAACTTCGACCAGAACGCTTTGCTCCGGCTTGATCTTTTCAGACGTCGTCACTGTTCTCACCTCGACAACAAGTATTTGACTTTTGGGTCAATTAATAATTTAGTCAGTAAAATTATAGACCAACGAATAAAATCTGCAAGCTTAGGCTCTGCACATCCGGGGAAGAGACATCGTCATGTTGCAGCTCGAGGGTATTCGTATTGTCAGCCTGGCTGAGCAATATCCCGGGCCCTACGCGACGCTTCTGATGGCCGATCTTGGGGCCGACGTCATCCTCGTCGAGCGTCCGGGCATCGGAGATCCCGCGCGGCAGTTTCCGGCGTTCCATGCCGCGCTCAATCGCAATAAGCGCTCGGTGGCGCTCGATCTCAAGGCGGACGGCGACAAGCAGCGGTTCCGGGATCTCGTCGCTTCTGCCGACGTCCTGCTGGAAGGGTTTCGGCCCGGCACCATGCAGCGGCTGGGGCTGGGTTATGAGGCGATGGCCTCGATCAATCCCCGTTTGGTCTATGCGTCGATCTCCGGCTTCGGACAGACCGGCCCCTACCGCGACCGGCCCGCCCATGATCTCTCCTACCAGGCTCTCGCCGGATTCCTGCACGCCCAGGCCGCAACGCGTTCGACGCAGCTTCCGAGCGATATCGCGGTTGGCGACCTTTCATCGGGGATGTTTGCGGCGCTCGGCGTGCTTGCGGCGCTGCTGGCGCGCGCGCGCATGGGAAAGGGGGCGTATATCGACGTGTCGATGACCGACGGGCTGGTATCGTGGATGTCGGTCATGGTTGGCCCGGCGATGAACGGCGAGCCGCTCGCCGACATCGCGGCAGAGCCCGCTTATGGTCTGTTCGAATGCCAGGACGGCAAGCTGCTGTCGCTGTCGATCGCGCATGAGGACTGGTTCTGGCGGCCGCTTTGCACGCTGATCGGCATGGAGGACGTAGCTGATCTGAAACGCGCGCAACGAACCCGACGGGAAGTCGAACTGGTTGCGCGCATCGGCAAGGCCATCGCCGCCGCGCCACGCGGCCAATGGGCCGACAAGCTTGACGCCGCGGGAATCCCCTGGGGTCCCGTCAGCGCAATTGACGAAGTCGCGGCCGACCCGCACTTCATCGAACGGGGGCTGTTCGGCGAGGTGGCCGACAGCGATGGCAGGCGTCGCCGCTATGTCGCGCAACCCTTGATTATTGACGGCCACCATCCGGGACCGACGCGGGGCGTGCCTGGCCTCGGCGAACACACGGAGGAAGTGCTGTCCGAACTGTCGCTAAGGGCACAGAATATAACCTGAGAATGGGAGCCGCCGCCATGGAAGACGTATACGTCGTGGGCGTGGGCATGACGCCGTTTGGCCGCATGCTCGACAAGGACATCAAGACGATGACGAAGGAGGCGGTCAACGCAGCGCTCGCGGATGCCGGCCTCGCGACCACGGCATTGGAAGCCGCCTACTTCGCCAACGCGTCGCAAGGACACATGGAAAAGCAGCACATGGTGCGCGGTCAGATCGCGTTGCGGTCGATGGGGATCGGGCAGATCCCGGTCGTCAACATCGAGAACGCGTGCGCGAGCGGCAGCTCGGCGCTGAACCTGGCCGTCACCTTCCTGAAAGCAGGCGACGGAGACGTCGCGCTTGCGGTTGGTGCCGAGAAGATGTTCTCGAGGGATCGCGAGCTTATGTTCGGGTCATTCGACAGCGCCTGGGACATCAGCCGCAAGGACGAAATCGGCGAGCGGCTCATGAAGCTTGGCGAAGGCATCGATCCGCCGCCCGGCACAACGTCCGACAAGCCCTACAGCGTATTCATGGATGTTTATGCGGCGTTCTCCCGCTTTCACATGGCGCGTTTCGGAACGACGCAGCGCCAGATCGCCGCAGTCGCGGCGAAGAATCACCGACACTCCGTTGAAAATCCGCTGTCACAGTTTCGTACGCCCTATTCCATTGACGAGGTGCTGGGCGCGCCGCCGATCACTTATCCGTTGACGCTGCCGATGTGTTGGCCGGTATCGGACGGCGCCGCGGCGGTTGT
>CAZQMD010000323.1:0-5647 GCA_964594185.1 uncultured Afipia sp. | reverse complement strand
GACGATCCCGAGGGAGAGAACGATCTGTCGACGTTCGACAGCCGCACGTGCCGCGCCGACACGATCTGGGCGGCGGCCGAGCGCGCCGGGCGGCGCTCGCTGTCGGTCTTTCATCCCATCACGTGGCCGGCGCGGCTGGGGGAGGGGGAGGAGGCGCAGCGCGAGGACCCGCCGGAGGCGGTGGCGGTGGTGCAGCCTTCGGTGGCGCTGGCGGAGGAGGAGGTGCAGCACGCGGCGGAGCCGGCGGCGGCGGAGGTGCTGCGCGCGGAGGTGCGGGCGGTGGGGGCGGAGCAGCGCGTGGCGGAGCCGGCGGCGGTGCAGGTGCGGCCTTTGGAGGCGGAGGAGGTGCTGCTTTCGGCGGAGCCTTCGGTGCATTCGGATCGGCAGGCGCGGGCGCGGCTTGCGCGACGACGAATGACGACAGCGTTTCGGCATGAGCCGGCGCTTGCGCAAACTGAACGGCTGCGATCGCAGTCGTCGTCAGCAGGATGAGTCGAATGTTCTTCATGAGGCCTCTGGGTGTGAAGAAAACGAAAAGCAGCGGATACGCTGTCGCCCGTCGCAACGAAGTGAATGACGATCAGTGGATAGTGATTAGGCGGTAATGTGGCGAAGACAAAAGGCGAGGAACTATTTCGCGCATCAGCGCGAATCGGCGTGTCCAGAATGAATGCATGTTAAGATAACGCGCGCAAAGCTGTCATCATATCGACAGTCTTGCACGCGTCGTTGCGCTGCACGCGCGGCTTGCGAGAGCGGTTCTAATTGACAGGCGGTGTGCGCGGGCCGCGCTCCGGCATTTCGTCCGGCGCATCCGGCGGAAGTTCGCGCGGCGCGTCCGGTTCGACCGGATCGTTCATCGGCGGCGGCACTTCCGGCCGTGGATTGCCGGGCGGACTTTCCTGCGGCGGCTCGGCCGGATTGCCCGGCGTCGGCGGCGGAATCTCCGGAGGGTCGCCTTGCGGATCGCCGGGAATCTGCGCGTGCATCATCGCATCGCGACCTTCTTGTTTTCGCCGATGTCGGGACGATTGCCGGTTGCGGCGGCGACCGCCATCTTGACCGAGGTGACGATCTTGCCGGGCGCATCCCAGTATTCGGCCTGCGTCGGCACGACCTTCAGCAGGCAGATGTTCGGATCGTCCGCGGAAGACCACCACGCCTTCGCCCATGTGGTCCACAATTCCTTGATCTTGGCGCGATCGTTGAGGACCGAGGCTTCTCCGGTGACCGACACGTACTTCTGGTCGCTGACGTCGGCGAAGGCGAGGCAGACCGTCGGGAATTTCTGGATGTCGTCGTCCTTGTGATGCCGCCGGTCGGCGAGAAAATAGAATGCATTCTCGTTGCGGGCGAGATGCGCATGCATCGGGCGCGAATGCGGGTTCTGTCCGTCCCAGCTTGCCAGCATCGCAATCGAAATCTTCTCGGCGAGATCCCAGACCCGTGTGGTGTCGTCTGTGTTTGCCATCCTGCATTCTCCTGAAATCGAGGGATTTGTTCAGCCGGAGCAACGAATGGCAGCAGGCTATGTTCCGGCGCGGCGCGCAAACGCCGCAGGTTCCGCGATATTGACAGCAAGGCCGCAGGTCATGGAGATAGCGGAACCCTGACGGAGGATTGACGATGCCGCTCGCCTACTGGTGCGTACTGACCGCAGCGCTATTGCCCTATGTTTGGGTCAAATATGCCAAGGCGGGCTCCGGTGACGACAACCATCATCCGCGCGAAACGTGCGAGACGCTCGCGCCGCACAAGCGTCGGGCCTATGCCGCACATCAGAACGCGCTGGAAACCTTTCCGTTCTTTGCAGCGGCTGTGATCATCGCGCTGACAATGGGCGCACCGGCGTCAACGGTGAATGTGCTGGCAGCGCTCTACGTCCTGCTGCGCGTCGCACATGCGCTGCTGTACATCGTCGACAAGCCAGCGTTGCGCTCGCTGACATTTGCTGCCGCGATGGCGGTGAATGTCACGATCTTTGTGCTGCCTGCGTTCAGGTAGGCGTTCTTACGTCCGCACCAGCAGCGTGTTGCTGCGGGTCTTGCCCGCGATGCCGTAACCAAGGCCGGTCATGTCCTTGATGCAGTCGTGCAGCCAGTCCTTGTGCTCAAGATGCTCGATGGCCACCGCGCGCGGCCAGAGCGATTCCGGCGCTTCTCGGAAGAACGGCGTCAGCACCCGGTCCTCGTAGCCTTCGACGTCGATCTTGAGCGCGTCGATATGAGTGACGCCCGCATCGCGCAGGATCGTCAGCAGCCGATGCGCGGGCACCTTGATTCCGCCGGTCTCTGAAATATGACTGGCGCCGAGATTGTCGCCGTCGGTCTCGATCATCAGCTCGCCTTCGGTGTCGCCCGCGGCGGCTTTCACCAGCGTCAGGTTGGTCAGCTTCGAGGCGGCTGCATTGAAGGCGAGACGTGCGTTCGAGACCGGATGGGGCTCGATGGCGATGACGCGGCCGCGCTCGCCGACATGTTTTGCCAGCGACACCGCATAGGTGCCGACATTGGCGCCGACATCGACAAAGATGCCGCCCTGTGGCGCGTGCTCGCGCAGAAAATCCAGCTCCGGCAGATTGTAATCCGGGTTGAACAGCGCACCGCGCTCGGTGCCGCTGGCCAGATGATGCAGCCGGAATGACGCGCCCTGATAGGTGGCGTCGATCGGACCGGAGCCGCACAGATGCACAAGGCGCGACAGCCAGGGCCGGAATGCGCCGCGCTTGAGGCCGGAGCCATGGGCGGCGGCAATCACCGCGCGCTGCAGGGAATTGGGGGCATAGCTGCCGAAAGGTTTTTGATCGCCGGATGTATCGCTCATGGGCCTGTCATCGCGCGGGACCGCCAATGTTTCAAGGCCATACTTGGCAGTGCTTGAATGCGCCGGAACCGCCTGCGATGATGACCGCCGGGACGCCGTCCGGCCCTCAAAGGCGCCGCGGTTCGCGTCCGGGAGTCCGACCATGCCGCAGATGCCTGATTTCGAAGCCTGGGCGATTTTCGCGAAAGTCGCCGAAAAAGGTTCGTTCAGTCAGGCCGCTGAGGAGCTGGGTCTTGCCAAGACCACGGTGTCCAAGGCCGTCACCCGGCTTGAAGAACGGATGCGCACCACGCTGCTTCATCGCACCACCCGCCAACTGTCGCTGACCGAAAGTGGACGCGTCTCGCTGGAGCGTGCGTTGCGGATTTTTTCCGACGGCATGGCGGTGGAAGCGGAAATCCTGGAAGAGGCCGCGATCCCGCGCGGCCTTGTGAGAGTCGCCTCCACCGTCGCGTTCGGCATCGACCAGCTCGCCCATGCGCTGCCCGGTTTCATGAAACGCTATCCCGAGGTCGAGGTCGATCTGACGCTCACCGACGATCGCGTCGATGTGGTCGCCGCAGGTTTCGATATTGCGCTGCGTGTCGGTCCGGTGGCCGATTCCTCGATGCGGATCAGCCGGCTGTTTTCCTTCCGCGCGCCGGTGGTGGGATCGCCGGAATTCTTCGACAAGCATGGACGGCCAAAGCATCCGCGTGATCTGTCGAACATGCCGGCGCTGATCTTCACCCACATTCTCGGATCGGATCTGTGGCACTTCACCCATCCCAAGCATGAGGCCTGCGAGGTGCCGGTGTCAGGCCCGATCCGCGTCAACAATGGCGTCGCAGCGATTCCCGCGCTGGTGGCGGGCCTCGCGATGACGGCGCTGCCGGAAGCCTATGCTGCGCAGGAGCTGAAGGAGGGCCGTCTCGAAGCGGTGCTCACCGACTGGATTGTCGCGCCGCCGCCACTCCATGTGCTGACGCCGCCCGGCCGTGCGCGGCCCGCGCGGGTGCGCGTGCTGATCGAATATTTGCGCCAGCATTTCGCGGCACAGCCCTGGGCCGTCGGGATCGAGGTCTAAGCGCTGCGCGTCATGTCACGCGCAGGCTGACATCCACGGTGCGTCGCATCGCGTCGGAATAGGGGCAGATGGCGTGGGCGCGATCCACCAGATCTTTCGCGGTGTCGCGTTCAAGTCCCGGCAGATCGATCAGCAATGCGACATTGAGCGTTAATCCCTCTTCATTGTCGCGCGGCGCCACGCCGACTGTCGCGGTGACATTGGTATCGGGCGCAATCTCGATATGGCTTTGGCTGGCGACGTTCTTGAGTGCGGTCAGGAAGCAGGCGGAATAGGCCAGACCGAACAGCTGCTCGGGATTGACGCCCTCGCCGCCGCTGCCGCCCAATTCTTCTGGCATGGACAGATCGACGCGCAGGCGTCCGTCGGCGGTGGCCGCGGCGCCCATGCGTCCGCCGATGGCGGTCACCTGTGCTTCGTAGAGAGATTTCATGATGATGTCCGGCAATTAGTTTTGTGAAGGTCGGGGGCTCACATCTGGTGTGAGCCCCGAAACGCGCGGCTGTTATTCAGCTGCCTGCTGGACCTGCGGCAGGATGAAGTCGGCGAGGTTGGCGGCTTCATGGGTGGTGCGCTCGGTCCACAGCACCAGCAGCTTGGCGCCGTTCTTCGTGGAGTGCGGGCCATGAACATGACCGGCCTTGATGTGCAGCGAGTCGCCCGGCTTGTAGCTCTTGCCTTCGTTGATGAAGTCGCCTTCGACCACATAGAGCACTTCGGACACGCCGTCGTGGATGTGGGGGGGAATGACGGAGCCCGGCTCCATGTTCAGGTGCAGCATCACCGGCCCGAGGGTGTAATTGGCGCTGCGCACGGCGAGGGTGATGTCGCCTTCGCTGGGGAAGGGGAAGCGGTCGGCGGTCACTTGAGAAGCGAAAATCTCCTGGTCGATCATGGCATCCTCCTGTTGTTCCCTCGGCGGTGATCGCCTCGGTGTGATGGGAGGATGCGTCAGGCGGGGCGGACTGATAATCCGGCTTGGCGGCATCAGACTGGTGCCGAAAAGGCGCTAATCGCGCTGGCCTGAAATGGGCGGGCGCGCCTATTTCAGGCTTTTCAGGAACGACAGCAGATCGTTGATCTGATCGGGCTCCAGCGTGAACATCGGCATGGTGGGATGGCCGGTGTCGATGCCCTCGGCGAAGGCTTCCGCCAGCGTTTCGAGTGGATACCTCTTGCGCAGCGTCCGGAACGGCGGCGCGATGGACAGCGGACTCGCCGTGTAGCGATCGATCGAATGGCAGCGTGCACAGTTGGTCTGCGCGAATGCGCGTCCGCGCATCTCTGCGGGCGAGGCGGCGAAAGCCGGACTCGTCATGGCGGCAACAAACAGCGCGAAACTGAACATCAGGGCGACAGGCATGCACCGATATTGCCGGTCGCGCGGAAAGATGCGTTGACCTGCATCAATCCGCGCGTCCGCGGCTCGCGCCAGAGCCGCATATCACGCGCCGCGTGATTTATTTGCGGTCCTGCAAATACTGCTCGAATGGCGAGGCAGCGTGTCCTTCCGTCCGGATCGCGGGATCGAGCGTATAGAGATCCTGCGCCCGCCCGATGCCGCGCAGCGCATAGCGGCCGGTGGAAACGAAATGCCGCTTGCCCGATGCGCCCAGACCATCGAGGAAGGCCGACGAAACCAGAAATTCGCGCTCGACCGAACGGCACATCGAGGCGATGCGGCTGACCTCGTTGACGGTGGGACCGACCACGGTGAAGTCGAGCCGCTCCTCGCTGCCAATATTGCCGTAAAACACC
>CAZQMD010000322.1:0-5684 GCA_964594185.1 uncultured Afipia sp. | reverse complement strand
TAGATGGATTGCTTCGTCGCCATAGCGCGTCGAAGACGCGCGTAAACGCGCTCAAAGCTCCTCGCGCTGACGCAGCGCGGGCCGTTGGCTTCCTGCCTCACGTTCCCCGCGCGCAAAAGTTTCAAACTCCCGAAAATTTATTTCCTGAAACGCGCCACCGGTGACTGCCGTAGCTCCGCCATCGACGGCGCAGATGATCGGCAATGCCGGATGGAGCGCCGCCGTTCATTCCACCGGATGGCCGATGGAACTTTCAAAATTTATCGGGAGACGACACATGCTCAAGCTCACCCCAACCCGCATCGCCCTGTTGTCCGCTGCAGCATTCGGCGCGCTGGCGCTCACGGCGCCCGTGCAGGCCCAGGACAAGATGATGAAAAGCGAAATGTCCGGCGACAAGACCGTGATGGTCGGCGGCGCGCCGATGTATCCGTCGAAGAACATTGTCGAGAATGCCGTGAACTCGAAGGATCACACCACGCTGGTTGCTGCGGTGAAGGCGGCCGGTCTGGTCGATACCCTCGCCAGCAAGGGACCGTTCACGGTGTTCGCGCCGACCAACGCCGCATTCGGCAAGCTGCCTGCGGGCACGGTCGACAATCTGGTGAAGCCGGAGAACAAGGCAACTCTGACCAAGATCCTCACCTATCATGTGGTGCCGGGCAAGCTGAATGCAGCCGATCTCAAGGATGGCCAGAAGCTGAAGACCGTGGAAGGTGAAGAACTGACTGTGAAGGCTTCCGGCGGCAAGGTTGCGATCATCGATGCGAAGGGCGGCTCATCGACCGTCACCATCGCAGACGTCAATCAGTCAAATGGCGTGATCCATGTCATCGATACGGTGCTGATGCCGAAGTCTTAATCCTCCGCGCAATCTGCTTTTTGGATTGCGAGACGGCGAGCCGGGACAAACCGGCTCGCCTTTCGCGTCGACCCGGCGCCGCGGCGGTGTGCCGCACGAAACTGCAGCCTGCGAGCGCGAATTCAGAAGGACTGCTGAAACCCATTCATGGACACGCCGTAAATCCAACACGACGGTGCTGGACTTGCGAGCAACAGCAAAGTCATCGCGCGTCGAAAGTTCACAACCGGCGGCTTGTCGCGCCGTCATCACATGTAACGGAGATGATTGATGTTCAAGACACCCTCCATGCGTATCTCACTTCTGTCCGCGGCGGCGCTCGGCGCGCTGATGATCACTGCGACTGCCGTGGTCCCGGTTCATGCCAAGGAAAAGACCGTCATGGTCGGCGGCGCTGCGATGTTTCCGTCGAAGAACATTGTCCAGAATGCCGTGAACTCCAAGGACCACACCACGCTGGTTGCTGCCGTGAAGGCCGCAGGCCTCGTGGATACGCTCTCCGGTCCCGGCCCGTTCACCGTGTTCGCGCCGACCAATGCCGCGTTCGGCAAGCTGCCGAAGGGTACGGTCGAAACGCTCGTGAAGCCTGAGAACAAGGCGACACTCACGAAGATCCTCACCTATCATGTCGTGCCGGGCAAGCTGGCGGCTGCCGATCTCACCGACGGCAAGAAGCTGACCACCGTTGAAGGCGAGCAACTGACGGTGCGCAATGTCGGTGGCAAGGTGTCGCTCGTCGACGCCAAGGGTGGAACTTCGCGGGTGACCATTCCCAACGTCAACCAGTCGAACGGCGTGATCCATGTCGTGAATTCGGTGCTGATGCCGGCTTCGTGATCGGCCCGCGGATCGCAAGTCCCACGAGATGCGGGACGAGTGCGAGCCGGGGCGACCCGGCTCGCATTTTTGTGATAAGGTGTCGCGGCGGGTTACCGCCGGTCTTCAGTTGCTAATTTTAGAACGAAGGACCGTAACAAGGACGAAACTGCCCCCGTAAGGTGTTGGTGACATCGTGAAACCGGAAACGCTCATGTCCAGCATCGCCGATCATTCGCCAACCGCATCTGCGGCCGGAACGGTCCGGAAAACCATCCAGCCCGCCTGGGTACGCATCGTGCACTGGATCAACGCCGTGGCGATTGTCCTGATGATCATGTCCGGCTGGCAGATCTACAACGCCTCGCCGCTGTTCAGCTTCCTGACATTCTCGCATTCGGTGACGCTGGGCGGCTGGCTCGGCGGCGCGCTGCAATGGCATTTCGCGGCGATGTGGCTCCTGATGGTGAACGGCTTCGTCTATCTCACCCTCGGTGTTGTTACCGGACGGTTTCGCAAGAAGCTATTGCCGATCTCCGCGAGCGGCGTCATCGGCGACACCAAGGCGGCGCTGACCGGAAAACTCTCCCATGCCGATCTCACCGTCTACAATCAGGTGCAGAAGCTGCTCTATGCCGGGATTATCGTGGTCGGCATTGTGATCGTGCTGTCGGGTCTCGCCATCTGGAAGCCGGTGCAACTGCAATGGCTGACCGCCGTGTTCGGCGGTTATGACGTGGCGCGCTATGTCCATTTCTTCTGCATGGCGGCGATTGTCGGATTCCTTGTGATTCATGTCGCGCTGGCGCTGCTGGTGCCGAAAAGCCTGCGCGCGATGATTATCGGGCGCTGAAGCATGACCCCGAAAAGTGGAAACCGGTTTTCGGACCAGGTTATGCCCAAAGGAGTAGAGCCATGGGCCGCTTGCGCAATCTTCTGATTCCCGGCGTCGACAAGAAGCTGCTGGTCAAGGATGCCTTGAAGGTGATGCCGGACCTGTCGCGCCGGCGCTTCATCGCGGGCGGCGCCAGCCTCGGCGCGCTGACGCTGCTGACCGGCTGCGATGTCACCGACAGCTTTTCCGCCGAGTCGATGCTGACGCAGATTTCGAAGTTCAACGATGCGGTGCAGGCGAAGCTGTTTAATCCGAACACGCTCGCCCCGACGTTTCCTGAGAGCGCGATCACGCGGCCGTTTCCGTTCAACGCCTACTACGCGCTGGACGATGCCCCCGACGTCGATGGCGCGACATGGAAGCTCGAGGTGCGCGGCCTTGTCGAGAACAAGAAGCCGTGGACGCTCGAAGAACTTTATAAACTGCCGCAGGAAAAACAGATCACGCGGCATATCTGCGTCGAAGGCTGGAGTGCGATCGGAAGCTGGACCGGCACGCCGCTGCGGCATTTCCTGCAGCTGATCGGCGCCGACATGCGGGCGAAATATGTCTGGTTCAATTGCGCCGACGCGGACGGCTACAATTCACCGCTGGATATGGCCACGGCGCTGCATCCGCAGACCCAGATGACCTTCAGGTTCGACAACGAGATTTTGCCGCGCGCCTACGGCTATCCGATGAAGATCCGGGTGCCGACCAAGCTGGGCTTCAAGAATCCGAAATACGTGATCGCGCTGGAAGTCACCAACGACTACAAGGGCGGCTACTGGGAAGATCAGGGCTACAATTCTTTCAGTGGAAGCTAAGGCTTCGTCGTCCCGGCTTGCGTTGGGACGACCAACCCTGGAATCGCGGTTCGCGACTCATGCGAAAATCGCATCCCTGAATCGCATTTGCTTCAAAAGCAGGCATTTGCCGTACCTGCATACTTTTGCCTCAGAAGCGGGCGCTGCCTCACAATGTACTGACGCAATTGTGAGCAATGTTAATGCGCGTTAATTTTTGTCAAAACAAATACTTAGCCTCGGCGCGACATCGGGTCGCCCCGTGGCATTGTTGCAATGCACACCGGCACGATTCATGCTGAGACCTATCAGCAAGGATCGTGAATCGGGTCGCGTGCAGGGGGCAATCCCGCTCGTTCTCAATTTCGGTCATGCAAAATGAGAAGGATGAGAGATGCCAGCGCGCCCGCAAGCGATCGCCACCAAGATAGCTCCAATGGTCCTGCTGTTTGGAGCAGCGGTTTTCCTGTCCGGGTGTAACGAGCAAAGCGTGGCGTCGGTCCAGCCGCCGGAGCCGCCTGAAGTCAGCGTCGTCACCGTCAAGGCGGCGCCGCAGGCCATCGTCCGTGAATTGCCCGGCCGCATCGCGCCGCTGCGGGTGGCGGACGTCCGTCCCCGCGTGTCCGGCATCATCCTGTCGCGCACCTTCGAGCAGGGCCGCGAGGTCAAGGCCGGCGAGCCGCTGTACCAGATCGACCCGAAGCCGTTCGAAGTGGAATTGCAGGCGGCGGAAGCCGCCATGGCCAAGTCCGAAGCCGCGCTGCTGCAGGCGTCGCAGCATGCCATCCGCATCGAGACTCTGACCAAGAGCAACGCCGCGTCGCAGGCATCGAACGAAGCCGCGATCGGCAATCTGGCGCAGGCCAAGGCGGATCTCGCCGCGCGCCATGCCGATCTGTCGCGTGCGCGCCTCAATCTCGACTACGCCACCATCCGCGCGCCGATCAACGGCATCATCGGCGCCGCGCTTATGAGCGAAGGCGTGCTGGTGGTTCAGAACGAAGCCCATGCGCTGGCGACGATCCAGCAGATCGATTCCGTCTATGCCGACTTCACCCAGTCGGTGAACGAACTGAACAAGCTGCGCCGCGATTTCGATCGCGGCGATCTCGACGCCGTGTCGCCCGACGCCGCCAAGGTGCGCCTCGTGCTGGACGACGGTTCGATCTACCCGCTCGACGGCAAGCTCCTGTTCTCCGATGCCAAGGTCGATGCCGGCACCGGACAGGTGACGCTGCGCGGCGAGTTCAAGAATCCGAAGCGCGAACTGCTTCCGGGGATGTTCGTCCGCGTCCAGATCGAGCAGGGCCGCGATCCTGATGCGATTGTTGTTCCGCCGCAGGCGGTGCAGCGCAATTCATCCGGCGCCAGCGAAGTGTTTCTGGTCAAGGACGACAGCCGCATCGTCGCGCAACCGGTTCGCACCGGCAGTCTGGTCGATGGCCAGTGGCTGATCACCGACGGCCTCAAGCCCGGCCAGCGCGTGGTGGTCGAAGGCTTCCAGAAGTTCGCCGTCGGCGATGCCGTGCGCGCCAGCGACTGGCGCGTGTCCAGCGAAACCGGACGTGCGTTCGACCGGTCGGCCAGCGTCTCCGACTCGTCGCGGTGAGATTTCACCGCTCGTCATTGCGAGCGAAGCGAAGCAATCCACTTTAAAAAGCAAAGTTGGATTGCTTCGTCGCTTACGCTCCTCGCAATGACAAATCTTTTCCCTCTCCCCGGTTGGACGAGGTGACGTCAGCAGACGTTGAACATGTGCGGCGCTGAAGCCGCCTTTGAAAACCAGATTCGAGAGAACGATCCATGCCCGCCTTTTTTATCGACCGCCCGATTTTCGCTTGGGTGGTGGCGCTGTTCATTTGTCTGATCGGTTTGATCTCGATTCCGTTTCTGGCGATCGCGCAGTATCCGATCATCGCGCCGCCCTCGATCTCGATCTCGACCAGCT
This sequence comes from uncultured Afipia sp., assembly GCA_964594185.1. Classification (GTDB taxonomy): domain Bacteria; phylum Pseudomonadota; class Alphaproteobacteria; order Rhizobiales; family Xanthobacteraceae; genus Afipia. The sequence goes on along the minus strand of CAZQMD010000322.1, from coordinate 378 downwards.
ATCCCGGTTCGTCCCCGGAGGAACTCTACAACTCGACCACGCGGCTGATCGAGGAAGAACTCAACGGCGCGTCCGGCATTCTCAATTTCGAATCCACCTCCGACTCGCTGGGGCAGGTGGAAATCATCGCCAACTTCGTGCCGGGCACGGATTCCAATCTCGCCTCCGTCGAAGTGCAGAACCGCATCAAGCGCGTCGAAGCGCGTCTGCCGCGCGCGGTGATCCAGCAGGGCATCCTGGTTGAAGAAGCCTCCAGCGCGGTGCTGCAGATCATCACCCTGAAATCCACCGACGGCAGCCTTGATGAAGTCGGCCTCGGTGACTTCATGATCCGCAACGTGCTCGGCGAAATCCGCCGCATTCCCGGCGTCGGCCGCG
>CAZQMD010000321.1:0-5703 GCA_964594185.1 uncultured Afipia sp. | reverse complement strand
ATGAATGCTACGCCGAGATGGATTTCGACATTCCGATCGGCAAGAACGGCGACTGTTACGACCGTTACTGCATCCGCATGGAAGAGATGCGCCAGTCGGTGCGCATCATGAAGCAGTGTATCGAGAAGCTGCGCGCGCCAGAAGCGCAGGGACCGGTCGTTGTCGATGACAACAAAATCGCACCGCCCAAGCGCGGCGAGATGAAGCGCTCGATGGAAGCGCTGATCCATCACTTCAAGCTTTACACCGAAGGCGTTCACGTTCCAGCCGGCGAAGTCTATGCCGCGGTTGAAGCGCCCAAGGGCGAGTTCGGCGTGTTCCTCGTCGCCGACGGCACCAACAAGCCCTACAAGTGCAAGATTCGCGCGCCGGGCTTTGCCCACCTCCAGGCAATGGACTTCATCTGCAAGGGACATCTGCTGGCGGACGTCTCGGCCATTCTCGGTTCGCTGGACATTGTGTTCGGTGAGGTGGACCGCTGATGGCGCAGCAACCGATCATCTTTGACCGCACCACCGGAGAGATGACCGGTGCGACGCCTTGGGAACGCAGCATCGGCTTCGCGCTGCTCGCGGGCTCGAAGGTCGGCGCGTATATTTCCCATCGCGGCTACAACAGCGCGGCCAATCTGCTGAAGACGCTGTTCCTTCCGGAGCGCGACATCAATGTCATGCTCAATCCGGACGCTGCGTTCTCGTTCCCTTACGGGGACGGTTACTGGAGCAAGCTGCTCAACCGCACCTTCAAGTACGAAGACGAGCTTGAGCTGTTCCTGCTCGACTCCAAGGACGTCAACTACACGCTGATCGATTGCGGCGCGAATTACGGCTACTGGTCGGTGATGGTGTCCAGCCAGCGTTTCGGTGCGCGCCCGTCGATTGCGATGGAGCCGTCGTCGCGGAATTATCCGCGCCTTGCGCACAATGCCAAACTCAATGGCGCCCGGTTCGAGGCGATCAACGCCGCGATCGGTTCTGCGCGCGGCACAGCGCGCCTGTCGGGCAATCGCCACGAGGCGTTCAGCATCGCCGGTGGCCCGGACGCTGGCGGTGAGGAAGTGAAGGTTCTGGCGCTCGATAACCTGATCGAGGACGGCAAGATCGCTCCGCAGGGCCGCTACATCATCAAGCTCGATGTCGAAGGCGTTGAGATCGACGCGATGAAGGGCGGCAAGCGCATTCTGGAGACGGATTCGGTCGTGGTCTGCGAAGAACACGGCAACGATCCGACCCACAGCGTTTCGCGCTACATCCTCGAACAGACCCCAATGAAGGCGATCATTCACGATCCCGCGACGGACCGGTTCGAGCAATTGACCGATCTGTCCACGCTCGATCGCATCAAGGTGGCTTCGCATGTTGGCTACAACGTGTTCGCAACGTCGAGCGCGTTTTGGGAACAGCGTATCTACAGCATGAATTCTGGCAACGCGCGCCGCGCCATGACGACTTAAGGAAGTGGCGCAATGAAAGACCGAAAGATTTAACGATGGCCGTTCGCCGTTTGGCCCCGAAAGAAGTGCAGCCCACCAGCTTCGCGTTCAGCGCGGAGAATCTGGAATGGGCGAAAGCGCAGATCGAGAAATATCCGCCCGGCCGCCAGGCCTCGGCGGTGATCCCGATCCTGTGGCGCGTGCAGGAACAGCACGAAGGCTGGGTGTCGGAAGTCGCGATCCGCGCGGTCGCCGACCTTCTCGGCATGCCCTACATCCGCGTGCTCGAAATCGCGACCTTCTACACGATGTTCCAGCTCGAACCGGTCGGCAAGAAGGCCCATGTGCAGGTCTGCGGTACGACGCCCTGCATGCTGCGCGGCTCAAAAGACCTGATCGACGTCTGCAAGCATCGCATCCATCACGATCCGTTCCACGTTTCGGCTGACGGCGACTTCTCGTGGGAAGAGGTCGAGTGCCTCGGCGCCTGCGTGAATGCGCCGATGGTGATGATCTGGAAGGACACTTACGAGGATCTGACGCCGGAGAGCCTGAACAAGGTTCTCGATGGTTTCGCGTCCGGCAATCCGCCGAAGCCCGGCCCGCAGATCAATCGTCAGTATGCCGCGCCGGTCACCGGCCTGACCTCATTGAACACCAGCGCGAAGAACGACAACACCGACGGCTCCGCTTCGAGCAAGCCGGCGCTGACAGACGCCGAATCGAAGAAGCAGACCGAGGCCGCCAATGTGCGGGAACGTCCTGATCCGAAGCCGCCGATGGGCGACGCCACCGCAACCAAGCCGCCGAAAGGTGCCTCATGAGTGCAGAGCTTCTGAAGCATATGGCGTTCCACGCAGTCTGCGCGGCCGCGTTCATCTTTGTGCTGAACTATTACATTCTGAAAACCGAGCTTCAGTCCGCCGTGTTCTGGGCCATCGGCTTCGGCGCGATGGCGGCTGGGCTCGCGTATCAGCAATCCAAGCGTTCAGGGTCTTAAGGTAGCGATCATGCTCGACGACAAGGACCGCATCTTCCGCAATCTCTACGGCCTCGAGGACTGGGGCCTGAAAGGCGCGCGTGCGCGCGGCGCGTGGGACGGCACCAAGGCGATCATCGACAAGGGCCGCGACTGGATCGTCAACGAGATGAAGGCGTCCGGCCTGCGCGGGCGCGGCGGGGCAGGTTTCCCGACCGGCATGAAGTGGTCCTTCATGCCGAAGGACAATGCCGACGGACGTCCGAGCTATCTCGTCGTCAACGCCGACGAGTCCGAGCCGGGCACCTGCAAGGACCGCGAGATCATGCGGCATGATCCGCATCTGCTGGTTGAAGGCTGCCTGATCGCAAGCGCCGCCATGGGGGCGCATGTCTGTTACGTTTACGTGCGCGGCGAATTCATCCGCGAGCGCGAGCATCTGCAGGCCGCCGTCGATCAGGCCTATGAGGCCAAGCTGATCGGCAAGGACAACATCCACGGTTATCCGTTCGACATGTATGTCCACCATGGTGCGGGCGCATATATCTGCGGCGAGGAAACCGCGCTGCTCGAAAGCCTTGAGGGCAAAAAGGGCCAGCCGCGCCTGAAGCCGCCGTTCCCGGCGAATGTCGGTCTTTATGGTTGCCCGACCACCGTCAACAACGTGGAATCCATTGCGGTCGCGCCGGACATTCTCCGCCGTGGCGCTGCGTGGTTCTCAAGCATTGGCCGCGCCAACAATGTCGGCACCAAGCTGTTCGGCATTTCGGGCCATGTGAATGCACCCTGCGTCGTCGAAGACGCCATGGGTTCGACCTTCCGCGAACTGGTTGAAAGGCACGCCGGCGGCATTCGCGGCGGCTGGGACAATCTTCTGGCGATCATCCCCGGCGGCGCATCCTGTCCGCTGATCCCGGCGGCGGATTGCGAAGAACTCATCATGGATTTCGATGGCACCCGCGCGGTGAAATCGAGCCTCGGCACCGCCGGCATGATCGTGATGGACAAGTCCACCGACGTGGTCGCGGCCATCGCGCGCATTTCCTACTTCTTCAAGCATGAGAGCTGCGGCCAGTGCACGCCGTGCCGTGAAGGCACCGGCTGGATGTGGCGCGTGCTGTCGCGCATGGTCGAAGGCCGCGCCCACAAGCGCGAGATCGACATGCTGCTTGAAGTCACCAAGCAGGTCGAAGGCCACACCATCTGCGCGCTCGGCGACGCGGCGGCATGGCCGATCCAGGGCCTGATCCGCGCCTTCCGTCCGGAGATCGAGCGGCGCATCGACGATTTCTCGCGCAAGGCCACCCTTGACGATCAGGGCGTCCTCGATCCGTTCCACATGGTCGCGGCGGAGTAATGCGATGACCAAAATTCTCGTCGACGGCAAAGAGATCGATGTTCCGGCCGAATACACGCTGCTTCAGGCGTGCGAGGCGGCGGGCGCTGAAATTCCGCGCTTCTGCTATCACGAACGTCTGTCGATCGCCGGCAATTGCCGCATGTGCCTGATCGAAGTGAAGGGTGGTCCGCCGAAGCCGGTCGCATCGTGCGCGCAGAACGTGCGCGACCTGCGGCCCGGTCCGAATGGCGAACTGCCTGCGATGTTCACGAAGTCGCCGATGGTGAAGAAGGCGCGCGAAGGCGTGATGGAATTCCTGCTGATCAACCATCCGCTCGATTGCCCGATCTGCGATCAGGGCGGCGAGTGCGATCTGCAGGATCAGGCGATGGGCTACGGCGTGGACACCACCCGTTTTGCCGAGAACAAGCGCGCGGTCGAGGACAAATATATCGGCGCGCTGGTGAAAACCTCGATGACCCGCTGCATTCAGTGCACGCGCTGCGTCCGCTTCACCACCGAAGTCTGCGGCGTACCTGAAATGGGTCTCACCGGCCGCGGCGAGGACGTCGAGATCACGACTTATCTCCAGACCGCGCTGACGTCGGAACTGCAGGGCAATCTCGTCGACATCTGCCCGGTCGGCGCGCTGACCTCGAAGCCGTATGCTTTTGCTGCGCGCCCGTGGGAGCTTGGCAAGACCCAGTCCATCGACGTGATGGATGCGGTCGGCTCCAACATCCGCGTCGATACGCGCGGCCGCGAAGTGATGCGCATCCTGCCGCGCGTCAATGAGAATGTGAACGAGGAGTGGATCTCCGACAAGACGCGCCACATCGTCGATGGCCTGCGCACGCAGCGTCTCGACCGGCCGTACATTCGCGAGAACGGCAAGCTGCGCCCGGCATCGTGGTCCGAAGCGTTCGCGGCGATCGCTGCGAAAACGGCGTCACTGCACGGTCCGCGGATCGGCGCGATTGCGGGCGATCTCGCCGCTGTCGAAGAGATGTTTGCGCTCAAGGAGCTGCTGGCTCAGTTCGGATCAAGCAATGTCGCCACGCAGGACGGCGCGGCATTCGATTCGAAGACGGGCCGCGCGTCCTATATCTTCAATCCGACCATCGCCGGCATCGAGCAGGCCGATGCGCTGCTGATCATCGGCTCCAATCCGCGCAAGGAAGCGTCCGTGCTCAACGCGCGCATCCGCAAGCGCTGGCGCTCCGGCGCGCTCAAGGTCGGTCTGATCGGCGAAAAGGCCGAGCTGACTTATGACTACGAGCATCTCGGTGCAGGCACCGATACGCTGACCGATCTCGTTGCAGGCAAGCACTCGTTCGCCGATGTGCTGAAGAACGCCAAGAATCCGATCGTGCTGGTCGGCGCAGGCGTTGCCACACGTCACGACGGCGCGGCAGTGCTGGCGCTGGCCGCCAAGCTCGCGTCGGACTTCGGCGCAGTGAAGGACGGCTGGAACGGTTTTGCCGTGCTTCAGAAAACGGCCTCGCAGGTCGGCGCGCTCGACATCGGTTTTGCGCCCGGCGCGGGCACGCTGACCGTGGCGCAGATGACCACGTTCGGCACCCTCGACGTGCTGTTCTCGCTGGGCGCTGACGACATCGCTCCGGCGGACGGCACCTTCGTGGTTTACATCGGCACCCACGGCGACAAGGGCGCGCACCGCGCCGACGTCATCCTGCCGGGCGCGGCCTACACTGAGAAGGCCGGCATCTACGTCAACACCGAGGGCCGCGTCCAGATGGCCAACCGCGCCGCGTTCCCGCCGGGAGATGCGCGCGAGGATTGGGCGATCATCCGCGCGCTGTCGGAAGCGGTCGGCAAGAAGCTGCCGTTCGATTCGCTGGCGCAGTTGCGTCAGGCGATCTTCAAGGCCGTGCCGCATCTGATGCGGATCGACCAGATCGAGGCCGGCGACGCGGGGGGCGTGAAGGCTCT
>CAZQMD010000320.1:0-5709 GCA_964594185.1 uncultured Afipia sp. | reverse complement strand
CAAGAGCCCGGCCTTTTCGAACCATTGATGCGGATCGAATGATCAGCTCGCAGCGGCGAGCTTCTTCTTTTCGATCTGGCGCTTCAGCTCGACCGCGCGTGGCGACAGGTTGTCGGCCTTGGCCTTGAGCAGGAACGCATCGAGACCGCCATTGTGATCGACCGACTTGAGCGCATTGGTCGACACGCGCAGGCGCACGTTGCGGCCCAGCGTTTCGGAGATCAGGGTGACGTTGCACAGGTTCGGCAGGAACCGGCGCTTGGTCTTGTGGTTCGAGTGGCTGACCTTGTGGCCAACCTGAGGGCCCTTGGCCGTCAATTCGCAGCGCCGAGACATCGTGTAATCCTTTGGCGAAATCTTGTGTCGCCCCGGACCGCCCGGAGGGGTCGCGTGGGGGTTGAAAGCCGTCCATTTCAGGAACGGCGGAGCTATAAGGGGCTAGCCGCCCAGCGTCAAGGTTGAGAGGCGATTTCAGCCGCTTATCTGCACGACGCCAAGCGGGCGGCTGCCTGCGAAAATGACAATTTTCCCCGTCAAACCAGTGGTTTCCTAACATATAATCGACGTAATCCCTGACCAGACAGGAGGTTACAGGCTTTCGATCATGACTTTCGCGGCCTATGCGGGATAAACCCTCCCGCCGACGCCGTGCCCGGTGGCACCGGTCCAATCGCCGGTCATTGCGCAGCAGGATTTTTGTCGGTGGATATGCCCCGGTTCCCAGAATTGACCTCGAAAAACGCCTGGATGGCCCCCGCCGGGCTCTGTCTGACCGTATGTACGGCTTTGGCGGCGACCGCGGGTGCTGCAAGCGCCCAGGGACGTCTGGACGCCAAATATGAGGCTTCATTGGCCGGTCTGCCGATCGGCAAGGGCGCCTGGGTTGTCGATATCGCCGAAGATCAGTATTCGGCGGCCGTCAGCGGCGCGACCACGGGCCTGATGAAGTCCATCGGCGGCGGCAACGGCACAGGCACCGCGCAGGGCCGTATCGCTGCAGGCCAATTCGCGCCGCTGAGCTACGTGTCGACCGTCAACTACGGCAAGAAAGCCGAAGTCATTCGTATTTCTCTAGGTGGCGGCAATGTGAAGGACTCGGCGATCGAGCCACAGCCGCCGGAAACGCCGGATCGTATTCCGGTCACCGATGTCCATCGCCGCAATGTGCTCGATCCGATGACTGGCGCGCTTCTGAAAGTGCCAGGCACTGGCGATCCGCTCGGTCCCGACGCCTGCCGCAAGACGCAGTCAGTCTTCGATGGCCGCATGCGCTACGATCTGCGCCTTGAATACAAGCGCATGGAAACCGTGAAGGCTGAAAAGGGCTATCACGGGCCGGTGGTGGTCTGCGCAGTCTATTTCACGCCGATTGCGGGCTACGTCCCGGATCGCGCCTCGATCAAATACGTCGCGGCTCGCCGCGATATGGAAATCTGGTTTGCGCCGATTGCCGGAACGCGCGTGCTCGCGCCTTACAGGATCACGATTCCCACACCGCTCGGCACCGGCATGATCGAGGCCACGGAATTCGTGTCGGTACAGAAGACCGCCAAAACAAACTGATCGAGACGGGTGGCACTTCCGCCGGGCACCACGCGCCGCCGATTCCGGAACGAATCTCCCGATGAATCGTGTTGACTCTCTGGCCAATCCGATTCGACTCCGGACTTAACGATTTTGCCCTCTCAAGCCATGTGCGCGGAGCAAGCTCAAACCCTATCTAGTGTTGTTGGTCGGCGCATTGTGCGACATGTTGAGGTCTTCAATCCGGTCATGCCGCGAGTCAGCGATTCGGGCCTCTTTCGTTCCTTAACCGTTCCAAATGTTAAGTTGCAGCGTGAAAAGCGTTGCATTGTGAGACACTTCCAGAAGCTTTGCTGCGGCGTCCGCGTCGTGTGCGTCATGCGGACCTTGTGATCATGCCCTTGTCGTCTTCAGTCCCGCTGTTTTCCAATGATCGCGTCGCCGGTGCCGGTGTGACCGCCGTGCTGGGTCCGACCAACACCGGCAAAACCCATCTCGCCATCGAGCGCATGCTGGCGCATTCGTCCGGCATTATCGGCCTGCCGCTGCGGCTTCTGGCGCGCGAGGTCTACAACAAGATCGCAGCAAGAGCCGGAGCGGACGCTGTTGCGCTGATCACCGGCGAGGAGAAGATCAAGCCGCCGCGCGCGCGCTACTGGGTCTCGACTGTTGAGGCGATGCCGCGCGATCTCGATGTGTCGTTTCTCGCGGTGGATGAAATCCAGATCGCAGCAGACCTCGAGCGCGGGCATGTTTTCACCGACAGGATTTTGAACCGGCGCGGGCGCGACGAGACGCTGCTGCTGGGTGCCGCGACCATGCGGCCGATCATCGAACGGCTGTTGCCCGGGGCCAATATCGTGACGCGGCCGCGGCTCTCGCAGCTAGAATTCGCGGGCGATCGCAAGATCACACGTCAGCCCCGGCGCACCGCGATTGTCGCGTTTTCCGCCGATGAAGTTTACGCCATCGCCGAACTGATCCGCCGTCAGCATGGCGGCGCCGCAGTGGTGCTTGGTTCGTTGTCACCGCGCACCCGCAATGCGCAGGTGGACATGTTCCAGTCGGGCGATGTCGATTATCTCGTCGCCACCGATGCTGTCGGCATGGGCCTCAATCTCGATGTCGATCACGTGGCGTTCGCGTCGGACCGCAAATACGACGGTTATCAATTCCGCCGCCTGACGCCTTCCGAATTCGCGCAAATTGCTGGCCGCGCCGGGCGCGCCACCCGTGACGGCACATTCGGAACCACGGGTCGCTGCGCGCCGTTCGAGCCCGAACTGGTCAATGCGTTGCAGAACCACACCTTCGATAGTGTGAAAATGCTGCAATGGCGGAACACGCGGCTGGATTTTTCCTCGCTGGGCGCGCTTCAGGTCTCGCTCGCGCTGGTGCCGAATCATGAGGGGCTGACCCGTGCACCCATCGCCGAGGACATTCGGGTGCTGGACCATGCGGCACGGGATGAGGATGTCCGCGACATGGCCAAAGGCGCCGACGCCGTAGAGCGGTTGTGGGAAGCCTGCCAGATCCCGGACTATCGCAAGCTCTCACCCGCTGCGCATGCCGAGCTTGTCACCACGCTGTACGGGTTTTTGATGCGAAAAGGCCGGATTCCGGACAATTGGTTCGAGGCCCAGATCGCGCAAACCGACCGGACGGACGGCGATATCGACACATTATCGGCCCGGATCGCCCAGATCCGGACCTGGACATTCGCGGCAAATCGTCCCGATTGGCTGGTGGACCCCGAGCGCTGGCAGGGAATTGCCCGCGCGGTCGAGGATAAATTGTCAGATGCCCTGCATGAACGGCTAACTGAGCGTTTCGTTGATCGCCGGACCAGTGTATTGATGCGGCGCTTGCGGGAAAACACGATGCTGAACACTGAGATTGGAAAGACCGGCGAAGTGATCGTAGAGGGCCACACCATTGGCCGTCTCGACGGATTCATGTTCGCGCCGGAATCGGCCGAGGCGGGTTCTGACGCCAAGGCGTTGCAGGCCGCTGCGCTCAAGGCGCTGGCGGGCGAGATCGACGCGCGCGCCGAAAAACTCTCGAAGGCGCCGGACGATCAGTTCGTTCTGGCCTCCGACGGAACGTTGCGCTGGACCGGCGATGCGGTTGCGAAGCTTGTTGCGGCTGACGATGTGCTGCATCCACGCATTCGCATCATCGCCGACGAGCGTTTGACCGGTCCGTCGCGCGAGGCTGTGCAGAACCGTCTCGATCTCTGGCTCAAGACGCATATCGAGAAAATTCTCGGCCCGATGTTCGAACTGTCGAAGGCCGAAGACATCACCGGCATCGCACGCGGCATCGCCTTCCAACTGACCGAAGCGCTTGGCGTCTTGGAGCGGACCAAGATCGCCGCCGAGATGAAGGATCTCGATCAGCCGTCGCGTGCAAGCCTGCGCAAGTACGGCGTGCGCTTCGGCGCCTATCATATTTTCTTCCCGGCACTGCTGAAGCCGGCCGCGCGCGGACTGGCATCGCTGCTGATGGCGCTGAAGAACGACGACACCGACTGGTCCGCGCTGACCGGCGCGCAGCATCTGGCCTCAAGTGGACGCACGTCGTTCCCTGCGGACAAGGCGCTCAATCAGGAGACCTACCGCACCCTCGGCTACAAGCTCGCCGGCGAGCGCGCGGTGCGTGTCGATATTCTGGAGCGCCTTGCGGATCTCATCCGTCCGGCACTTTCGTGGCGTCCGGGCTCATCGGGCGAGAAGCCGGCCGGTGCATTCGACGGACGCTCGTTCGTTGTGACTCAGGCCATGACATCGCTGACCGGCTCCGCCGGCGAAGATTTCGCAGCGGTGCTGCGCGCACTTGGCTATCGCATGGAAAAGCGGGCGCCGCTGCCTGTCGAAGCTGTGCCATCTGCTGCGCCCGCAGATGCTCCGGTTGAAGCTGTTGCGGAATCCGAGACCGTCGTGACAGACGCGCAGTCTTCCGAAGCGGTTGCTGTTGAACCGGAAGCTGCTGCGGCAACGGATTCGATTGCCGATATCACCAGCGAGGTGGCTGTTGCTGCCGAGACGACGCCTGATGCGACGGCAACCCGATTGCCGGAGGTCGCGTTTGCTCCGGCGGCGGAAGCTGCCGAGCCGGCTGTTGCGGCCACGACAACTGAACCCGCGGCTGAGCCGGTTGCTGTTGCCGAAGCTGTAACCACAGAAGCTGCGGCTCCCGAAGCAGAAGCCGCGCCAGCAGAGCCCGTTCTGGTCGAAGTCTGGCGTCCGGGCGGACGTTCCGAGGAGCGCCGTCCGCGTCATGACCGCAGCCGCTACAAGGGACCGGATAAATCTGCCGCTCCCGCCGCCGAAGGCGAAGCACCTGTCGAAGGCGACAAGCGCGAGCGCCATGGCCGTCATCGCCGCGATCGCAACAACGATCATCGCCGCCCGCGCGGTGATGCGCCGACCGTGAACGCGGGTGCGGATGCTGCGCAGGCACGTCCGCCGCGTGACGACAAGGGTGGCCGTCCACAGCGCGATCACTTCAAGAACAAGGATCGCAATCAGGATCGCGGCAAGGGTCCGTTCGACAAGCGCCGCGACGGCCGCAGGGACGAGCGCGACCGCAGTGGCGGTTCTCACCGCACCTACGCGACCAGCGCCGCACCGCGCGAGCGGGATCGCCCTGCCGATCCGAACTCGCCGTTCGCCAAGTTGGCGGCGCTCAAGGATCAGCTCGCAGGCACCCGCAAGGAATAATTTGGATCGGCAGCGCCTCGACAAGTGGCTGTGGCATGCGCGGGTGGTGAAAACCCGCACCGATGCCGCGGCCCTGGTCGCCAAGGGGCGTGTACGTATCAACGGCGCGCGGCAGACCTCACCGGGCCATGCCGTAAAAGCGGGCGAGGTCCTCACCATCGCGCTCGACAACCGGGTGCGGATTCTCAAGATCACGGGCTTCAGCGATCGGCGCGGAGATTCTGCCGCCGCACGCGCCATTTACGTTGATTTGCAATCGCCTCCGGAATGACTAATTGCCAGTCATGGCTGCGACGGCGTCCCTTGCGGTGGCGTAAATCCTGCGCTACGCCACACCTGAAAATGAGACGTTCCGGAGCCTTGGATGACGTACGTCGTCACTGAAAACTGCATCAAGTGCAAGTACATGGACTGCGTGGAAGTTTGCCCGGTGGACTGCTTCTACGAGGGTGAGAACATGCTC
>CAZQMD010000319.1:0-5714 GCA_964594185.1 uncultured Afipia sp. | reverse complement strand
GTCGGGGTCGAGCACGACCTTGGCGTCGAGGGGTGCATGGACCTGGCCGCGAATGCTGCGGAAATTGCTAATGTCGAGGCTCTTGAGGATGAGGTCGTTCACGATTGCTCCTCTCCCGATTCGGACTGAAACACACCGTCGATTATCCGCGCCACTGCATCGGTCACCGACTGCTCCCCGGCACTCGATGCGGCGATCACCCCATCGACCAAGACCCTGTTCGTGCCGGCTGGGAGAGCACGAACGAGCTGTTCCATGGCGGAGCCGCTGCCGTCCTGAGTCTCTGCGATCGGAACGGGAAGGGTGAGCGGCAGGAGCACGCGGATGCGATCGTCGAGTTGGCGTCCCGCAGTCTCGTCCACCGGCTTGCCCTGGTCATCGAGCGCGACCCTCTCGACTTGCAACACGCGGCAGGTCTCGGATAGCGCTTCGATTCCTTCCGCAAGCACTGCGCCTGCCAAGATCACCGTTACAACATAGCGTGAGCCAGTAACGTCGAGCGCCCGGCTCAGCGCTTCCACTCGCTGTCGGACGCGAGCACCATCGCGGTCGCCGAAGTCTCCTGTCGTCGTATCAACAACAAGAACCAGATCCAGGGCCCGCCCGTCACGACCGCGCATCGCCCCGGTGAAGGCAAACTCGACGCCGGCCACCTTGAACGGCGTCGAGAGGTCGCTGTAGCCAGCACCACGAAGGCGTTCTTGGATCGCCTGTACGAGGGGCGAACCGCTCACAGCATCATCTCCGCGACGAACTCTTGCTTGAGCGTCGAAGCATCGCCGCAGCGTGTGAGCAGTTCACCAAGGCTGACATGAGTTTCTCCAACATGTCCCGTTCGCCCAGGCGCGGCGCGTACGCGGCGCGCGCTTGCACCGCCGCCTATCATCTGATGCCAAGCATCGTCGGCATGGATGACGATCGCATCGTCATTGGCGAAGGCGCCATGGCTCTTAAGAGCGATCGCGTCCGTCGCCGACTTGACCAGGAAGAGAGGGCGTTCCACCGCCGCCGGGCGCGATGCACGAGCGGTCATCGCTCCGGACGTCAGGTCATTCGACACGGGCTGACGCAGCTCCCAATGGCTTACCGCTCGTCCATACTGGAGCAAAGACAAGGCGATCCCGAGGCGTCCGAGCCCCATGGCTTGGGCGTTCTGGTCGGCGGCAATGAGATCGGGCGTCGAGTTGCTCAGCGTTTCATAGGCGTCCGGATTCGCGGGTAAGACCCCGCTTCGGAACAGTGAGAGCATGCGTGACCACAACGCAATGGCCTGGTTCACAAAAACGGTCCGGTTCTGGTGGCCCGGAGCGGGGATTGCCAGTTCCGCGATGTCGTCCCGTAACGCCGTTAGCAGGGGTTTGAGCGCGACTGCAATCGGCGCTTTGCCCAAGCCATCGAGACCCAGCTCCATCAATCGGGCGAGCTTATCACAGAGCAGCTTCAGGACGAGCGCTATCAGCACCTTTTCACCCCAGGCGCGCAGCAGCGTGGCCTCATGAACGGCGGCGAGGCTGCCATTGTACGCGTCGCCGTAAGAAAGGCGAAGCACGTCTCGCTGGCCCTGCTGGATTTTGTCCTCGCAGAAAACGTGCGCTGGCGCGGCTGGAGCGCACGGCCACGGCCAAGCATGGACAGCCTTGGCACGCGCGAAGAGCGTCTGAAGGTTGTTGTCCTGGATCGAAAGCCCCAGCACGAGTGTCTTCTGGGTTGTCGCAAGGCCGACGACTGCATTGCACATCGCCGCAAACTCAGCCTTCTCTGGCCAGTCCATAATCTGAGTGTAGCTACCAGTTAGGAAACGTCGGAATATCAGCGGTTCGCGCGTGGCGTGCACTATGCAACCATGAAACTTCAGCAACCGTGCCCGACCGGGCGGCCCTCGGAGCTGATCCGGATCGACGACCACCTGCATGATGCCGGCCACGTGGTTGCTCAGCCGCGCGACGGCTGCTTCGATGAACCCGTCCCAATTGGCCGAGGCAATGGACTGTATCGCGCCTTCTACGATCAAAATCGCAATGCACAGATGCTCCGCTGCAGGCGGTTCAGGGCTGTCGAAGGCCTGCCTAACATCGATCGCGTCCCACAGGATGAAATCTGGGTCCGTGCCAGCGATGCGAATGTCGAGAACGCGAGAATACTTGGCCCACAGCCTACCGATGATCGCAGCATGTTCCGGCCAGGTGGCAAGGGGCTGGCCATATTGTGCCTCCACGGTCGCAGGATCGATCTCAGCAAGCCCAAGTGCTTCGTGGAGCGCCGGAAGATAGGCGCCAGCCGACACCGGATTGGTCGCCCGCTCGCGGATGTAATCGAAGGCGCGTTCAATGAGATTGCCGAGATTGGGGGCCTGCCGTGAGATCCCTGAGCCGACCCATAGCGCGAACTCGCCATTCTCCACCGCTTTCGCGACCGACGCGAACTCGGTTTCGAACTTCTCAAGCACCTGTCGCACCGAAATTTCGTTGGCTGTTGGAACCAGCGACACGCCCCTTTTCTCCCCTAACGATACCCGCCCCCCCTTCGGGGAGCACTATTCTCCCGTGCAATCTTCTCCAGCGCTAGGGTAATTGCCTTCGGGCATGGCGAACGGCCAGCACCCGACTGGACCAACAACATCCGGCAAGCCTTGAACGGTAACCCGATGACACTACCGGTCGGCCTCACAGTCGTTCGGCAATCGCACCCGTCGCTCGTCCTCACCCTGACGACCTCGAGTAGGGGACAGCCCAAGTGAATGACTTCCAAAGACCAGCGACAGCGCAGCGCCATCGGAGGGTGGGTGATCCGCGATAGCTCTGAGGAATCGCTGCTATCCGTCAATCGTGCCCGTAGACGGCGCGAACAAATTCATCTCGGGTAAGCTGACAAAGCGCAAACTCGCCCCGCCTGAACGGACCGCCCAATCGCAGAACAACCGTCTCGCCCGCGAGATAAAGGATGCGTCCACCCCAGTCGAAAAACACGTGAGCGTTTGCTCGCTTCCACTTTTCAATGAACTGTTTGCTGCTTCCCATCCAGCGCATCACGCCGAAGGTCCTTCCGTCGAGCTGGATGGGCCGCCTCCGAAAGTCGATCGATAGTCCGAAGTTGTGGGCCAGAAAAGAGCCGTCACTGTGGATGTGGACGAGCCAGAACATACGATGTCCCTGCTGATAAAATGCCTCTCTGGCCTTCCGCTCCTCCTCAGAAATGGAGGAGTGCTGAAGCTCTAGCACCGTCGCCTTAGACGAGCCGAAGCCACAGAGCACATCGGCACGGTGTCGTTCCCCGGTTGCCACGTCATGCAAGATAACCTCACGGCATGAAATGCCGAAAAGCTCCTTCCACCCAAGATGCCACGGCCCCTCGGTCTCACTCCAAGAATCGCAGTCGCCTGCCTTGTGCCGCCAATGCGCTACGTTCTCGGCCGGAATGACGGCCGTCAAGAGCCCACCGCAGTCTCTACAGGCGGTACGTTCGCCTTTCGCCAGCGGAGCGCGTTTCACGCCATCAATCCACGCATACAACACAGGGGAGGTCCTTGTTGCAAAGCAGCTCACGAACCGGCGATATATACATAGTCAACGTAGCTCGGGATTATCGATATACAGCGGGCTATGCGGAATGGGCTCCTCCAAAAAACGCAAAGAGACCTTTAGTGTCGGTTGGTCTGGCGTCCTCATTTCGCCGAAGTGAGGTGCCGCGCACGAAACGCCATCACCCTTTCGATCCGATTCTCAAGGTAGTTGCGATAGTCCGAAAGGATCATGTCAGAACCTGGAGAGTCGCGAGATAACAAGGCTTCGGTTTCGCTTAGCGCCATGCCAAGAGTGAATAGGCCAGCGTCGTTATTGATGAGGCGATCGGTCAAGGCGCGCTCGATTTCTAGTCGCATGTTCTCCGGAAGGACGGATCTCGCTGCGAAGTAGATCAGGCGGAGACCGAACGTTCGCAACCGTTCGTCCTCGAGATCAAGAGTGATCGAGAGTGCGTCCGGCCAGCTTACTTCATGAAAGTCATCCATGCGGCGCTCGTCTTGGGGGCCAGGGAACCCGTCGTAAATGCGCTGTTCGACATGCAGCGAAGGTTGACGTGGTGTCCGCATAGCGACGTAGATCGAGACAAGGCGAGCGCAGAACGGCAAATCATCTCTGATCCGACGGGCTGACGTCCCGACCCTCGTCAAGTCGCAGCCATTCACCATTTTTACTGGAGCGTCATACAAGGGCGTCAGTGTAGGTGAGGCATTGATGCGAAACCGGCGAACCGGGCTTGGCTTGCGCGCAAGTTGATTTCGTAGTTCGTCGTCCGACAACGTTAAGAAGCGGTCCACATCGCAGTCTAACCGCAAGCACAAACGCGCGTTCGGCTGCTCCGGATCTCGACCGACGCAGACGACTGGCAAGTGGCAGGCCTCGTTTGCGAAAAACTCAGTGAGGAAGAAGCCCTCCTCGGAATCCACAAAATCAGCGACCGTCGCCTTTTTCGAAAACCTGACAAATCTCTGCCACAGCTCCGGCGAGCGGTTGGACACGCACCGGCACAAGTCGAGCGTGGCGGCGACGTCAGCCATAGCATCATGAGCCCGTTCGTGTGCGATGGCGTTCGCCGACGCCAAGTGCTCGAGGCGAAAGCTCGCGCGCCCTTCTGGCCCCACCGGAACAGCGATACAGGCTGGGGTTATTGCAGCGGCCGCCATGACCAGCCCAAGGACGTCGCCCCGGCAGTTGCCATGAGAACTCGTGAGATAGGTCGGATGGAGTGTTTGGAAGAGCGCGTGCCGGAGCATCTCCTCGTCGAAACGAATCGAATTGTATCCGACAAAGATTGCCGGCGACCACGTCAGCAGCTTCTCCCGGATAGAACGAACCATCTGGTAGTGTGAAGGCAGTGACTCATCCGTCAGCTGGTCTATGTGCAGTCCGTTGGTCCGCAGAGCAACGGGATGTGGCACGACATGGGGGAGAAGCCGCGAACGCGCTTCAAACCGCTCGACTTCGTTGAGCGCCGCATCCGTCCGGACGGCGGCAAAATGGATGATCTGATCGATGCCAAGGTTTAGGCCCGTGGTTTCGGTGTCGAAGAACACGAAGCTCACGGACCAACTCTCTAAAAGCGGCCGGCCAGCCTGAAACGCATTGCCGCGGTGCTAACTTTGAACCGCCGTGCAAGCGCCTCAACACCCTGATCATCCTCGATGTCGAGGCCACTGGCACCTAGCGCAATCTTGAGCAGGTCGTGAGGCATCAGAAACTCAGACGCGAACGCATTGGCATCGACTTCCAACGGATCGATACCTTGCGACGAGACATCGTCGCGAAACAGAACACGGAACCCCTTGTCGACATGAACCGCCTTCTTGATCTCCTCCGCGTGGAGGACGTGATGTGCAAGTTCGTGCGCCGCCGAGAAGCGTTGGCGATTCGGATGATGGAGGGCGTTGATGCCGATGATCCCAACACCATCTTTTATATAGGCCATGCCGGATAGATCGTCTTCGAGCGGCGCATATTGAAGGACGATGTTGCGGGCCTTAATGATGCGCTCCACCGGAACAGGCGCCGCCTTGACACCAAACTCGCGAACGATCTCTCGGGCTGTTTCCCTGGCTCGCTCGGGATTTGCCCTCACGATCCGGCCTTTGTCGAACCGCGTTGTGCGAGCGCGCTCGTGATCAACTCAGTGATCTGAGCCTTGCCGCGGGCTGTCACCGTTTGGTCTGAGAGTGAAAG
>CAZQMD010000318.1:0-5720 GCA_964594185.1 uncultured Afipia sp. | reverse complement strand
ACAAGAAAATCGGGAGAAACGCCTTGAACAAGATCGATCTGACCGGACGCTTCGGCGTTGTCACCGGCGGCGCACAGGGCCTTGGCCGTGCCATTACCGACCGCTTTGTATCCTGGGGCGCAAAGGTCTCGATCTGGGATTTGAACGATAAGCTTGCAGAAAAGACCGCAAAAGACATCGGCTCCGCAGTCACTGTGCTCAAGGTCGATGTCACCGATCCCGCTGCGGTCGACGCGGCGCGCGACGCCACGTTGAAAGCGTTCGGCCGCATCGACATTCTGGTCAACAATGCGGGCATCGCAGGCGTCAACAAGACCGTTGCGGACCTGTCCTATGACGAATGGCGTCAGGTGATGAAGATCAACCTCGACGGACCGTTCATCTGCTGTCATGCCGTGGTTCCAACCATGGTGAAGCAGAACTACGGGCGGATCGTCAACATTGCCTCCATCGCCGGCAAGGAAGGCAATCCGAACGCATCGCATTACTCGGCCTCAAAAGCCGGCGTGATCGCGTTGACGAAATCGCTCGGCAAGGAACTGGCAGGCACGGACATCGCCGTCAATGCCGTGACACCGGCCGCAGCCAAGACAGCGATCTTCGACCAGATGACGCAGCAGCATATCGACTTCATGCTGTCGAAGATTCCGCGCGGACGCTTCCTCAAAGTCGAAGAACTGGCGTCTCTTGTGGCATGGATGGCATCCGAAGAATGTCTCTACACCACCGGCGCGGTGTTCGACATTTCCGGCGGCCGCGCGACGTATTGATCTACTCCGGACAAGCATGCGGCGAAGCACGCTGCACGACCACGCTGTCGTTCCGGCGCATGCCGGGACCACATTGGAGAGAGACCGCGCCCTGCTTGCGGTTCTTCACCTAATCCGGATCGGATTCATGCCCGTGCAGATACCCTTTTACCTTGGGGTCAGGCATCAGGATTGCTGCAACGAAAGCGATGCCGCACATGATCGTGACATACCAGAAGAAGTCCGATTCGATTCCATGTTCCTTGAACCAAAGCGCGACATACTCCGCTGTGCCGCCGAACCCGGCATTGGCGATCGCATAAGCGAATCCAACACTGAGCGCCCTCACCTCCGGCGGGAACATTTCCGCTTTCACTACACCACTGATTGAGGTGTAGAGCGACACGATCGCAAGCGCGATGACGATCAATACATAGGCCATGTAAGGGCTCTTCACACCGCCGATCGCGTGCATCAGCGGAACGACAGTCAGGACCGTCAGCAAGCCAAACAGCCGCATCTGGGTGCGGCGCCCAATTCTGTCCGACAGCGCGCCGAACGGCGGCTGCAGGATCATGTAGGTGAACAGCACCGCGCTCATGACAATGTTCACCGTGCGATGATCCATATGCGCCGTGTTGACCAGATATTTCTGCATATAGGTCGTGAACGTATAGAAGATCAGCGATCCGCCTGCAGTGTATCCAAGTACAAGCAGAAACGGCTTCAGGTGATGCGTGAAGATATTGCGCAGCGTTCCCGCGCCTTCCTGCGAGCGGCTCGCTTCGGACGACGTTTCATGCAGCGACATTCGCAAGTAAAGCGCAACGATCGCGCAGAGTGCTCCGATCAGGAACGGAATACGCCAACCCCACGCACGCAGTTGCTCATCGGTCAGCATAAGCTGGATAACCAGTACCACGAGAGACGCCAGGAGTTGCCCGCCGATCAGCGTGACATACTGGAACGATGCGTAGAAACCGCGTTTGCCGGGAAGCGAGACCTCGCTCATGTAGGTCGCGGTCGTGCCATACTCACCGCCGACCGAAAGCCCCTGAATCATGCGGGCCAGCAACAGCAGGATCGGCGCCGCGATGCCGATCGTGTCATGGGT
This sequence comes from uncultured Afipia sp., assembly GCA_964594185.1. GTDB lineage: Bacteria > Pseudomonadota > Alphaproteobacteria > Rhizobiales > Xanthobacteraceae > Afipia. The sequence continues at coordinate 3,857 of CAZQMD010000318.1, read as the reverse complement.
TGGCAACAGACCGATGGCGAGCGAGCCGCCGCACATCATCAGAATGGACGTGACCATCGATGTCTTGCGGCCATACCTGTCGGCAATCGTGCCGAAGATGTAACCGCCGATCGGCCGCATCAGGAAGCCGATGGCAAACACCGCCGCGGTCTGTAGCAGTTGCGTGGTTTGATTACCCGCAGGAAAGAACGCATGGGCGAAATAAAGCGCCGTGAATGCGTAGGCGTAGAAGTCGTACCACTCGACGAGATTTCCGGATGAGCTTCCGACGATTGCCCAAATCCGGCGGCGGCGATCCGCATGGTCTTCCGCCGTCAACGCCATGGTGCTCATTCACGCCTCCGTCGAAGGGACTCGGATGCGCGATTTTCGTCAGATTTCCTTCTTAAGTCCAGCGGGACCGCTTACCCCCATGAAATCGAAATCGCACCCCTCGTCTGCCTGCGTGATGGTTTCATGAAACAGATGGGCATAGCCCCGCGCGGCCCATTCAGGTGTCGATGGTTTCGGCAGTGCACGCTGCCGCATGGTCAACTCAACCTCATCGACCAGAAGATCGATGCGCCGTTTTGAGACATCGAGCCTGATCATATCGCCGGTCTTCACCAGCCCCAACGGGCCGCCGACGGCGGATTCGGGCGTGATATGCAGCACAATGGTGCCGAACGCCGTGCCGCTCATGCGCGCATCGGAAATCCGGACCATGTCCTTTACACCGGCCCGCAACAACTTCTGCGGGATCGGCAGATAGCCCGCCTCTGGCATACCCGGCGCGCCCTTCGGCCCGGCGTTGCGCAGCACCAGAACATCATCGGCCGTCACATCGAGGTTCGGATCATCGACCCGCAGCGTCATGTCCTCTACCGACTCGAACACAATGGCCCGGCCGGTGTGTTGCAGCAATTTGGGCGATGCGGCTGACTGTTTGATGACCGCGCCACGCGGCGCAAGATTGCCATGCAGCACCGCCATCGCGCCTTCGCGATTGATCGGATTGTCGCGCGAGCGGATGGCGTCCTGACCGGGCACCTCTTCGGCATTGGCAACGATATCGCGCAGCGTCTGTCCCGTGATGGACTTCTGGTCCAGATCGATCAGATCGCCGAGTTCCTTCATCAGCTTGGGTACACCACCCGCATGATGGAAATGCTCCATGTAATGCGCGCCAGATGGCTTCAGATCGATCAGCACCGGCACTTCGCGGCCCAGCTTGTCAAAGGCTTCGAGATCGACCCGATGCTTGGTGCGGTTTGCGATAGCGGTCAGATGGATCAATCCATTGGTCGATCCGCCGATGGCCTGCAGCACGACCTGCGCATTGCGGAAGGCCGAAGGCGTCAGCAGTTCGCTTGGGCGCGGCCCACCGCTGACCGCCATTTCGGCGGCGCGCTTGCCGCTGTGCTCGGCGGAGCGTACGCGCTCCGAATGCGGCGCGGGTATCGTTGCGCTCATCGGCAGCGACAGGCCAAGCGCTTCGGTCACGCACGCCATGGTGCTCGCCGTGCCCATCACCATGCAGGTGCCGACCGAGGGCGCGAGGCGGCCATTGACCGCCTCGATCTCTACTTCGTCGATCTCGCCTGCGCGATATTTTCCCCACATGCGGCGGCAGTCGGTGCAGGCACCGAGCACTTCGCCCTTGTGATGTCCGACCACCATCGGCCCGACCGGAATGACCACCGTCGGCAGATCCGCACTCACCGCAGCCATGATCTGCGCAGGCAGCGTCTTGTCGCAGCCGCCGATCACCACGATGGCATCCATCGGCTGGGCGCGGATCATCTCCTCGGTGTCCATCGCCATCAGGTTGCGCAGGTACATCGAGGTCGGAAACGAAAAACTTTCAGCGATGGAGATGGTCGGAAACACCATCGGCATCGCGCCCGCCAGCATGACGCCGCGCTTCACCGCTTCGATGAGCTGCGGGACATTGCCGTGGCAGGGATTGTAGTCGCTGTAGGTGTTGGTGATGCCGACAATGGGGCGCTCCAGCGCGTCGTCGGAATAGCCCATCGCCTTGATGAAGGCCTTGCGCAGGAACAGCGAAAATCCCGGATCGCCGTAGCTGGTCAGCCCCTTCTTGAGACCCTTGGTCATCTTGATCTTTCCGTCGCATTGATTTGCGGCGGCACATTAGAAGCATTTCAGGAGCGTGGCAAAGCCGCGCTCACGCCGGCTGCGGCCGCGACGTCGCCAGCCGGATCACATCCAGATAACCGGGGGCGACATCAACGCGCTCAATCAGGCCCTTCTGGGTCAAAAGCCGATGCGCCTCCTCAAGCCGGTAGCACGGCAGGTACATGAAAAGATGATGCTCGGCGTGATAGTTCACCCAGTATGGCGCAATCAGCGCACGTTCAATGAGATTTGCGCGGGTTGTCCGCGCGTGGCTAAATGGATCGGGGCCGGTCGAGGTGCAGGCATGCTCGGCGATGTTGCGCACCCGCGTCACAAAAGGAAACCATGTCGCCATTGCGACGATCCAGACACCGAAAAACCAGATGCCTGCGCCCGTCAGCCAGAACAGACCGAACAGCAGCGCATTGACGCCGAGAAACCGCTGCATGGCGATGCGCCCGCTGGTCAGGAAGTTCTCGGTTTCCTCATCGCGCATCGCCTCGGTCAGAACGGGTTCGCGACGGACGAACAACGCCTTGAATGACGGCGAACGCTGCTTGATGAACGTCTGCCCGGTGAGATCGCGAAAAGCCTTCCGGTAGAAACTGTCCTTGGAAATCGGGAACGGCGCTGACAGACCGAGATCCGGGTCCTCCGGCTGCTGCGTGAACCGGTGATGCTTGAGATGATAGGCGCGATACCCCGCCAGCGACGCGCCGACCGGCACAGCGCAAATCCAGTTGCCGACGAACTCGTTGATCTTCTGGTTTGTGTGCAGGCCGCCATGCGCGGCTTCGTGCATCAGGATCGCAAGGCCAAGCTGTCGGGTGCCGACGATCATCACCGCGATCAGCCAGGTCAACGGGTTCGGCCAGATGGTCACCAGAGCAATGGCAGCGACGATAGTGCCCCAGCAATGCACGACCAGCCACATCCCGCGCCATGACTCGCGCGCGGTCAGATGCGCCCACTCCTCGGGGCTGAAGATCGTCTTTGGATCGACGCGCTGTACGGCAGGCATCGTGTTTCTCCCTGCGGTCGAGTTTGGCTCGACTCTTCAGGCTACATCGTAGCGCCTAATACCCAGGGCGCAAATTCCGCAGCGCCGAAATCGAACGCCTCGCTCTTGGTCTGTTCCCCGGAGGCCACCCGCAGGATCAGGTCGAAAATACGCTGGCCGCATTCCTGCACGGTCTCGTCTCCGTCCAGAATGGTTCCGCAATTCACGTCCATGTCGTCTTCCATGCGGCGATACATCGGCGTGTTGGTCGCAAGTTTAATCGAGGGCGACGGTTTGCAGCCGAACACGCTGCCGCGTCCTGTGGTGAAGCAGACCAGATTGGCCCCGCCCGCCACCTGCCCGGTCGCAGCCACCGGATCGAAACCGGGCGTATCCATGAAGGTGAAGCCCTTCCTGGTGACAGGCTCCGCATAGCCCACCACATCGACAAGATTAGTGCTGCCGGCTTTCGCCATCGCACCGAGGGACTTTTCCAGAATGGTGGTGAGACCGCCGGCCTTGTTGCCGGGGCTGGGATTAGAATCCATCTCCGCGCCGTTTCGCTCGGTGTAATCTTCCCACCAGCGCATCAGCGCGACGAGCTTCTCGCCAACCTCGGGGCTGACTGCGCGCCGCGTCAGCAGATGTTCCGCGCCATAGGTTTCCGGCGTCTCCGACAGGATCACCGATCCGCCGTGCCGCACCAGCAGATCGCTGGCTGCACCGAGTGCCGGATTGG
>CAZQMD010000317.1:0-5727 GCA_964594185.1 uncultured Afipia sp. | reverse complement strand
GCCTTCATGCGCTTGGCGAGGCCCTCGCCGGCAAACATCGGCGACACCACTGCGTAGGCAGCTGCCGCCGCTGCGATGGCCGACATCAGCATGGTCATGAACCGGATGTCGTGAAACTTTTCGATGATGAGATCGACCAGCATGGTGCCCCGTCAGAAATCGAAGTTGATCATTTTTCGCATGACGAGAATTCCCGATCCCATCCACAAGACGCAGCCGGCCAGCATGATCCGGCCGGTCGGGTGGGTCCAGAGCAGCGAGATGTAGTCAGGTGTCATGATGTAGACCATCAGCATCACCAGAGGCGGCAATGCGCCGATGATGCCCGCCGACGCCTTGGCTTCCATCGACATCGCCTGAATTTTCGCCTTCATTTTCTTGCGATCGCGCAGCACCTTGGACAGGTTGCCAAGCGCTTCCGACAGGTTGCCGCCGGATTTGGTTTGGATCGCGATGACGATGCCGAAGAAGTTGGCTTCCGGCACCGGCATTCTTTCGTAAAGGCGCTGACAGGCGTCGCCGAGCGGCATGCCGATGGTCTGGGTTTCGATGATCGCGTTGAACTCGGTGCGCAGCGGTTCCGGGGCGTCCGATGCCACAACCTTCAGCGAATCGAACAGCGGCAAGCCTGCCTTGATGCCGCGAACGATCACGTCGACGGCATCGGGCAGGGCATCGAGGAATTTCGCTTCACGGCGCTTCTTCAGAAAGCCGAGCGCCCAGCGGGGCAATCCAAAGCTGGCGGCAAAAGCGAAGCCGATTGCCGGCAACAGCGGTGCTCCGCCAAAAAAGGACGCAATCAGAACAACGGCGCCGATGACGCCGGAATAGATCATGAACTGCTGCTTCGTCCAATCGAGACCTGCCTGCGAGATCCGGGCCTCGATCGACAGTTTCTTGGACTGAGCCAGCCGTTGCTCCAGTTCCTTCATCGATTCTTCGACCTGAACGCGCCGCGTGCGGACGCGGTCGTCGACGCGTATCGAAGTTTCGGATCGTGTGAAGGACGCGCGGCGCTTCTCGGCCTGCTTCTCACCGGAGAGCAGCGGATAGATAAACACCCACGCGAGTCCGCCCACGGTCACCGTGGTGAGGAAGGCCAGCGCAAGTGTCTGCATTTCCATGGCCGCGTTCTCTATATTTCAGCGACTTCGGCCGCATCGAGCGCGGCAGCCAGCCGCTTTTCCTCGCCGTAATAACGAGCCCGTTCCCAGAAGCGCGGGCGGCCGATGCCGGTCGAGCGGTGCCGGCCGATAATGTTGCCGTTAATGTCTTCGCCCATCAGGTCATAGAGAAAAATGTCCTGCGTGATGATCGTGTCGCCTTCCATTCCCATCACCTCGGTGACGTGAGTAATCCGGCGCGAACCATCGCGCAGGCGAGCCGCCTGGACGATGACGTCGATGGACGCGCAGATCATCTCGCGAATGGTGCGCGATGGCAGCGAGTAGCCGCCCATTGTGATCATCGATTCGGCGCGGGAGAGAGCTTCGCGCGGATTGTTGGCGTGAAGCGTTCCCATCGAGCCGTCGTGGCCGGTGTTCATCGCCTGCAGCAGATCGAACGCTTCGGGTCCGCGGACTTCGCCGACGATGATGCGTTCCGGCCGCATACGCAGGCAGTTTTTGACCAGATCCCGCATGGTGACCTGGCCCTCGCCTTCGATATTGGGCGGGCGCGTTTCAAGGCGAACCACATGTGGCTGCTGCAGCTGGAGTTCGGCGGCGTCTTCGCAGGTGATGATGCGCTCATCCTCGTCGATATAGTTCGTCAGACAGTTGAGCAGCGTTGTTTTGCCGGAGCCGGTGCCGCCGGAAATCAGCACATTGCAGCGGACCCGGCCGATGATCTGCAGGATCTGCGCGCCTTCGGGCGAGATCGCGCCAAATTTGACCAGCTGATCCAGCGTCAGCTTGTCCTTCTTGAATTTGCGGATGGTGAGGGCCGGGCCGTCGATCGCTAGCGGAGGTACGATGGCGTTGACGCGGGAGCCGTCGGCAAGGCGCGCGTCGCATATCGGCGAGGATTCATCGACGCGGCGGCCGACCTGGCTGACAATGCGCTGACAGATGTTGAGCAGTTGCTGATTGTCGCGGAATCGGATGCCGGTCTTTTGAATTTTGCCGCCGACTTCGATAAAGACGGTGCCGGCGCCATTGACCATGATGTCGGCGATATCGTCGCGCGCAAGCAGCGGCTCCAGCGGGCCATAACCGAGAACGTCGTTACAGATATCGTCGAGCAGTTCTTCCTGCTCGGCGATGGACATCACGATGTTCTTGATCGCGATGATCTCGTTGACGATGTCGCGAATTTCCTCGCGTGCCGATTCGACGTCGAGCTTCGCAAGCTGGGCAAGATCGATGGCTTCGATCAGTGCGCCGAAGATCGTCGCCTTGACCTGATAGTAGCTGTCCGAGCGCCGTGCCTCGACTACGGGAGCAGGCGCCGGTGGACGTGCGGGCGCCAGTGGAGGTGAGGCCACGTTTGCCATTGCTGGGCGCGCGGCGGCGGGGGCCGCCTCGTGCACGCGCTCCGGGGGCTGAACGGCCCGGACGTCGGCTTCTGATCCGCTACGCTTACCAAACACGGCGATAACTCCACGCGATCGTCTATTTGGCCCGGAGTTTTCCGAGCAAAGGCGCCAGGAACGAATTGCGCGGCTTCTTGGCCTCGCCGCGGCCGGTCAGGCGCTGCGCAATCTGCAAGAACATTTCGGCGGTGCGATGGTTGGCCGCGATTTCCGCGATCATCTGACCATTGTTTGCCGCCGCGCCGAAAATCTGCGGCTCGAACGGAATGGTCACGATCGGCTGGCTTTCGATGGCTTTCGCGAACTCGCTGGTCGAGATTTCGGGGCGCTTCGGAACCCCTGCCTGATTGATGCAGTAAAGCGGCGGCCGGTCGTTGGGCCGCGCGGCTTTCAGGGTATCGAACATGTTCTTGGTGTTGCGCAGATTGGCGAGGTCCGGAGTGGCGACGATCAGGATATCGTCGGCGCCCACCAGCGCGCGTTTGGTCCATCCCGACCACTGATGCGGCACATCGAGGACGATGCAGGGCATGGTCGTGCGCAGCGTATCGAAGATCGAGTCGAATGCCTCGGCGCCGAAATCGTACACGCGATCCAAGGTTGCCGGTGCGGCGAGCAGGCTCAGATGATCGGTGCACTTGGACAGCAGGCGATCCACGAAGGCGGTGTCGATCCGGTCCGGAGAGAAGACGGCATCGGCAATACCCTGTGGAGGGTCCTGGTTGTAATCGAGACCAGCGGTTCCGAAAGCGAGATCGAGATCTGCGACGACCGAATCGAGCGCGAGATCGCGCGCGATCGCCCAGGCGACGTTATGGGCGATCGTGGACGCGCCGACGCCTCCCTTGGCGCCGACGACGGCGATGATCCGTCCGACGGCCTTGGCTTCGGGCACCGAGAACAGGCCGCAGATCGAGCGAACGATATCGAGCGGTGCAACAGGCGCGATGAGATAGTCGCTGATGCCGCGCCGGACCAGTTCGCGATACAGCACGACGTCGTTGACCCGGCCGATCACGATCACGCGGGTGCCGGCGTCGCAAACCGTGGCGAGCTGATCGAGGCCGGACAGAATGTCGTTGCGGCCTTCGGTTTCGAGCAGGATCACATTCGGGGTGGGCGCGGTGCGATAGGCTTCGATCGCCGCGGTCATTCCGCCCATCTGAATTTTGAGATGCGCCTTGTCCAGCCGCCGGTCTTCCCCGGCGGATTGCACAGCCGCTGCGGTTTCGACGGTTTCGCAAAATGCCTGGACGGACACGCGCGGCGCAGGCGCGATGTGTTCCTCTGCGGCCGTTGAGGCCGCTCCGCCTTCCTGGTCTTGACGCGCGTAACTAATCATTTGCCCACATTGCTGATTTGGTTTTTGTCGGGATCAGGATAGTTCGTGGCAGTGCTTTCACCCTTGCGATACTTGTCCAGCACGACTGTCCGTCGTCCGGTATAGGCGGCAGTCTCCGAGCGCGGCTGGACCAGATCCGATGGATTGGCGACCATGGCCGCGAGATTGCGCTGTTGAGCGCAGCCGAAGTTGTAGTAGGGGCGATTGTCGAGATAGCTCTTGTTCTTGATCGAAGGACCGAGGTCTTCCGGCCACGTGCCGCACGGACCGGCGTCGGCGACGATCCGCGGATAATTCACGCGGATGGTTGCGAACTGCCGCGGATCGGCTGGGCGATAATTCCTGATTGTGATGCCACGCGACGGAACACCGGTGGCAGCCAGAATGGCCTGAATTTCCCGCAGCGAATCTGCCGCCACACGGGCGTTCGGCGTGTTGACCGGCATGTCGATGACGATGCTGCCGGTGCCTTCGCGCAGCCACGTTTCCGCAAGGCTCGCGATCTCCGAGCGCTGTGTGGACGTGAGCCCGCCCCGGCCGGTGCCGACGAACACTTCCGTGGTGCGGTTCGCTTCCTGAACGACAATTGGATGACGCAGACGGTAATCGACCGGAACGCTGCCTGTCGGTGTGTCCTGATCCGTATGCGTGCAGGCCCCTAACGCCGCCGACGCCCCGAGAAGGGCGGCTGCGATCCGCAAGCTGCGCTTGAGATTGGGTACTCGTATCGTCATCGCTACTGTCCTTGTCCCATCTCAGTCGGTGATGAAGCCATAAGTGCCGCGATACTTGCGCGCCGGGTCAGGGCGGCCGGGAACGCCATAAATGCGGTTGATGGTGCCCAGCAGATCGGACTGCGGATCGGACGCGTCGGCAAATCCGTCATCCGGCCGCGAGAGATCCTTCTGCGCGACAGCGCGAACCACATAAGGGGTCACCATCACCATCAGCTCGGTATTGTTGTTGACGTAGTCGCGGCTGCGAAACAGCGTTCCCAGCACCGGCAGCTGTGTCGCTCCGGGCAGACCGCTGATTGCCTGCTTGGTCTGTTCCTTGATCAGGCCGGCCATCACCATCGAGCCGCCCGACGGAATCTCGAGCGTCGTGTCGGCACGGTTGACCTTGATTCCCGGGATCGTCGTGCCGCTGATGGACACGGAATTTTCCTGCGACAGTTCGGACACCTCGGTGCTTACGCGCAGGCTGATGCGGCCTTCGCTCAAAACCACCGGCGTAAAGCCGAGTGCGATACCGAACTTCTTGAAAATAATCTGTGTCGTACAAACCCGCGTGGTGGGGTCGCACGAATTTCCGCCGGGGACGGGGAATTCGCCGCCGGCGAGGAAGTTGGCGGACTCGCCGGAGATCGCGGTCAGGCTAGGCTCGGCAAGAGTTCGGATAACGCCCGCGTTTTCCATCGCGCGCAAGGTCGCCTGCACCGAAGGAACGGCAGTGCCTGCGGCGTTGATGGTCTTGCCAAAGCCGCCCACAACTGAGTTGCCGTCCACAAGAGGACGGCCGTATGCCGTGAAGGGGTTTGTATTGTTGAAATTCACGACAGCAGTGCCGTAGCTCATCGATCCGGAAAGATCGACACCGAGCTGCTTGACGATATTCCGCTGCACTTCCGCGACGGTGACCTTGAGCATGACCTGATCGCGGTCGCGTACCGTGATGCTATTGACGACCTTGTCCGGGCTGCCGGCAAGGCGAGCGGCGAGATCTGCGGCCTGTTGCGCTTCGACGGGGTTTGCGGCCCAGCCTGACAGCACCACACCGTCACCGACGCCCTCAATCCGGATGTCAGATTGCGGGAATGCCTGCTTCAGCCCGGCGCGCACGCCGTTCAGAT
>CAZQMD010000316.1:0-5732 GCA_964594185.1 uncultured Afipia sp. | reverse complement strand
TGATTTTCCCGCCTTGAGCCCTACGCGATACATGTTCGTGACCGGCACCCCTGCGCCCACCGACATCTCGGCGCTGCGGTCGTCGAACGCGAGCAGTTCGACGTCGTGTCCGCCCGCCTGCAGCCGTTGCGCGACGGGAATCCAGAACCGCGTCTGGTACTCGGCGAGTGTCGTGATCAGGATGATGTCGTTGGATCTGGCCATGAAGTTCTATCGCACAGATTCGATCGCAATGGTCGCAAGTGGAAGGCCCGTCGTCGCGCAGCGTGCGCGGCCGGTCTTGAACCGCTTGGGATCGGCGCCGTCATGGATGGCAATGCGGGCCAGCAGCGACTTGACCAGATCGGGTTCGATCCGCTTGTCGCGCCGAGCGAGATTGATCCGGCTGCGCAGGCGTTCGGTCACGGCCGAGCCCAGGACGGCGCTCGCGGCGCCCTTGGCGATCTGCCCGAGGCTGGGCGTCGTGCGGATGCCCGTGACGGTCGCGCGAAGCGAGAGATAGGGCTGACGTGACTTCGCGGTCTCCGTCAGCAGGTCCGCGACCCGGTCGGCGGCACGTCCATCGTTGAGATGGAAGAACGCCTCGATATGCGCGGCATGAATGCCGGCGAAGTCGAAAGTCTCGGTTTCGCGTTCGATATCGTCCACCGCGGCCAGCAGTTCCTCGAACGAGTGTACGGCTCGGCTCACGCGCGCAGGCAGAGTCGCATGCCCCGCCGTGGTCGGCGTGTTCAGATGCTCGAGCTGCAGCGGGACCTTGCCGAGCAGGACGGATTCCACCGCCGTCCCGCAATTGAGGTGAATGACAGCAGCCGCATTGCGGATGCGATCGAGCACGCTCCCGGTCCCGTCGACTGTAACATTGCCGTGGTGCGACAGCGCTTTCCGATAGATGTCCTCGTTCTCGAAAGGATGCGGCCGCACCAGAATGCTGCGGTCGGGCCGCGCCGTTGCGAGGCGGGATATCTCAAGGAGGTAATTCTCGAAGACCTGCCTCAAATCAGTGATGAAGCGATCGACATAGGCACCATCCCAGCCGGCTCTCACCATGGCTTCGCGCTCGCCACCGGGCGTCCCGGCAAAGCGCGAGTTGACGAGCGGGAAGTTGGCATTGACGAGCAGATAGCCGCGCGGCTCGCTGTCTAGCAATGCACGCCAGCGCGCGGCTGCAAAGTCGAAGCGGGGGCAGCCCGTCAGGTGAAGTCGGTTCGACTCCAGAGTTCCGGCCGCCAAAAATGCGTCCCGAAGCCGATGGCCCCAGAAGAAATAACCGGAGAGGATCTCCGAATAGCCGCTGCCCTTGATGTGGGCGGCCATCGCCGGCGGTGAGTTGCCACCCTTGTCCGCGAGCACCCCACCCTCGGTATCGAGCACATAGAGCGCCAGGCCGGCGCGGGCGAAGCCCCGCATCAGGTCCAGATTGGCGGGCCGGGCATAATTGGCGACCAACGCGCTGAGCCCGAGGCGCGGCACGTCCACGGCTTGCTCGTACATCGGCACGAGCATCACGGCGGCGCCGCGACGCGCGAGTTGATAGCCGAGCATGACTGCGCCCGGCAGGTCACGCTTGGGGTGATCGACCACCAGGCCTATGCGCAAGATTTCGGCTCCCGGCAGGTCCGTCTCAGAGTCGCATCACGGCGCGCTCAAGTTCCGTGAGCGAGCCCGCTGCACGAAAGCGCGGCGGCGGCTCGGGATAGATGCGCGGTTGCTGGATGTAAGTTGCCGTATAGAGCAGACGGCTGTGATCCGACTGGATTCGGCTTCCCATGTGGAGACAGCGTGCCGTGTTGACGATGAAGGATGATAGTCGCGGCGCGATCATCTCCTTCACCGCGTTCGGACCAGTCTTGGCGAACACCTTCGCATCGCTCATGTGGCTCTTGAGCGTATTTCGAAACGGCCGTGAAGGACCGGCCGGAATGAAGGTAAACGGACCGTCCGCGGTGTCCTTCACGTCGGTCAGGTAAATGAACAGCTTGCAGACACGCTTGTCGTCGTGATCGAGATGCCACAATTGCGAATAGCTGTGCGTCTGGTTCGGCGTCGGCTGGGAGAGGGTGAGCAGCACGTCGGACAACTGGGGCAGGTCCCCCATGAAATCGCCGATGATGCGCAGTGCTGCGGGCTGGAGGGCATAACGCACGAAGGGATGATCGGTGGCGAAGGCGCCGCCGATGAGGTCCTCGTCCAACAGGCTGACCCAAAACGACTTGTGGCCAAGCTGCTGCTTTCCAGAGAGTTCGCCGAGTCTTTGCATCTTGGCATCAGCGACGGCCGCCACGGCTTCCGCGAGGCGGCGCTCGACGATCGTGGATACGTCGACATAGCCCTCTTCGGTGAGCTTGCGACTCGCCTCTGACCATTCTGGCTTTACAGGAAGCTGCTTGAGCAAAGCGATTCGCTTTGCTCGTGATGGCAGCTGTAAGCCTGTCAGAGCAGCCTTGAGGACCCAGCCAAGATCGGTACGGTTGACGTGCCACAGCAAGCGGCGGAGTTGGCTGATCTTCTGCTTCTTTGGTGTTTTGACACCAGCATCGATGGTCGTCATGTGAGGCTGCCCGGTCCCAGGAAAGCAGGTCTGTTTAGCCTTGGGCCCCCCCTTTTGCTACCCTAAAGTGCCTCCGGGGAAGCGCTGTTCCGCCGGAAATAGGACCGTCCAAGGGAGCCAATCATCTTGCGCTGATCTGGACCCAAGACACCAAAATACTGGGCCACCCATGCGGCGATGCAGAATACAACCAGGAGTACCGAGATTGTAAGGACGCTCTGCTCGGGCACGACGGCAAGTGTTCCAGCCAGAGCAATTGCTCCGACGATCAAGATGGCCCAGTGCATAAGCATAGCAACCCAGAACCCCCGCGCATCCATCCTGAGTTCCCTGACGAAAATAGTGAGCTGCCAAGGCACGATCGCCGCAGTTCCGATGGCTTGGCCGAGGATGAACGCACGCTCCCCAAGCAATCGTACGGCGGCCAAGGTGACTACGCCCCAAATCACCAGGTGGATCATCATGAGCATGTTCAATTGTCGCTGCACCTTTGTGCGCGTCATGAACAGCGTGTTTCCGAAGACGATGTACTGAAAGGAAATCGTGACGACGAACATGACGCCCATCCAGTGGGCGTGCTCGCTGATCTGCGGACCGATCCAGAGTTGCATGATCGCGGGTGACATCGCCGCGATGGCGACGAACGGAGGGACGGTGACGAGGGGCAGCATGATGATACCAGTTTCGCCGAATGCGTTGAACTGGCGATGATTATTGCGCTGATCAAGTCGGCTCACCACGGGAAGCATCGCCGAGATCAGCAGGCTGGCGACCACTTTGGCGAGCCGGGGAATCCTCACGAGAGTGTCGTAGATGCCGACACTCTGCGGACCGAGATAGGCTCCAATCAGGAATGGTTGAATGGGGGCAATGATTCCACCGATCAACTTGCCCTGCATTACCAGAATGCAGCGCGTTATCAGTTCGCGGTTGACGTCGCGTCCGGCCGGTACGAGTTGAAGTTTCGTGCGCCTGAGAGCGGCGACGGAAGCCGCGAGGAGGATGATGGCGCGCAGCAGGCTGCTGCCGAGAAAATAATACGTTACAGCCTGGTAGGGCTGACCGGACTGCGCTGCGTAGATGGTCGCTGCGACATAGAGCACAGTGGTCATCAACTCGCACAGACGCAGCAGGCCGTAGCGTTCGAACCCTTTAACGACGCCTTCCCATACAAGAGCTGGAAACAATAGGAGATTGCTGGCGGCGGTCGCCAGCATCATGCTGGTGAAACCGGGGGCGTGAGCGGGTTCAACCCGGAACTGCTGGACGATCAGAGGAATGGCCAACCAGATCCCGAGGCTGAGAATTATGGCGATGAGTACGGAGATTCCGGCCAGCAAGACCAATTGGCTGCCGGCCAGACGCCAATCGCGATGCTCCCTGGCGCGCGCCACGACCTGGGTCGTGACCTCCGCCAAGCCAAAATCGATCACGCCTATGAGACCGGAGGGCAGGAAGAGGCGGGTGAGAACGATCAGACCGAATTCGGCGACGCCCCAGGTCCGGATGATGATCGGGATGACGACGATGCCGAGGATTGCGACAAGTCCGAAGACGATCGCTGATACGAGGGTATTCTGGATCAGGCGCTTCAGCATCGCATAGCCCGGCTCACCATGCGCTCAGACCGCCATCGACAGCAATGTTCTGACCGGTCACATAGGATGCCGCGTCGGATACCAGAAAGAGCATCGTGCCTACCATTTCGTCGGCGCGTGCCATGCGGCCGAGAGGAATGCGGGCAGCGTACCGCGCCTTGAAGGTTTCGTTCTGGCCGCTTTCCACGCCGCCGGGCGTCAAGGTGTTGACGCGAACGCCTTTCGCCGCCCAATAGGTTGCAAGATGCTTGGTCAGGCCGATCACGCCGGCCTTCGAAGCGGTGTACGCGGCGGGCGTGTTGATGGCGCGCCCTAGATATTCGGATCCCTCGTAGATGCGCTGGTCCGGTGCCATCAGTCCATAGATCGAGGCGGTCTGGACGATGGCACCATAACCGCGCTCAGCCATCCGGCCGCCAACCACCTGGGCGACATTGAACATGCCGTCGAGATTGACGCCCATGATCTCCCGCCAGGTCTCCTGAGAGAATGTCTCCACCGGCGCGAAGAACGCGTCCACATCGCGAGTCTTGCTGGCGGCATTGTTCAGCAAAATCGAGACTGGTCCCAGGTCGGCTTCGATGGTCTCCACCGTCTGCCGCAGTGCATCGGGCTGGGTGATGTCGCAGCCGTAGCCCCGGATCTGGACGGGATGTCTCGAAGCGGTGTCGCTGGCCGCAGCATCGGTTGATGCCTGATCGAGATCGACGATGGCGACCTTCGCGCCGAACTCTGCGAGGCCATCGGCAAAACGGCGCCCGAGAATGCCGCACCCGCCAGTGACGATTGCCGTCCGGCCCGTGAGATCGAATAAGGTCTTGAAGCTCGTGGTCATTGCGCGACGCTCTCTTCAGGCCGCTAGCCGCTGCCGCAGCAACAGCTCCACCAGGGTAAAGTCCAGATCCGAGTCGATGTCGATCGAACGCTCTTCCGGCATCTCGAACAGCTGGGTATCTGGATAGAATACGGCCGGCTGATCCAGGAATGTCGCGACCCGCCAGACATAGATCGACGCGTTCATGTCGAAACAGCGCGGAGCATCCTGCCTGCGCACGATCTGAGGTTTGGCGGATTTGGACAGGCCGACGCTGCCGTCGCTGCGCTGTTCGACCAGATTGAAATAGGGAGAACGGCGCGCCGGCGCTCCCGTGATGACGTTCGAGGCTCCAGTCTTGCGTAGCAGCGCCACGGCGCCCGTGATGTCGGTCGCGAGCCTGAGCGGCGAAGTCACGTCGAGGTCGACAAAGATCTCCGGCGTCCTCCCGGTTGTCGCGATCGCCTGTTCGAGGCAGTGGCGGATCGCGGGCAGCTTCGGCGCCGTGTCAGTCGCCATCTCGTCCGGACGCTTGACCGCGATGTGGGCGCCGGCCTTCAAGGCAGCCTCGAGCAGCGCATCCGAGTCGCTGCTGAATGCGATCGCATCGAATAGGCCTGTTTCGCGCGCCTGCGCGTTGCTCCAGGCGAGCACCGGTTTGCCGAGGAGATCGCGCGCGTTCTTGCCGACGACACCTTTCGAGCCGCCGCGCGCGCAGATGGTACAGAGCAGGCTCATGGTGAGATCCAAGTCTTGCTGCGCAATGCCC
>CAZQMD010000315.1:0-5753 GCA_964594185.1 uncultured Afipia sp. | reverse complement strand
CATCCCCGGCCTCCGTCACGCTAGCCTCTGTCACGTTGGTGGACGCGATTGGCAGGTCTGCGGCGATCAAGGCGCCAGTGACGGGCGCGCCGGCAGGCAGTTCGGCGACAGCCACTTCCGTCGTTGTCACCGGCGACACGACGCGTTCAGCGATCGCATCAAAAGTCTCGCCGGAGGCGGCATGGACCGCGTTCTTGCCGGTTCGCTTTTGCCAGCGCCGGATGGCGGCATCAACATAGCCCGGATCAAGCTCAACGCCGACGCAGACGCGACCGGTTTCTTCCGCAGCGATCAATGTCGAGCCCGAGCCCAGAAAGACATCGAGAACGACTTCGCCACGACGGGTCACGTCGCGCAGGGCGTCGGCGATCATCGCGGCCGGCTTGACGGTCGGATGAACAGCCAAAAGGTTCATGCGATCCTTACCGAAGGCGTTGACGCCACGATACTGCCAGACGTTCGAACGGATACGGCCGCCGGCGCCAAGACCGAAATTATTCTGATGCGGCGCTTCACCATGCTTGAACACGTAGATCAGCTCGTGCTGGCTGCGATAAAAGCTTCCCATGCCAGCATTGCTTTTGACCCAGATGCAAAGGTTCTTTTGCTCAAGATCGTTCTGCGCGGCTGCTTCGCACAGCTCTCCGCCATGGCGCCAGTCCATGCAAAGATAAAGAATGGCGCCGTCAACAAGAACGGGCTTGATCGCCGTAACCGCCGCGCTCAAGAAGGTGACGAACTGCTCGCGTGACATTTCGCCGGTGCCCATCGCAAACTCGCGATGACGCGTCTTGCCGAGGCCCGACACAAAGCCGTCGATTTTCACGTTGTAGGGCGGATCGGTAAACACACAGGCAGCGGTCTTGGTGCCTACAAGGTCATGGATGAAAGCCGCATCGCGGGCATCGCCACAGCCGATCAAATGATCACCGAGGCGGAAGACGTCGCCAGGCTTTGCGGTCGACGGACCAGCCGCCGGCGCAAGGTCATCGAGCATTTCCTCTTCGACGGTATTGGCGGTCGGCGTATCGATCGACAACACCATGTCGATCTCGACCGCCTCAAAGCCGCTGAGATCGAGATCGAAGCCGACGGTAATCAGGTATTCGAATTCGCCGCGCAGCTTGGCGTTATCCCAGACGGCGTCCTGAGCGACGCGATTCAAGGCCAACCGCAGCGCACGAACTTCCGGCTCAGAGCGGCTTTCCAACTGGACCACGGCGATCTCGTCGTGACCGAGTTCGACAAGCGCGTCGAACACGGCATGACCATCGATCAGCGTGCCGGTTGTTGCGTCCAGCGGAAGCGGCACGACTTGCCCAAACTGCTGCAGAATGGCCTTCAGCTTGCGACGCTGCGCGCTGCTATGCTGGCGCGCAGCATGGGGAGACGGCTTGATAGCCGTCGCGGAGAGATAAACAATCTCAAGGGCGTTTTTCACCGTCAGGATTCCCATGCTTCAGGGGGAGCCGTCGCATCAGCCAGGATTTCCTCGGCATGGTTCTCGGCATTGAGCAGAAAAGATTCAAGAAGTTCAATCAAGCCCGCAATATATGAATGAATTGGATAGCCAGCATCGAGCAAGCACTCGAAGTCAGCGACCAGTTTGTCGGTATAAATATTCAGGTTAGGAAGCACGCGAAGAGCGCGACGCAGCGTGCGAAGCTCCTTTTCAGACGCGCCACCGACCAACAGAACCTTAACTTTGTCGATGCTGTTGTTGTACAGCGCGCAGTACGTGTCCGCACCATCCACGACGATAGCGTTTTCATCGATCAGCACCGGCCGCGCATTGAAGCCGTCAGCAGCGACCGCACTGGCCTGCTGCAAACGTTCCTGATGACTTTCAACATGAAGGGGATAAAGGGGGAGTTTGACCGCCGCGAGGGGCAGAAACATAACCTCAAAAGTTTTGGACATTCGAATACCTCATCAAGCCGGGAAATCGGCAAAGATGATGTATGTGGCAAGTATCTACTTCGCAAGCCAATACATGATTATATACTTATAGATCAGCCCCGAATGGTGATTTCGATATCATCGACGCTGACATTGAGGTTTTCAGCGAGCGATTTCTTTGCCTGCGCAATCGCTTGGGACACCGTTATTGGCCGCTTTCCTGGCAATTCATCATTTTTTCCGGTCAACGGCTTAAACCGCAGCGCTCTGACGTCGATCCCCAGTTCGGCGGGCGTCGCGTAGGTCACAGGGTTACGCCCCTCCTTCCAGACGCCCTTTACATTGACGAGGGCATATGAAGAAATTCCTATAAAAAACCGACTTTGACCGCGCGAATTCTCGCTTCCGGGCGCGCTTATCAGCTCCGATATGACACCGACCAAGAATGCACTTCGCGCAGGAATGCCCTCTTTCCTATTCCGCCAATCCTCTTTTCTACAGCAAACGACATATTTACATTTATTGGCCTTGTCCGGGCTCAAGACCCAATTGCCGATTCCTCCCTGCGTAAGGATCGAATCCGCTGTCTCTATGGTCGAGACGACGACCATCAACTGGCTGGATTTGGCGCCCATCACAGGTTCCTCAAGGAGTTACTTCGCATCATATATCGATAACATCGATCTATATGCCGCGTCAAAAAGCGGGCGGATAACCCCGAGCATTTTGTGATCCGAACCGTTCGATAAGAGCCACAAGATTGCTCACAATCCGCTCGACTTCAGCGGCGAACGGAGCGTGTGTGGTGGCACGCAACAAGGAGCACCCTGATGACCGATGTCGCCGCAAACAACGTGGTTGCCGCACTCGTAACGGAAATCCGCGGCAAGCTGGAAGAAACTCTAAGTATCGCGAAGGCTGCCGAGAGCTGCGCGCGCGATGGCAGCGTGGAT
Source organism: uncultured Afipia sp. (assembly GCA_964594185.1). GTDB lineage: Bacteria > Pseudomonadota > Alphaproteobacteria > Rhizobiales > Xanthobacteraceae > Afipia. The sequence goes on along the minus strand of CAZQMD010000315.1, from coordinate 2,901 downwards.
CGCGCCGTGCAGATCCTGATGGACTTCGAAGGCCTGGTGCATGAGGCACGGGACCTGTTCAAGGCAGCGCTGACGATCAAACGCAACCTGTTTGCTGAGACCACATAATCACCATCCTTCCCTAACTGGGACCTCCCCCGCCCTCGCATTGCGATCGGCGGGCCGGGTCAGTGGCAGCACCCGATGTTGCCGTTGACCCACAGGAGATCCCATGAACATGCAAAAAGCCAAAGGTACTGCCCGCAAGGCAGGTGTAACGCGCAAACCCGCCGTCACGGCACGACAACCATCGACGGTGCTGAAAACGACTCGTTTAGACAAGGCAGCACGCTCCCGCGTTCGAGGTGTCCCCGGACAATCTTCCGCACGCTCCGCTGAAACTGCCCCTCAGTCGAAGCCAGCCAAAGGGCCTTCTCTCCATCCCGCAGTGGCAAAGCCCGCACGCGAGTCTTCAAAGCAAGCCATTGTGCTCACGATGCTGCGCCAGCCAAAAGGCACCACCATTGCCGCCATCATGAAGGCGACCGACTGGCAGCAACACTCGGTACGTGGCTTCTTCGCCGGGGTCGTCCGCAAACGACTGGGTTTGAATCTGGTGTCAGACAAATCCGGCAGCGAACGAGCGTACCGGATCGCCGACGGCAGGCCATCCCAGAAGGTATGAGCGACATATCGAGTAAGGGCGAAGCGGAGCTTGAGGCAGAGATCGAACAGATCCGATCTCTGCCGATCGACGAGCTTCGGGCGCTGTGGCGCCAGACGTTTAAATCGTCCCCGCCATCTGCGTTCGCCAAGGACCTGTTGGGGCGCATGATCTGCTACCACGTACAAGAGAAGGCGCTCGGCGGTTTAAGCCGGGCGTCGCAGCGAGTTTTGAACGACATCGGACGGGGTAAATCCGCGGTCGAAACAGCGCAACGACGCTTGAAACCTGGCACCGTTCTGGTTCGGGAATACCAAGGCGAGCGACATTCGGTGGTCGTGGCATCGGACGGATTCGTCTGGAGGGAAGAAACCTATGCCAGTCTCTCGATCATCGCGCGTCTGATCACGGGCACCAACTGGAACGGCCCGAAGTTCTTTGGTTTAAGGTTGGGCACCAGCGAACTGGACAAAACAGAGAAGGCAGCGCGGAGTTCTCCTCGTCGCGGCAGGGGGAGCGCACAATGACATCTCAATCGCCAAAACGGCAACGCTGCGCGATCTATACCCGCAAATCCACCGAACATAACCTCGACCTCGAGTTTAACTCACTCGATGCCCAGCGGGAAGCCTGCGAGGCTTATATCAAGAGCCAGGCTCATGAAGGCTGGCGGCTCGTTCCCGATCATTTTGACGATGGCGGACTCTCGGGCGCGTCCCTCAACCGACCGTCGCTGCAACGATTGCTCGACGACGTGCGCGATGGCAAGATCGACATCATCTTGGTCTATAAGGTCGATCGACTGACACGCTCGCTTGCCGACTTCGCCAAGCTGGTCGAACTGTTCGATCAGCACGGCGTTTCCTTTGTCTCGATTACCCAGTCGTTCAACACCACAAGCAGCATGGGTCGCCTGACCCTTAACGTGCTGCTGTCGTTTGCCCAGTTCGAACGAGAGGTCATTGGCGAGCGGGTTCGGGACAAGATCGCGGCGTCCAAGCGGAAGGGGTTGTGGGTGGGCGGACCCGTGCCGCTCGGCTATGCCACTGAGGACAAGAAGCTTGTTGTCGTTCCGGCGGAAGCGAAAATCGTACGTCTGATTTTTGCATTGTATCTTGAAGCCGATTCAATCGCAGCTCTTGCTGAAGTCCTGGAGGGCAAGGGAATCCGGACAAAAATCAGGCCTCTGTCGAATGGAGAAAGCCGGGGCGGGATTCCATTCGGCGTCGGTGCCCTCGCCCATTTGCTGCGTAATCGATTTTACACCGGCGAGATCGATTATCGCGGTGAGATCCACGCTGGAGAGCACGAGGCCATTCTCGACCATGCGCTTTTCGACAACGTTCAGGAAAAGCTGACGAAGAACACGGTCGATCGTGCAATGCGCCTCAAAGGTTCACCCGCGCTCCTGATAGGGCGTATTTTTGATGACATCGGCAATCGCATGACGCCGAGCCATTCAAACAAACGCGGCGTGCGGTACCGGTATTATGTCTCGCACGCGCTGATTCAGGGACGCAAGCGCGAGGCAGGCTCCGTCAATCGTGTTCCCGCAACCGAGATAGAAGACCTTGTCCTGCAGGCGGTTCGACAGAATTTATCCAGCCACAAGCCGGACGCTCCCTCGGATCAGGATGCGATCATTGCGCATATCGACAGAATCACCGTGAAACGGGAAGCCCTTGAGATCAAACTTCTTGAGACCGAACACACATCAACGAACACCATTCCAGGAACTCGGAAAACAAAAGAATCGCCATCAGCAGACTCAAATACGATCTCAATTCCCTGGACCGGAAAAGCATTCACCGCCGTGAAAGGGGTCGTTCACGCGCCAGATATGACCGGGCGCACATTGTCCCCGGATACGCGTGACGCGCTGCTGAACGCGATTGCGAAGGCGCGGCAATGGGGCGACGAGATGACGGCGGGACGTGTGAAATCATTCGCAGACATCGCCACAAAAGAGAAAAAGGTTGAACGTCACATCCGCCTGCTTGCGCCGCTTGCGTTTCTCGCGCCATCGATCGTGCAATCCATCATCGAAGGGACGGCGCCAGCCAATCTCACAATCACCGAATTGGCAAAATCGTCCGTGCATTCATGGCGCCAACAACATCACCTGCTAAAGGTGAGTTCAAAACGTTGATGTAAGAATCGCCGATTCAGCAAATCTGTTGACGTGCAATTTCGATAGTACCGCCAGCGAACAGGTGCTCTGAATCAACATCCCTTTCAGCCGGTTGGGTGAGGCAGTC
>CAZQMD010000314.1:0-5808 GCA_964594185.1 uncultured Afipia sp. | reverse complement strand
CACAAGGTTGCCACCGGTCACGGCGGCATCGACGGGGATGTCGGCATAGGTTCCGCCAGCCAGTTCGACTTCGGGCCGGCAGGCGGGATAGGCCGAACAGGTCCGTCCCTTGAGAACGCCCGCCGCCGCCAGAATCTGCGCGCCATGACAGACGGCGGCGACCGGCTTGCCCGCATCGAAGAAGTGCTTCACCGCCTCGATGACCGTGGGATTCAGCCGCAGATATTCGGGTGCACGTCCGCCCGGAATCACCAGCGCGTCATAGCTCTCCGGCTTGATGTCGGCGAAGCTGGCATTGAGCGCAAAGTTGTGTCCGCGCTTTTCGGTGTAGGTCTGGTCGCCCTCGAAATCGTGGATCGAGGTCGCGATGGTGTCGCCTGCTTTCTTGTCCGGACAGACGGCGTGGACCGTATGACCCACCGCGAGCAGCGCCTGGAACGGGACCATGGTTTCATAGTCCTCGCCGAAGTCGCCGACGATCATCAGGATACGCTTGCTGCTCATTGCCTTTTTCCTCCCTGCCTGTCCGCATTGATTTGCGGACTTCTGCAGCGAGGTTAGGCCGTGAGCAGACGTTCCGGGTGTTATTGGGATAACGCGCCCATCAGCAAGGGCGTCTCGGGACAGGCAGCCCTGCCCCCTCCCGGCGGTCAGCCGACCTTTTCGACCTGGCCGAATTCGAGTTCGACCGGCGTCGCACGTCCGAAGATCGACACCGCGACCTTCACGCGCGAACGCGCCTCGTCGATTTCCTCGACCACGCCGGAGAACGAAGCGAACGGGCCATCGGCCACGCGTACGTTCTCGCCGATTTCGAACGACACCGACGCCTTCGGACGCTCCACGCCTTCCTGCACCTGATGCAGGATGCGCATCGCCTCGGCTTCCGAGATCGGCATCGGCTTGTTTTCCGCGCCGAGGAAGCCCGTGACCTTCGGAGTGTTCTTGATGAGATGGAACGCTTCGTCGGTGAGATTCATCTTCACCAGCACGTAGCCTGGGAAGAACTTGCGCTCAGCGTCGATCTTGCGGCCGCGGCGCACTTCCGTGACCTTCTCGGTCGGAACCAGAACCTGCTCGAACAGGTCTTCCAGTCCGCGCTGCTTGGCCTGCTCGCGAATGGATTCGGAGACCTTCTTCTCGAAGTTCGAATAGGCGTGAACGATGTACCAGCGCATGCTCATGTTTCAGTTCCGCGCTCAGGCCTGAATGCCGAGAATAAAAGTGACCAGAAGGCGAATGATCTGGTCAGCGACAAAAAAGAACACCGAGGAGACCGCGACCATGATGAACACCATGATCGTGGTGATCGTGGTCTCGCGGCGGGTTGGCCAGGTGACCTTGGCGGTCTCCGAGCGCACTTCCTGCAGGAATTTTAACGGGCTGAAAGCCATCGTTGAGGGTCCGCATCCGTAGTGCCGGGAATGTCGTGTCCAGGCGTGATCAATATTTCAGGAATCCGGACAGTCCTCGCACGCCACAGTTTGTCGCGCCCAACCCTCTTGTGAAGGATGAGCCGCCAAGAAAGGTAAGAGCGGGCTCGATTGTCCGGGGATTTAATGCCGCGCCGGATATCCGCAAAGCGGGCCGACAGCAGGTGCCGTTATCTACTGTGGGATGGGCGCAAGGTCAAGGTCGGGATACTGGCCAGAAAACTGGCAGGGGCGGCAGGGCTCGAACCTGCGACCCTCGGTTTTGGAGACCGATGCTCTACCAACTGAGCTACACCCCTGTATGGCGCCTCTATAGCGAACCATTTTTGCCCCGTCACGTCCCCCTCGGACGATTTCTCGCCAATTTCCTTGCCGACCATCTGACGATTCTCTGTCGCCGAAGCTGGCGATGGAACCCGGTTTGCGGTGATTGCCGGGCCACAGTGCGCCGCGTACATTCAAGAAAAGCTCAACCGGTGGGGAAATAAACGGTTTGCCGCTTCGCAATGCCATACGCCGCATGTCGCTTACCCACCGGCTGTTGGCGCTCACTCTTGTCGCGTCCCTGCCCGGCCTTGCCGCCGTGAGTTACGGCGCATTCGATCTGCGCAACACCCGTTACGCCGAGGCGCGCACCCAAGCCTTGCGCAATGCGCAGGTTGTGGTCTCTGAAGTCGACCAAATCTTCGACGGCATTCAGGGCGCGATGCGTGCTGTCGCCGAGGCCGATGAAGTCAGTCGTCTCAACAGCACCGCATGTACTGATTATGTCGTGCGGGTGCGGCCCACCATCGCTCCCCTGACCTCGCTTCTGGTCGTCGGACTCGACGGCAATATCCGCTGCTTCAGCGAACCGACCCTGGCTTCACCCAATCTCGCGACCCGCGATTACTTTCGCGAAGCGATCGACGGCAGAAAGTTCGCGATCGGCACTTTCATTGCCAGCAAGGTGTCGGACCGCAACATCATTCCACTGGCAACGCCGATCGTTCGCGACGGAAAGGTCGAAGGCGCCATTGTCGCCGGCCTCAATGTGGAATGGCTGGGACAACAGCTGCAACAGCGCGGCGTGCAGAGCGGCGGCGCCGTCCTGATCGCCGACCGCAACGGCATTGTCGTCTCGCGTGAACCCGACCGGGAAAAATTTGTCGGCAAGAAGCTCGAAGACAGCCTCGGCCGAATCGGCAGGTCCGAGCCAGGCAGCGAGGAGATTGTCGGCATGGATGGCGTCCGGCGCATCATTGGATACGTGCCCGCCTCGATAACCCCCTTCGGGCTCTATGTCAGCAGCGGTATCTCGAGCGTTGAAGCATTCGCACCCATTGATCGCGCCGTGCGCAACAGCATCGCACTGTTCGCGCTGGGAAGCGCTATCGCATTCCTGCTGGCGTGGCTTGTCGGCGAAAGCATTATCCGCCGTCCGCTGATGCGCATGGTTGCGACGGCCGAAGCCTGGCGGCGCGGTCACGACGCGGCGCGCACCGGCATCGTGGGCCGCAACGATGAAATCGGCGTCCTCGGCCAGACCTTCGACCGGCTGATGGACGAGAACGCGATGCGCGAAGAGCAGCGTGCGACGGCTGAGGAGCGCCGCGAAATCCTCGTCCACGAACTCGCTCACCGCGTGAAGAATACGCTCGCCACCGTGCAGTCGATCGCATCGCTGAGCTTTCGCCACAGCCAGGGGCCGGAGGCGCTGCGCCAGTTCCACGAGCGCCTGCAGGCACTGGTGCGCGGCCACGATCTCCTCACCCGCAAGAACTGGCAGCATGCGCTCCTGTCGGAAATCGCGGAAGCCGCGATTGCTCCGCTACAGGAAGAACGCGGACATCGTTTCGTCATCTCGGGACCGCCGGTGGACCTGCCGCCGACCACAGCGGTTCCGATGGCGATGATCCTGCACGAGCTTTGCACCAATGCGATGAAGTACGGCGCGCTGTCCAATGACAACGGTCGCGTGACCATCGGCTGGACCGCGCAGCCCGCCGAGACCGGCACCACGATCAGCCTGATCTGGAGCGAGAACGGCGGACCTGCGGTCACACCGCCGGAGGAAGACGGCTTCGGCACCCGGCTGATTGCGAATCTCAGCCGGCAACTCGGCGGCGACTGCACCTTCCGCTATCCGCCCTCAGGCCTCGTCTTTCATCTGAGCATGATCGCGCCGGACTCGGAGCCGAGAGGCTAGGCACCCCATCAGCATGCGGGAATCCATGGCCCAAGCGCCAGCACGTAGCTGTTTGTCTGGCGAACGGCCGAACACTGTGGGCCAAAGGTCCTTCCTTAACCCGGTGTTGATTCAAAATTTCTAAGGTGCCGCAAACAGATTTGCTCAGGATTCCTTGGAGACATGATGCGCAAGCTTTGGTCCGTTTCTGCCCGGATTATGATCGCGATTTCGCTGGTGGCCGCAGCATCCTGCGCCGGATTGGCGGCGTTCGGCCTCTGGCGGCAAAACACCGCGATTGACCTCGCCCTTCACCGCGAGTTGCAATCCGATTACGCCAACATGATCGGCGCCATGGAGTCCGATACCCGCGCCGTGCAGGCGGTCGCCAACACAGTGGCGAACATGCCGGAGCTGAAGCCGATGATCCGCGCGCAGGACCGCGCAGGCATCAACGCGCTGCTCGACAAGACACTAAAAGACATCAAGCCGCTCGGTATCGAGTTAATCACCATCCAGATACCGCCGGGCATCGCCCTCACCCGCGTCCACAATCCAAAGGCCTTCGGCGACGACGTCACCGCCCGGCGCAAGATGATCGTCCAGTCGTTCGCGACAAAGAAGCCGATCGGCGGCGTCGAGGCCGGCCGCGACGTTCTCAACATCTTCGGCGCAACCCCCGTTCTCGACGGCGAGACCCTGCTCGGCACGGTCGACGTCGGCGCGCCCTTCGGCGAGACCTTCGTGAATTCGATGAAGGCCCGTTTCGGAGTCGATGTCGCGATCCATCAGATCAACGACGACAAGATCCAGACCCTTGCATCCACGGTGAAGGGCGCAATTGCCGTGCCCGCCACGCTCAAGCGCGCGCTGGCCGGTGAATCCATCTTCCTCACGGGGACCCTCGACGGCCAGCCGACCGCGACGACATTCGGTCCGCTCAAGAACTTCTCCGGACAGCCGGTCGCCGTGGTCGAGATCATCCGCAACACCAAGGAATATGAGGAGCTCGCCTCGAATTCCGCCAAGTGGCTCGCGGCAGGCGCTGCTGCTGCGGTGTTGATTGCAATCCTCATTGCCGCCTGGGTCGGCCGCGGCCTCGCGCGCCCCATCGTGGCGCTGCAGGGCGCGATGCGCGCCATCACCTCGGGCAACCACGACGTTGTGGTGCCGGGCGCAGATCGCCGTGACGAGATCGGCTCAATGGCGCGCGCCGTAGAAGTGTTCAAGGACAGCCTGATCGAAACCGGCCGCCTTCGCATCGCGCAGGAAGATCAGCGCATTGCCTCGGAAACCGAACGCCGCAATGCCGTGCTCGCGCTTGCCGAGCGTTTCGAATCCGGCGTCGGTGGCGTCGTGAACGCGGTCGGCGCGGCATCGACGGAATTGCGCAGCACCGCCGAGAACATGGCGCGCACTGCCGAGGAAGCCACGCAGCAGACCGCAACGGTGGCGGAGGCTTCGGAAGAAGCATCGGCGAACGCACAGGCGGTTGCCGCGGCCATCGAGGAACTCAATGCCTCGATCAGCGAGATCGCCCAGCAGGTCAATGAATCGGCGCAGGTCGCCGGTCACGCCGCCAGGCAGGCCAACGACACCAACAACGAAGTTCAGGGCCTGGCGATGGCCGCCCAGAAGATCGGCGATGTGGTGAAGCTGATCAGCGAAATTGCCGAGCAGACCAACCTGCTCGCGCTCAACGCCACCATCGAAGCCGCACGCGCCGGTGAAGCCGGACGCGGCTTTGCGGTGGTCGCGTCCGAAGTAAAGGCGCTGGCCAGTCAGACTTCAAAGGCCACCGACGAAATTTCGGCGCAGGTCGGTTCGATCCAGTCCGCAACCCGGACCTCGGTCGAAGCCATCGACGGCATCACGCGCACCATCAGCAAGGTCAACGAAATTGCGAGCGCAATTGCGTCCGCTGTCGAGGAGCAAGGTGCGGCGACCCGCGAGATCGCTCATAACGTGTCGCAGGCTGCCAAGGGCACCGGCGAAGTCTCCGCGAATATCGTCGGCGTCCGCGATGCGGCCCGTGAGACCGGCGTCGCGGCAGATCAGGTCGTTTCATCGGCCGCCGAATTGTCGCTGAACGGCGAAACGCTCAAGGCACAGGTCGATGCCTTCCTGCGCGAAGTGCGCGCGGCGTAAGTCCGCAAAATGCGTCTCTAAATAATGTGTCTCTTAATAAAGGCCGCTCCACCCTGTGGG
>CAZQMD010000313.1:0-5809 GCA_964594185.1 uncultured Afipia sp. | reverse complement strand
TATATCCCACGCCGAAGCGTTGCCGCAGTTCCTTGGCCTCTCGATTTCGACGGAGGGCGGGGTCATTAGCCATGGCGGCGAAGGTTGCCTTGACCGCAGCGGCTCTGGCATCAGCGCGTTCCGCCAATTCTGCCGCATCCTTCACGGCCTTGACCGAAGCCTCTTCAATGCGCGCGGCTTGCTCCTGCTCGGCCGCGGCCTGAAACTCTCCCAGGGTTGCCTTACCGTCCGTCAAGGTGACGAGTGCATGCAGGCCGGTCGTGGCGAGAAACTGCCGCTGTAGCGTGGCCACCTGCTCGCCTGCATCGATCCTCAAGAGAATCCCGTTTAACCGGGCGCCCAGTTGAGTGGCGCCGGGGAGGTCCTCAAGAAAATAGCGTTCCGCTAGGTCCGTGTGGTGAGATCGTGTCATTGCCCTATTTTACGCTCGCGGTCCTGCGCGCCGAGGATATCTTCACTTCCGACATCGTGCGACTTTCTATGTGGCACGCTGGCCTTTTGGATCTCTTAACATCTCAAGGCGAGCTCGTCGTATGGCCGTGAGCCTATTGCCTGCTGTTGACATGATGCTGGAAGAAAAGGAGCTCGGCGCCATGCAAAGTGAATCGACCATCCGCCGCCTGCATGTCCCGGTATTGCGACCCGAAGACGTGATCCATCACCTCGGATCTCCAACGCATTGGCAGCCAGGTCGTTCTGCCAAATCGGTGGCTGATCTCTGGTTTTCTGTGAACGGGCTTCCGCCTTCAGTGAAATCGGCTCTCAATCATGACCCCGCGTTCAAGGGAGCTACATTGGTCGATGCGTTTTTTGAGCGCCCGGTCGACCTTGGTGATGGTCAGCGACCGAGTCAGACCGACCTCATGGCGATCCTTCGTCTTAATAGGCACCTTGGTGTTCTGGCCGTCGAGGCGAAAGTGGACGAGACTTTCGGCCCGACAGTCCAGGAGTGGCTTTCAGAAGCAAAAGGGGATGCGACCGCACGCCCGGCACGCCTGGAGCGGCTATGCCGAAATCTCGATCTCGATCCGGCGACGGTCGGGAAAATTCGATACCAACTCATTCACCGCACGGCCTCCGCAGTCATCGAAGCCCAACGCTATTGCGCGCGCGATGCAGCGATGATCGTTCAGAGCTTTTGCCCGAAACGCTCTTGGTTTGACGACTACCGGGCCTTTGCCGAGGCCATGGGTTTTCCAGATGCGCCAGTCGGCGCAATCACTCCGGCAAAGGTCTGCGACGGCGTTGCGCTGCGGATCGGATGGGTAGCGGAGCCAAACGGAGGGGCGATCAAGCGGCTCGGGACGGCACGAACCGTTCCTGCGCTCACGGAATTGGGCCGGGTACAGCTGTCGAAATCCTTCTTCATGCGTGACATGCTCTATTCGGAAGTGGCCATGGTCCACGGGCTCAACAACGCGCCCGATGACCCGGACCTAGCCATTAAGGCGGGCAAGCGGCTGTGCGAGGACCTGCTCGAGCCACTGCAGGATCAGTGGGGGCGGATCGCGATCCGCTCGGCTTACCGCTCGTGCGAGGTGAACGGCTTCTGCAACGAAATGCAGCGCAAGAAGAAGGCTGGCTACACCTGCGCGTCCAACGAGAGCAACTACGCCGGACACATTTGGGATCGCCTTGACGCCGGAGGCTGCTTGGGGGCGATGGCCTGCGTAGTCGTTCCCAGTTTCTGGGCGAACAATCAGGAGCCAGGTGATTGGCGGATCCTGGCGCGATGGATTCACGAGAATCTGCCTTATTCGACGCTGTATTTCTTTCCGACCTATTGGGCGTTCAACATCGGCTGGCATGAGCGGCCCGAACGGACGATCAAAAGCTATGCGGAGCCGGCAGGCCTATTCACGCCTTAAGATGGAAAAGCGAACAGACGTAATCATGGAGGCAAGGTCGCCTGTCTCGGGTCGACGCCAAGTCAGCAATAGCTCGACCGCACCCTCCCTTGCGCAATCAGCAAGCCTCCGTTAAGGCGTTACCTATTAGGTAACGAAAATGAGCCATTCTCTTGGATATCGATTTTCGAAAGCGCAAGCTCGAGAAGACCTTCAATGCGCAGGCAGAATTGCTCAAAGCCTATGGGACACCCATGGCCAAGGCGATCATGAAGCGCATGACGGTGCTTCGTGCTTCGCGCGACCTGAGTCTGGTGCCGGTTACGCCTCCCGAACGAAGGCATCAGCTGACCGAGCACCGGGACGAGCAGTTTGCAGTCGACTTGGTTCATCCCAAGCGACTGATTTTTGAAGTGAACCATGATCCAATCCCTCGCAACGAAGACGGGGGAATCGATCTAACCAAGGTGACAGCGATAACGATCATCGAAGTGGTCGATTATCACTGATGGAGAATGCAACGATGGCGACCGCAGCCAATCAGTTCCGACCGGACTATGCCGTTCCACCCGGCTGGATCCTCGAAGAACGCCTGGAAGTCCATGGCATGTCACAAGCTGAGTTCGCTCGGCGATGCGGGCGCTCGGCCAAGCTCATCAGCGAGATTATTGCCGGCAAGGCACCACTTGAACCGGAAACTGCAATCCAGTTCGAGAAGGTTCTCGGAGTTGACGCCGATCTGTGGCTCTCGATCGAGTCCGGTTACCAGCTCCATCGAGCCCGTGAGGCTGACGCAGCACGGGCAAAGGACGCTATCGCCTGGTCGAAGACATTCCCCATCAATGACTTGGTAAAGCGCCGCTGCTTCCCAAAGCCCGTCAATCCCGTCGACGCGGTCTCGAAGCTGCTTGCGTTCTTCGGCGTAGGATCGCTCGACGCTTGGAATAGCCAGTACGGCTTGGCGAAGGTTGCCTATCGGCACTCACCGTCGTTCAAAAGCAATGAAGTTGCGCTCGCGACCTGGCTGCGTCTCGGCGAACTCGATGCGGAGCAGCAGGAGTGTGCAGATTATAGCGAAACGCAGTTCAAGCTGGCGTTGAAGCAGATCCGTGCCCTCACGCGTGAACCCGTCGAGCGAGCCGTTCCCCTTGTGCGCGCGCTCTGCAACGAGGCCGGTGTCGCAGTCGCTTTAGTGCCGCCGCTTGCAAAGACCGCGCTTAGTGGCGCCGCATGGTGGATTTCGCCTCGTAAGCCCGTGATCCAGCTCAGTGCACGCCATAAATCAGACGACCATTTGTGGTTCAGCTTCTTTCACGAAGCCGCGCACATTCTGCTCCACAGCAAGAAGAACGTTTTCGTCGATGACAAGTCGCGCGATGGCACCGACGAGGAAAAGGAGGCCGATGCATGGGCCTGCAACACTCTCGTTCCGACTTCCGCGTGGAGACAGTTCGTCGCAACCGAACCGCGCAGCGAACGGGCGGTTCTCGACTTTGCTGACAGCCAGGGTATCGCGCCAGGCATTGTCGTCGGCATGCTTCAACACAGCGGCATCTTGCCTTGGACCCATTTGAATGGCCTGAAGATCCGCCTCAAGTGGTCAACCGGCGCCGAGGATTGAGCGGTCGTGCGCCTCGCTCTGACGGGGCAACGCTCGAGCCGGCGGATTCACGCTAGCTGCATGCCGATCCAGATGACGCGCCCTACGATCTGTATCGCGTTTCTGATTAGTCCATCCCAGTTGGGATAGTTTGGATTGTCAGTCAGTACGGCGATGCGGTTTCGCGCCGGTTCGAGCGCGATCCTTCGTACCAGCAATCCGGTATCGGCTCGGATGACGTAGAGTCCGTCGCGAGGATTTTCGTTGGCGAGATAGCGCTGAATCAGCACCTCATCGCCATCCCGCAATGTCGGATACATCGCGTCGCCTTCGATTCTGACGATCGAAACTCCCGTCGGCTTGTGACTGAGACTGCGCAGCCATGCCTCGTCGACCAGACGGACACGCCCAAGGCTATCGTCAGCATCGGTGGCGCCAAGAACCGGGATCGCAATCGTCGATAGCCCCGCGCTTTCCGGAACCTCGTCTCCGCCAAAGACAGCGGCGGGGACGCCAAAATGAACCGACAGCTGCGCGATGTCGCTGTCGTCGAGATGCGCCGGGCTACCCCGCTTGATGAACTGTTGGATGTAGGCCGCATTCCGGCTCAGCAGGCGCGAGACTGACGAATAAGATTCGCCCCGTTCCTTGATTAGCTCGTCGAGCGCGCGGCGAGGATCGAGCTTGGCCATTCCTACGATTTCCTAGAACATGTTTCGTAATTCGAAGGAGCAATCCCATTCGGCGAATCCATTTCCGATTGCTACCCTCACATTGGTTTGCGGACGTCGGAAGTTTGCAGGGCTCCTGCCGCGAGATTAAATGACGCCGCGCCAAAATGCTATGTTTTCATGGAGGATAGTGTTGGCAGGTCGGAGGTACTGGGTTGGTTTGGATACCGGAGTTGCGGAAACAGCAGTGTGCCTCATCGACGAATTCGGTGAAATCCTGTTCGAAGGAAAACGAGAAACGCATGCTGGCCAGATAAAGGATATCCTGCGCCCATTTGGTGTCGAAGCGGTGCAGCGCATCACCATCGAAGCGGGCGTAGGCACTCACATGGTGCGTGAACTCCAGGCTCAGGGCTTTCCCGTCTATGTCGCTGAGGTTCGTCGTGCCTCCAAGTTCCTCGCTATCCGGCGGCAGAAGACTGACTCCAACGATGCGAGAGGGCTTGCGGAGCTCGGCCGCGTCGGACGCACCATCGGGGCAGAGGTCTTCGTAAAGCCACTCGACTGTCAGAACTTGCGCAGCCTCCTCAATGTCCGCAAGAACCTCATTCAGCAGCGCATGAAGATCGACGCCCTGGTTCAGTCCATCGTCCGTTTGCACGGAGGAAAGCTGAAGACGAGCAGCGGGGTTGGCAGGCTCGCGAGCGGCATCGAAGATCAGCTGGAAATTCTGCGGGCGGACGGGCTCGATGTCGATGCCGACGTCCGGCCGCTCATTTCGATTGCGGAAAACCTTCGTTCGCATATTGCAGGAATGGACAAGCGGCTCCGTGCGGCAGCTCTTGCTCATCCGGTTTGTTCAAACCTCATGACCGTCCCTGGCGTCGGTCCAATCACCGCCTTGTCCTTTTACAGCGCCATCGGCGATCCGTCGCGCTTTCAGCGAACCCGCGATGTTGGCCCCTATTTCGGATTGACCCCAACAATCCATCAGTCGGGCGTTCTCGCCCGGGTCGGCCGGATCAGCAGGTTCGGTAGCAAGCTCACGCGGACTCACCTGGTTTCGGCTGCCACCGTCTTGCTGTGCTCGACAAAGACGGAAAGCGCACTGCAGGCATGGGGGCTGACACTGAGGAAGAAAGTAGGCTTGTCGAAAGCCAGGGTTGCTGTGGCTCGAAAGCTGGCGGTCGTCATGCTTCACATGTGGAAGTCTGGATCCTCCTTTGACCCGGCTCGCACATGACAAGTTCCTCCTGACGGAGGGGCAGGCCTGGACCCCGCATCGTTTTCTGGGGCTCTCACCCCGGCGTAGGTAATTGGGCCAGGCCTGCCGATCACAGCCGCCAGACTATCCATTCCAATCGCGTGTTGGACGAGATCGCCTGAGAGTACGCGGGCCAAGTTGGAACGCTTCATGAACGGTTTTCTGCGGGCCTTTCGGTCCCTACAAGGCTAGATTTTCTGCTTTTGTTCACGGTGCAAAAATGGCGGAAATCCGCCATTTTTTGAAGATTCGAGTCCTAGCAAAAGACTCGAACCTCTAAACCACACCGAAATGCGGGCTTTTGTGCGGGCCTTCGCAAAAACCACATCGTCTATGTTGCTGTTATAACACAGAAAAAATTATTCGATGCGGGTCCTCTTCTGGGCACCATTTGTTCTTCCGGGGGCGTCCGAGAACGTCCCGGAAA
>CAZQMD010000312.1:0-5824 GCA_964594185.1 uncultured Afipia sp. | reverse complement strand
TCCATGCCAGGGCATGTTCACGGCCGCCGGAACCGAGGAGGAGAATGTGCATCAGGGGCTCGGAATGAGGGGTTTGGATGGGGCGGAGGTGGCATGAATCGGGGCGGGTGTGAAGGGGGAAGGGCCGAACTCCCCGTCATTCCGGGGCTCGGCTACCGGGCGCGATTACCACAACTGGAATTGTGGCGACGAACATTGCCAGCTAGCTGAGCGAGAGTATGATATGAAGTAGAGAGTCCGTAGTTCTTCAAGAAGAACCCCAACGTCAAAGAGGTCGCCAGGGGACGACCAATCGCAGCTATTGTCCCGTTCAATCCGACACCCCTCATCAAGGCGTAAGAGGCGAGACAATGATGATCCAGATAGCTGGTGGGATTGTCCTCGCCATCCTTTTCCTTGCACTGCTTCCCCTTCTGATAAGGGGCGCGATGTTGGTGCTAGGGATAGGACTCATCCTTTTGGCGGTGATCGGAGCAGGTTGGTTCCTGATCGCTGTAG
Organism: uncultured Afipia sp.; assembly: GCA_964594185.1. Lineage (GTDB taxonomy): Bacteria > Pseudomonadota > Alphaproteobacteria > Rhizobiales > Xanthobacteraceae > Afipia. The sequence continues at coordinate 5,326 of CAZQMD010000312.1, read as the reverse complement.
CGCAGTCCCCCGAGGGTTTAGGCGTTCTACTGATCGCTGCTGGAGTGTTTGTCGTCTGGTTGCATTACGAAATTAAGGCGCGCAAAGAGCTTGCTGCCGAAGACAGGGTTACGAAAACGCTGCAGCACATCGAGCAAATTCTTGGACCTGAAGACTAGTCGCAGGAGCCGCCGCTTGGTCTCAGTCCCCATGATTGCTCCCGGTATACTAGAGCAACTTGGCCGTCTGCCGCTGCGAAACAAGCCCGCTAGGTTTGCAATTGGCGATCCCTCAGGTCTCAGTTCAAACTCATGGCGAGTTTGGAGGCAAAAGCAAGACTTGTACATCGCCTGCAGGGATAACTTCCGAGAAACAAAGGTGAGCCTTCACGGGTCTGGAAGGTGGCGAATGGGCTTCACAAGCGAGGCCGTAGCCAAACAGCCCGATCTGATAACGGAAAAACAAAACCGCGCTTGGGAAGTATGGGACGCTCCTCAAGAGATTTCGGCGTCACCACTTGCCGCATTCCATTTATTTTTCGCGACCACGGAATTGGCAGTTCATCCGAACCAGAGGCAGGCTGACGACTGGAGAGACGTTATCTTCGTAGAGGCCGCACCTGCCGGGAAAGTCACCGTAGCCACGCTCTTTGTGACGCAGACGGCCACCCCTGTGCAGCATGAGACCGAGCCGTCATTCGTTCTGGCCGTGTGGTCGCTCGCAGGAAATCGCTGGGTTCAGTTAGTTATGCACGGCGAGTCGGAAGGGGCTCTTCCGCAATTGATTGCAAGCTCAGTGTGTAGGGCTAGAACCCAAACTCTGGCGAACGGAATTGATATTCCATCTGGTGCCTACGCCTACTTTCTTGGCCACCGAGAGACTGGTGTGCGTTTCCTCTTCGGTGCGAAAGCTGGATAGACCGTAGGATGGTTGAGCCCTTGCGAAACCCATCCACGTGTCTCTCGAAGAGTCCGTAAGGCTGGCCGACCGAGCGCCAACCGCGCCTCATCGTCACTTGCTGTCGGATGATAGCCACGATTGAGAAGAACGGAGCTAGAGAAGCGATGGGCTTCGCCCATCCTACGAACTAGTTGATCGCCGCTTGATGTCGGGTCGAAGCGGCAAGGCACCGAACGCCCGCGGACCGAACTTTGAAATTGAACGAAGAGACGGAAAGGGAGCCTATTCAGCAGATAATCGCGTGTTGGCTTGCCTACACTGCAATAACGACAAATCAAACATCTATGACGACGTCACGTATAAGAAATTTTGATCCGTCAAGACGCCGTCACTTTTGATACTTGGCGGAACAGTCAGGTTCAACCAGGGACTAAGAGGCCGACGGCTCGAATCCGCCCGCTGATCAGCTAATATCCACGCACTTAATAGCTTAAGGGCATTCCGTCGACGAGAGACTCTCGGTTGGCTGAAACGTTTAAGAGGATGATGGATTTGAAGAGGGAAGCAAATAAGGGGTCCAAGCCTGCCATCCACTTTGAGTGGAGAGAGAAGTTTAACAGTCAGCTCATCTTAAGCGAATTGGCTTCAGCAAGATCGGTTGCAAACGGGCGCAGCTCTTTCGATGCAAGCGCGCATGCATTTTGGCTGCCTGTTATCAAGTCTGCCATCAAAGCCCACAGCCGCGTGGGCAATCTAGGAGCGCGATGTATCGAAGCCGCTCTTTCGGACGCAAATCTAACCCTGAATAGTCCAGCCGCGTTTCTGGAACGATGCGACAAAGCTTATGAGCATCTTTCTGTACTTCCGAAGACAGAGTTCGTCGTGTACTCAACGCTCACATATACCGGACCCAAGCCTGTGAATTGGCTTAAGACCGGGGACATACGAATACAGTGGCAACCGAGTGAAAACGGGTCTTTTGTCCGCAAAGCATTGAGGGCGCGAGATAGCATGTCCTCACTGCTGAAATCGCGAAAGGTTCCGACTGAAAACGGTGGATTAACTACCGTGATCGCGCACGTATCCGCGCTCAACCCTCAGGACGCACAAGAGAAGGCAACGGATGCCTTAGATGCGCTGCGCGGACTACTTAATCTTCTTGTCAACTCGAGCCGATCGATAAATCCGTTCGCAGTTCTTACTACGCCACATGCCGTGAATAAATTCCGTCGCGGGGCTTTCCAAACGGTCCATCTGCCCGACGGGAGCCTCGCGTCGGAAATGTTCTGGTATGAGCCGCGCTGGCAGCACGACCATCAATCCGTCAAATTCAAAGATCCGGACAACTACCGTAAGAGCATTCTAGGGTGGTGGGGAAAGATTCAAAAGAATCCACTTCGGGATCATATTTGTTCCGGCCTGCTTCGATACTGTCGAGCACTGGACCATCACGAGTCAGATAGCGCGTTGCTTGAGATGTGGGGCGCGCTGGAATTCTTAACTGGTACTCAGAATGAAAGATACGACATCACGATTGATCGTATTGAACGTCTCTTTAGAGACCGCGATCACGCCAGGCTAATCGCGAACCACATTCGTCATAGGAGAAATCAATCCGTTCACGCAGCGCAAAGTTTAGAGTCTGACGAATCGGACGCAGTGCTCATTCACGCCGAGATGCTCGTAAGTCGGATTCTATTCTTCTGCATCGAGGATGGCGCTAACTTTGTCGATAAGGGCGAGCTTTTTGAATTTCTTAGCCTGTCCTACGACGAAGAGAATTGGAAGCGACGAGACAAGCTGTCAAGGCTATTCTTTCAGTACCAAAAGAGATGATGTGATCTTTCAGTTTTGTGCGCGCCCCACGGATTCCACCAATTCTGATTACATCATCTGCTTCGCAGCGGTCGACCACTCCGCAAAGAATGGGTTGAAAGACAAGCCAGCATCTTTCTTGTGGCAGCCCGCCGGAGCGGAAGCTGGCATTGCTGACGGATCATGTCGGGCTGTTGCGCACGGCGTTCCGCGAACGCACCGACGCCATCCGTTCACGATCGATGCCATCGTGGTGCTGCCCGACCACCTTCACGCGGTGTGGACGTTACCGGAAGGTGATGCCGATTTTGCAATGCGCTGGCAGCCCGTAGGATGGGTTGAGCCCTTGCGAAACCCATCGCGCCTGTTTCGTGATAAGATCGCGTCATGACCGCGTACCGCCGCAACTTCGTTCCGGGTGGATGTTTCTTCTTCACCGTCAACCTGACGGAGCGGAAGCTGGCGTTGTTGACAGATCACATTGAGGTATTGCGCGCGGCGTTTCGCGAAACGCGCCAGCGCCATCCGTTCACGATAGATGCCATCGTGGTTCTGCCTGACCACCTTCACACCGTGTGGACGTTACCGAACGGTGATGCCGATTTTGCGATGCGCTGGCGGCTGATCAAATCCACCTTTTCGCGCGGCCTGGCGCGCAACGAGAGGATATCCAAAAGCCGCTCGGCCAAAGGTGAGCGGGGCATCTGGCAACGCAGATATTGGGAGCACACCATTCGCGACGACGTCGATTTCGCGCAGCATCTCGACTACGTTCATATCAATCCGGTCAAGCACGGGCTCGTCAACCGGGTGCGTGACTGGGCGCCCTCCTCGCTTCATCGCCACGTCGAGCTCGGAAATTACCCGGCCGATTGGGCCGGCGATCAGTCGGATGACGGTCACGAATACGGAGAACGGGGATAGAGAAGCGATGGGTTTCGCAAGGGCTCAACCCATCCTACGAGCTCTGTCACCGTAAACGTGGCTTATTGGGCGCCACAATAGCGCGATTGATGTGCGGTTGGGCGTGCCGACTAATCCTTCTCGCGGACAATTGTTTCCGCACCAAAGCCCCGCGGCATATAGCAAGGCAGATACATCTTGAAAGCGCAGAGCCCAAGAGTCGGCTTAAATCGATCCATGCCGAGCAAGCTCAGGTCGTCGTTGGGACCAATCGACTGGTAAGTGGGCGTCGCGGCCCTCGCGATCGCGTTGGCCGGCACTTTCTTTTTTGACTTCTCTTCTGCCTTTTCCTTTCGAGCACCGATATCGATGTCGCTACGTGCGACCATCGGCACAGCAGCTTGCGCTGACGGTACCTTTGTTTTCACATCAACAGGCGCTTCGGGCTCTTTCTGGGGCTTATTGTTTTGAGTGACGCTGTGGTCTGCTTTGCAGTTCCACACAACCACACCAATGCAGGCAGCATGCGAACTACCCTGCTCACTTGCGACCTGTTCCTTGTGAGATTTAGTGGGCAGCCACTCGGCCACTTTTTCGAAGAGAGATCCGACTTTCTCTGGATATGCGAAAACGGTGGCAACCAGGGCAGCAACAACTACCGCTCCCAGAACCAAGGGCCACTTGGAGCCTTCCTCAGTGTCAACTTTGAGATCGAACTTGCCCATGGGGCCCGTCCTCTAGGCCTAGTTGAGGAGCGCTGTTTCCTCACCCAGCCTTTAACGTTGAATAGGACACGACTTCTGTCGGGTCGAAAGCGTTATTCAGCTCTAGGAAGCGCGACTGAGCCGATTCTTGGCAATTTGTGGCATTTCAGCCTCATCCGTAGATCCCCGGCCACGGACGAAGCACTACCGACGCCTTGGCAGACAAATGCCAAAAGCTGCTATTTAGAGTTGTTATTGCGTTTGAATCGTTAGCTAGTGGCTTCTTTCACCATAAGCCCCCAACGGTTAACAGAGCTTCGAAAAGCGGCCCTATCGCCTGTAACTAGAGGCCTTCAAGGGTTAATTTCGCTTTCCCTGACCTCAGGACTACCCAGCTCTGTTCCCTAACCACTAATATGTCACATAGATTTGGGGGCGCACAACGCACAACGTAGGCAGAAATTGGGCTACGAATAGGTATTTGCTCATTATTTGAGCAAATCTGTGCCATATTCGATGATTTTGAAAGAATGTCTCCCATTCGCAACACGCGGGAATACGAGTTTTGCGTATTGTCCGCGTCGCCCCTGTCATTTTGAGAATTACGGTGACAGTGCACGAAATTCGCGGATTCCGCCGGGGCATCGCCGCTGCGATTAGTTCGGATCATCCGTTCCCGGCAGCCCCGTCGCAGCGCGGATATCGGCGAGCAGCGACGGGATGACACTGGTCGAAATGCGTCGGACGAACACGCTCTCCTTGCCGAGCTCCCAGCGTGATCCGTCGACCAGGCTCAGCGTGGCGACGGCGGCGCGCGAGCGGCCGATCGAGCCGGCGGTGGTATCCAGGCTCGCGACCTGATCGAAGGACACCGGGCCGAGCTGGCGATCCCTGAAGCCGGTTGCGGTGGGGGTGACGGTGCGCCCCGCGAGGTCGAATTCGGTGGTCCAGTCGGGGTCCTGCATCTGCTGCCACAGGCTGGCGCCGCCCACCGCGGCGGCGATCAGCATGATGATGGCCGTCTG
>CAZQMD010000311.1:0-5865 GCA_964594185.1 uncultured Afipia sp. | reverse complement strand
GCTCAACTGATGAAGACCGTCTACATCCGTCGGTTCGGACAATGGTTCTGACGGCCAAGCGCATGAGAGGTCCTGATCATGTCCACATCACCGTTGATCCTGAGATTTGCGCCGCCGCAGGCTGGAGACTGCCCGCGACAAGGGCCGCCACCGCCGAGGCGACAGGCGCCGCGTCCGCCCCACAATCGCGAGCCGGGCGATGCCAGGTCGTCGCTTCGGAATCGGTTGGACAGACGTTTGTGTTGGGCTTTGGCGGTTTTGGCGATGTTCGTGACGCATGCGGCCGTTCACCTTGCTCGTCGCCGTCTGCTGGACGGTTTCAAGCTCAGATTCCTGCTGCGTTGCGGCGCACGGTTGAACAGAGCGGCGATATCGCGAATGCGGCGTTGCCGCTGGTGAGCCACACAAGCGCAAAACGATCGCTTGCATGGAACCAAAGCACGAGGCCCGGACCTGAACCGGACTTCGATCAGCAAGGAGCTTCAAATGGACGACCCATCTAGTCGCGGCGCGACCAACAACTCGCGCCGCTTGAATTCACGAGAAAACTAGGAGGGCAGCTCGCGGCTATTGGCGCCGGGCGCTCTCGCAACCCGACGCCAGGAGTAGCCCATGACTTATTTTACGACCCACGGACTTCCCAATTTCACTATCACCACCGGACTGAAGGTTTTCAGGCGTCGTCGGGTTCTTTTTTGCCGACTGATGGTGATCGCTTTCTACTTGCTGGCGCTCGGTCTTGTAGCGGTTCTTCAGGTAACCAAAGCGCACGCGCAAGAACTTCAAACGACTCCCGGCCATCCGGATGCGGCACGGCTCAACACTAGTGGACCGCAACCCATCCTGGCGATGCCAACGAAGGCACCGGGGGCCTCGCGTGACAATAAGGTGGAATCGGGCGGGCCCGACTGGTCGGGCGTCTATTTTGGCGGACACACCGGTTTCGGGGCTGGCAGCCTTGGCCCGGGAACGAACCCCGTCTTGAATCAGTCCGTTGGCCTGCCGCCTACGGTGACAGGAATGATCGGCGGCTTTCAGGGAGGCTACAACTTTCAGGCCAGCGATCGTTGGGTGCTCGGCGCGGAAGCCGATGTCACTTTTGTGAGCCCGCCCGATGAGACGCGACGGATACCGGCTCCCTTCAACACATCCCTGGATGTCGTGGGGACGGTGCGTGGCAGGATCGGCTATGCTTTTGGCCCATTCCTCCCCTATGCAACGGGAGGCCTCGCTTGGACACGAACGAACGTCGACATCAATGGCGATGACGGCAGCGTTTTGTCAAAACTGGGGCGCTGGCACGCTGGGTGGACGGCAGGCGCAGGTGTCGAAATGGCCTTGGGCGGACCATGGACGGCACGCGTCCAGTACGACTACCTCGATCTGGCTTCCTCGACCTATCGACTCGATGGTGCCGGACTGCGCGATGTGTCCGTCCGCCCCCGAACCCAGAGGTTCACGCTTGGCCTGAACTACCGACTGGGCGATGTGGCCTCGACACTCCCAAGACCACCGGCAACTGTCGAAATGTCGCCGGACTGGAATATTCATGGCCAGACCACATTCATCGCCCAAGGCTATCCCGCGATTCGTTCCCCCTACGCTTCCAGCGCCAGCCTGCCCGGTGGTGGGCAAGTTCGTGAGACGTGGACCGCGGACGCATTTCTTGGCGTGAGGCTTTGGGACGGTGGTGCGTTCTATTTCAATCCCGAGCTAGCCCAAGGCTTCGGGCTGAACGGGACGCTCGGACTCGCAGGCTTTCCAAATGGAGAAGCGCAAAAAGGCGGCGCTGAATTTCCGAAATTTCGGCCACAGCGCTACTATCTTCAGCAGACATTCGGTCTTGGTGGCGAGCAGGAGGATGTCGCAGACGGCCCCCTGCAACTGGCGGGGCGACGCGATATCGATCGCGTCACTGTCACGGTTGGTCGTTTCGCGGTTGGCGATTTCTTCGACGCGAATGCCTATGCCAAGGATCCGCGCGCGGATTTCATGAATTGGGCAATCTGGTCGTCGGGGGCCTATGACTTCCCCGCCGACCTTCCCGGCATGACGCGCGGTGCGGTCATCGAGCTGAATCGTAAGGATTGGGCTGTGCGAGCCGGGGCCTTCCAAGTGCCCAGGGAGCCGAACAGTGATGTTTTGGTCTTCAATGGGGGCGGCGGTGGCGCCGTCGAGTTCGAGGAACGGCACAGCCTGTTCGGGCAGCCGGGTAAGGTTCGGATCGGCGCTTTCATCAACCGTGGTTACACCGGCGCGTATCGCGACGCTATCAACCTCGCGCAAGCGAGCCCTCAAACAGATATCAACGATGCGATGACGGCCCTGCGCCGCAATCAGAATAAGTATGGCTTTTACGGGAACATCGAACAGGCTTTGACGGCTGACCTCGGGCTTTTCGCCCGTGCAAGCTGGAACGACGGTCGAACCGAAATTCTATCCTTCACGGATATCGACCGCAGCATTTCCGGCGGTTTCGCCCTGAAGGGCACCGCATGGGGACGGCCCTCGGACACCATTGGGCTCGGGGCTGCGGTCAACGGCCTGTCACGCGCACATCGTGATTTCCTCGCTGCGGGAGGCACGGGATTGCTGATCGGTGACGGGCGGCTGCGTTACGGTCACGAGTCGATCGTCGAGGCATACTACGCCCTGCGGTTCAACGATTGGAGCGCCGTCACCTTCGACTATCAGTTTGTTGCAAACCCCGCCTACAACGCCGACCGCGGACCAGCCTCGATTCTGTCGCTTCGCGCCCACGCCGAATTCTGACAGCGAGTGGAGTGGCAATTCCAGCAATAGCGCGGGCTTGCGCCTCGGGAGGGCGCGACCGACGCAACGAGATGGGAACACATTCAGATGGATTGGCAAAGCCTTGGCCACACCGCACTCACGCTCGGGGGCGCATTCCTTCTTGGCGGCTTGATCGGCTTCGAACGGCAATGGCGCCAGCGCCTGGCCGGGCTGCGAACCAATACCCTCGTCGCGCTCGGCGCGGCCATCTTCGTCCTCTTTGCCGGGCTGTTCCCCGGCGAGGCGAGCCCGACGCGCGTTGCGGCCCAGATTGTTTCCGGCATCGGCTTTATGGGCGCCGGCATCATCTTCAAGGAAGGGTTGAATGTGCGCGGGCTCAACACCGCCGCGACGCTGTGGTGCTCCGCCGCGATCGGCGCGCTGTGTGGGGCCGGATTTTTCTTTCATGCATTGATTGCGACGACGTTCGTCATCGCCGTCAACGCAGTTCTGCGCCCGCTCGTGCGCCTCGTTGAGCGCCAGTCATTCGCCGCAAGCCCGTTGGACAGCGCATATGCGATCAGCATCATCTGCCATGGAGAGGCTGAGGCGCATGTTCGGGCGCTTCTTCTTCGCGATCTCGCCGGTGCGCTGCACATCCGCGACCTCGAAAGCACGAATATCGAGGACACAAACCGAGTCCAGGTGAGCGCGACAGTGCGAGCCGACACTCGGCAGGATCGCCTTTTGGAACAGATTATCGGTCGTCTCAGTCTGGAGCCGCTGGTAACATCTGCTCGGTGGCGGTTCGAGCCAGGCGAGTGACCGAGAAGCAATAGTTATCTAGGTACACGGCGGAGTAGATTCTCCAGGGAAGAATATTGAAAGTAGGTAAGTTGATCGAGAAGGTGAACAATGCTCAAGATCGCCAATGATATACGTCCCGGATCGGCGCTGACGTTGATCGCGATGGGCGTTGCGATGGCCGGCATTTTTATCGCCGATACGGTCACGGACTACGCCATCGCAGCGGCCGTATTCTACACAGCGGTCATTCTCGTTGCGACACGCATCTTGTCTGGCACGGCTGTAGTGGCCCTCGCTTGCATTTGTGTCGCGCTGACCCTGATCAGTTTTTTCTTGACCCACTCCGGTGCGTATGAGGTCGGCATCGTCAATACCGGGATTAGTATCGTTGCGATCGGCGTTACAACCTATCTCAGTTTAAGGATGGTGGCTGCGAAGGCCGAGGCGCTGGAGGCGCGCGATCGGCTTTTGCGAATTGCGCGGGTCACGACGCTCGGTCAACTGTCGGCGTCGATCGCGCACGAAGTCAACCAGCCCCTGGCTGCCGTCGTCGCCAGCGGCGGCGCGTGCACCCGATGGCTTGCCCAGGAGCCGCCAAATCTCGACAAGGCCCGCCTCGCGCTCGACCGCATCGTCAGCGATGCCAACCGGGCAAGCCAGGTCATCGCGCGCATTCGCGCCCTTTCGAAGGGCGAGGCGCCGCGCCGACAACCATTCGACCTCAGGGAAGCTGTCATGGAAATCGCGACCTTGTCGCGCGGCGAGATCGAGCGTGGCGGCGTCGCCTTGCAACTGGACCTGCATGACGGCCTACCTCGCGTTTTTGCCGATCGGGTCCAGATCCAGCAGGTCATCAGCAATCTCGTCCTCAATGCGACCGAGGCGATGTCGGACCGCGCATTGCCCGAGCGTCGTCTGCGAATTGCCGCCTCGCAGGATGGACGGGATGCGATCGTTCTCGCGGTGGCCGATTCCGGCACCGGTCTGGCGCCGGGAGCTCGTGAGCACCTCTTTGACGCCTTCTGGACGACGAAAGAGGGAGGCATGGGTCTTGGCCTTACCATCAGTCAGACGATCGTTGAAGCGAATGGCGGACAGATTTCCGCGGCTCCAGTCCCTGGAGGCGGGACCGTATTTGAGGTGCGCCTGCCGCGCCACATGGAGGCAGCCTGATGAAAAATGAACCGACGGCGGATTCGCGGCCGCAGCCCATCGTCTATGTCATCGATGACGATCGGTCCGTTCGCGCCGCGCTCGAAGATTTGCTCGCATCCGTTGGGCTACAGGTGCGCTCGTATAGCTCGGTTGCCGAATTTCTGGAAAGCTCCATGCCGGACGCGCCCGGCTGCCTGCTGCTCGATGTGAGAATGCCCGGACAAAGCGGGATCGATTTTCATCGGCAAATGCCTGAATACGGCATTCATCTGCCGACGATATTCATCACGGGACATGGGGACATCACGATGGGCGTGAACGCCATCAAGAATGGCGCCTTCGAGTTCTTGACCAAGCCGTTTCGCGACCAAGACCTGCTGGATGCTATCCAACAAGCGATCGAAAAAGACCGGCGAAGGCGCGAGAGCGAAGCGCGTTCGCTGGATTTGAATGCGCGTTGGGAGACATTGACGCCCGGCGAACGAGACGTTTTCAAGCTCGTTGTAAAGGGCCTCCTCAATAAACAAATCGCCGCCGACCTGAATGTTAGCGAGATCACGGTGAAGGTTCGCCGTAGCCATCTCATGCAGAAGATGCAGGCCAAGACGATTATTGACCTTGTTAGAATGTCGGACAGTTTGAGCGTTTGAATCTCGACTGAGAGGAGAGCCCCTGCACCGCGAACTGGTGCGCGATCTGCGCGGGCGTGCCACCCCCCCCCCTTTCAGAACACGGTATATTTCGAAGATACGTTGGTATATCGAATCTATATAAGATCATCGGCCAATGAGCGTCTGTAGCCGTCTATTCTAGGGTGAGAATCGGGAGGTCTTGCCTTAGCTGCGGTCGGGGCGCGATGGTCGTGGTAGATGGTGCTTACAGAGCGATGCTCGCAACGAGCGGACGATGGACCGTCGCGAGGCCAGGAATCATTTCGAATAGATCTCGGTCGCAATTGACCGATGCTTGAATTCCGCCAGATCCGGTATTTTCTTGCGGCGGCCGAATATGGCAGCTTCCGAAAGGCGGCCTTGGCCTTGGGAATACAGGAATCGGCGATCAGCCGTCGCGTTCGCGATCTCGAAGACGAACTCGGCGCTTCCCTATTTCAGAGGCACAACGGCGGCGTCTGCCTGACGTTGGCGGGGCAGCAGTTTGTGCGTCGAGGAC
>CAZQMD010000310.1:0-5885 GCA_964594185.1 uncultured Afipia sp. | reverse complement strand
GCCGCGTCTGCCACGGCCCGGCTGTTGCCACCGATCAGCATCAGCGCGGTGCCGAGCCCGACCCCGCGCCCGCCGACGCTCGCGCTGCCGGTCCGGAGCTCCTTTCCGATTGCGACCTCGGCGACGTCCCTGACGCGGACCGGCACGCCGCCACGCGTCGCGACGACGATGTTTTCGATGTCTTCCAGGTTCTCGACGCGGCCCGCGGCGCGCACGACGTACCCTTCGCCGTTCTGCTCGATGTAGTTCGCGCCGCGGCTGGCGTTGTTGGCCTCGATCGCTTCGACGATCTGCTTCAAGGACAACCCGTAGCCGACGAGCTTCGCCGGATCAGGCTGCACCTGGTACTGTTTGACGAAGCCGCCGATGGCATCGGCGCCGGCGAAGCCGGGTACTGTCTTCATCTGCCGCCGGACGATCCAGTCCTGCACGGTCCGAAGGTAGACGGTGCGCTGGAAGTCATCGGTCAGCCGCTCGCCCTCCGGAGTGAGGTAACTGCCATCGGTCTGCCAGCCGGGCTTTCCATCGCGGACAGGTACGGACGCGCCAGGCTTTTCGTATTCCACGGCCCACCAGTAGATCTCGCCGAGGCCCGTCGAGACCGGTCCCATCCGGATGTCGACACCTGGGGGCATATCGGTCTTGGCTTCGCTGATACGCTCGGCGACGAGTTGCCGCGCGAAATAGATGTTGGTCCGGTCGGCGAAGACGGCGGTGATCTGCGCGAAGCCGTTGCGCGAGAAAGAGCGCGTCGATTCCAGACCGGGCATGCCGGCGAGCGCCGTCTCCAGCGTGACGGTGACCTGCTTCTCGATCTCGACCGGCGTCATGGCCGGGGCCACGGCGTTGACCTGTACCTGGACGTTCGTAACGTCGGGCACGGCGTCGATCGGGAGCTTTGTCAGTGACCAGAAGCCGGACGCAGCCGCGGCCAAGGCGATCAACACGACCAGCCATCTCCGGCGGACTGAGAATTCTACGATGTGTTCGATCATCGCTCAGTCCCCGTCGCGGGGCTTGGATACCTCCGCCTTGAGCGGGAACGTGTTCGAGGCGGCGACGGTCTCGCCGGCGGCCAAACCAGAGACCACCTCGACGACCGGTCCGTCTCGTCCGCCGAGCACGACGTTGCGGGTTTCGAAACCTTCCTTGGTCCGGACGAAAACGGTTTTGCGACCGTCAAGGGTCTGGAGGGCGGCAAAGGGGATGGTGACCGCCGCATCATGGCTTTCGACTGCGATCTTGGCCGTGACGAAGGAGCCGGGACGCCATCGGCCGCCGGCATTGTCGAGCGAGACCACGACGCGGGCCGTGCGGGTATCCTTGTCCAGCAGGGGGCTGACGAACGTGATCTTGCCCGAGCCGGCCTCCGTGATCCCACGCACGGCCACGGCCACATCCTGGCCCTCCCTGACCAGGGGCAGGTCGGTCGCCGAGACCGCCAGGTCGACCCAAACGCGGCTGAGGTCGACGATGACGAAGAGCTCGGTCTCCAGGCTGTCCCGTCCGACCGCGGTGCCGAGCTCGACCTTTCGCTCGACGATACGCCCGGAGATAGGGGCGCGGACGTTTTGGCTGCGCAGCGTCCCATCAGGCGCCTGCGGCAGCCCGGAGACCTCCGCATCGCTGATGCCGAGCGCCATCAGCTTCTGACGAGCGATGCCGAAGCGCATCTCGGTCTGCGCCGCCGCGTTGCGCGACTTGATGTACTGCTGCTCGGGAACGGCGCGGCCTTCCCACAGCGACTTGTCGCGCGCCGTGAGGTCTTGCTGCAGTTCGTTCGAGAGTTTGGCGGAGAGATACTCGCTCTTGGCGTCGGCGACCTCGCGGCTCTCCAGAACGCCGAGGACTTCGTCCTTCTGAACGTCGTCGCCGATGTTCTTCCGCAGATCAGCGACGGTTCCGGACACCTTGATCGAGACGTGCGCCACCCGGCCGGCGTCTGGGACGATCGTCCCCGGCACCGTCAGCCGTTTAGCGATCGAGGCTGGTCCCGCCTGTCGGAGTTCGATTCCTGACAGCCGGATGCGGTCGTCGTCCATGACGATGACCGCCGGCTTCGCGGAATCCACCTGCGCCCTCGTCGGCACGATGGTGCCGGCCGCGGCAATCGTCGCGAGGAGGACCATGCAGGCCGTCCGTATACCCGGGATCATCTTTTTCCTTCCTACAGGTAGCGCGAGATCGCCTTGAATTCGGCGAGGACGCTCTTGGTCGACTTGCCCGATATGCCGTTGGCGGCGGCGTCCAAGCAGTTGTCGACGTGATCGTGGATCAGGGTTTTCTTCGCCTCGGCGATCGCCTTCTCGACGGCGTGGAGCTGCTGCGCCAGGTCGAGACACGGTCGGCCTTCGGCGAGCATCGCGATCACCTTTTGGAGATGCCCGTCGGCCCGCTTCAGCCTTTTGACGATCTCCGGGTGACTTTCGTGGACGTGATCCTTGCTACTCATGGTCCGAACCCTCCTATCCCCTGGGAGGGGATACTCCTCGCCAGCGGTTCCGGCAACCGCTCGGGGGGGAGGCGCGGCACGCGAATCGACGCCCACCGCGACCCTAAAGGATCTCAGCCGCTATAACCGGACCTTTTGCGAAGGCTCGTCTCGCTGCAAAGCGACGAGTGCCGTTGAATTGCACTCGAACTGCGCGACGAGATGGGTCCGCTCCTATTCGCCATCCGAACCAACGCCGCTGAAATACCGGAAGAGGCCGCAAGCGACGGCTGCGGCGCCGGCGCGCCCGTCCAGGGGGCGTGGTCGAGGCGGCGGAGGCGCTTCAGCAGGCGAACATGCGCATTGTGCAGGGATTGAGCCCGCTCTACCTTGCTGAGCTCGGCCTATCCGGAACTATCGAGGCGCTGTCGCGCGACACCGACCAGCAGGCTCCCAGGTTACGCATTCGATCACGGCTTGAAGGTCCTTTCGACGTTCTCGACAACCTACTGTTGCAGACCGTCTATCGGCTCATTCAGGAAACATCACCAATGTGCTCAGGCACGCCCGAGCGTGGTGGATGTCGAGTGACGATCGAGGAGGGCTAATCTGTTGATCGAAATCGCGGATGATGGGCGAATGACGCCCAATCTACCGTCTTCGCATCTTTGGGGTCCTCCCAAATTTCTTGCGCGAAGACGACAAGAACGAACTCAGAAAGCTGGCCCCGGCGAAGATCTTTAGGCCCGCAGGCTCTCTGCCGCTTCCGACATAATGCGGCTCGACGGAAGGTGACCCTCATGTTAGGTAGCCACGTCGTCTTTACCAAGAGCGTGATCATTGTCCGGTTGTCAGGTCATAACGGGAACCCAGCGCGTTTCTGCGTTTCGCGGGGTCGTGTCCGCTCTCCTGACCATGGCGTACCTCCTGCCCGGCATTCTGCACGGATTCGTTGATGTCGACGTCGCCGATCGCTACGGATCCTCCACGACGATCTTCTTGATGGATGGGAAAAGCTCCCAATCGTCCGAACGGGGCTTGGTGGCCGATCACCACTGTCACGGTTGCTTTTCGGTGTCGGTCCCTGCGCCCGCGCAACAGGCTGAACTCGCCCCGGGTTTGAAGGTCGCGGAGTTGCCGAAATCGGCGGCTCCTTTGTACGGCAATGTTCGCGGTCTTGATCCGCCCCCGCCGAAGTCTCTGACCTGAAGCGAACGACGCGGACGCATCGCGCGCCCGTCTCCGTGTTTCGTCGAATTCCCTCGCGCGCTTTCACGGCGCGCGATGCTGTCATCCCTCTATTTTAGCATGTCGACGCCGTCGCTCGCAAAGCCTTCGCGAACCGAGTTGCTGTGACGGCGAGCGCGCAGGCGATCTTGATCGACAATGGATTTTTCAGAAACTGCTCTTATGAGGCCCTTCCGTTTTGTCGGGCCCTCGGCGGCACATCGAATGGAATTAAGGGATCGCGCTATGGAAACCAAGCAAGTTGAAGACCCGCAGACCTCGGCGTCGGACAACCTCTTGCAGCGATTGTCTTGGGAAGTGAAGCAAATTCACGGTTGTCTAAGCGAAGTGCAGAAGTTCTGGGCGACCCGGGTGGGCGTCACTTTGTCTCAATGGAACATTCTCATGGCGATATCGCATCTTGCGGGCGACGAGGGTGTCCGGGTTAACGTGGTGTCGGAGAAGCTCTCCGTAGACGCCTCATTCGTCACCGCCCAGTCGCAGTTGCTTGAGTCCAAGGGACTGATCTGCCGCAAGCCGAGCGCGATCGATCGCCGGGTCGTCCTCCTCGCGATCTCGAGCAAGGCTCAATGGCAGATAGAAGAACTGTCTGGCTCCATGAACGCTGTGAATGCGTATGTTGCCAATAACGCGAGCGGCAAGGCGCGCCGGCTTCTAACAGAACTCGAGGAGCTGAAAAGCGTCCTCAAGCGCGCGGAGCTTCTGACGGCTTCGGACGCGCTCCGCCATTGGCCACGCGGTCGCGACACTGCATGAAGTTTCTATCGAAATTGGTCGTGGCGTTGCTTAAGCCGCTCTACTACCGCTTCGCCGCTGCAATGATGCGCGACACGACATGGCAAGAGCCGTTGTTCGACTTGATGTCTCCGAAGCTCGGAGAGCGCCTCTTGGCGTTCGGACCGGGAAGTGCAGCGACCGCGATCGCGCTTGCGGAACGGTTCACCGAGCTCAGCATCGTGGTAGCGGATCCCGATCCATCGATCGTGCGCAAGTCAAGACGCGTTATCGAAAAACAGCAAATTCCGAATGTTACGTTCATCGACGCACCTTCCATTGCCGCCCTCCCGGTTCACACCGGCTGCTTCGACCGCGCGATGTGCATACTGTCCTTTCACCTACGAACTCCCGACGAAAAAATCGCCTTGGCGAAGGAGGCTTTCCGAATCCTGCGCCGTGGAGGAGTATTCTACGTTGCGGACTATGACCGACCGACGATCCGCGAAGAACGCATCGTGCTCAACATCGCAGCACAGATTTCAAGCAGGAATGCGGTTCAGTCTCACGTCGACGGCACATGGGGCCAGCTCCTGAAAAAAGCTGGGTTTGCCGGGGGCAAAACACAGTCGTCGCATTCCGTACGGATCGGACGGATTGCCGTGATTTTTTTCAGGAAGCCCTAAGGGTACCCCCGATGACGACCGAGTGCGGCATGCCGCCGATGCCTTCTCGAGCCACGCGATCCGGACCAGGCGCGGGCGCGCCTTGCTTTCCGTCCGAATTGGGAACTGCGCCGCGGAGTCTCGACTTGGGACAGGCTCGCGTGCCCGTCCGAGACTAGGGCGATCGGAAGTTACGAGTAACCCGCAACAAATGTTTGGGATTGTTACATTGTTGCGGGTCGACCTGAGCAGCGTGCCCATGCTACCTATCAACTCGCAAACGTAGACCGTGGTCATTGATGATCGATCGGACAAGATCTGGAATGAGGCATATCCCTGCTTTGCGCGGGATTGTGTCCGTATTTCTGATCGTGACGTATCTGATGTCGGGTGCGCTGCATCGCTGTCTCGACCTTGACGTGACCAATCCGACCGGTTCCCCGGTGGTTTGGATGGTCGACACCAAGTCCGACAGCGGCCCTGAGACCGGCGTCATCATCGACCATCACTGCCATGGCTGTTTCGCGGTTTCCGTCGCAGCGCCCCCGCAGCAGGTCATGACCGTGATGGAACCCAAGCTGGCGGTCCTCATCCGGTCGACGGCCCCTTTAACAGACACTGTCCGAGGTCTCGATCCACCGCCGCCGAAGTTCCTGACCTGAAAATGACCGCTGGGCGCATCGCGCTCTGATTCCGTCTTTCGTCAGGTTTTCATCATGTTTTCAAGGTGCGTCCCGCGTTCCGCGTGCGCAACGGCGTTGCTGGTCAGTACTTGGCTGACGGCGGCGTCGCGTTCGCAGACCCTCAATCTTGGGGCGGCGCGGCAG
>CAZQMD010000309.1:0-5953 GCA_964594185.1 uncultured Afipia sp. | reverse complement strand
GGCCGAGCGCACGAAGCGGATCGAAGGGGCGCTGGCACGCGTGCGGCTCAGTGACGTCGCCAACAAGCGCGTCGCCACCTTCTCGCGCGGCATGCGGCAGCGGCTTGGCCTCGCCGAGATCATCATCAAGCGCGCCGAGATCGCCATCCTCGACGAGCCGACCTCCGGGCTCGATCCGCAGGCGACCCTGGAGTTCCTCGCGTTGATCGATGAGCTCCGGGGCGAGGGCATCACGGTGCTGCTGTCCTCGCACCTGCTCGACCAGGTGCAGCGCATCTGCAACCGCGTCGCGCTGTTCCAGGCCGGCCGCATCGTGTTGATGGGATCGGTCCCGGAGCTGTCGGTCAAGGTGCTCGGCGCGGGCTTTGTGGTCGAGGTCGAGGCCGAAGGCGCGGGCATCGCCCAGCGCCTGTCGATGATTCCCGGCGTGACGCAGGTCGAGACGCTGGCGCCCGATCGCTTCCGCATGACCGCCGAGCGCGATGTGCGGCCGGATGCGGCGCGTGCCGTGGTCTCGGTCGATGGCGCGCTCAAGCGGCTTTCGGTCGACGAACCCAGTCTGGAGGCGATCTATGCCCGCTACTTCCAGGCCGCGGGAGGAGGCGTCCGTCATGCGGCGTGAAGGTTCACCGTTCCAGGGCCTCGGCACGGTCTTCGTCAAGGAGCTTGCCGATCACATCTCCAGCGTCCGCATGCTGATACTGGAGCTTCTGATCCTGTTCACGGCGCTCGCCGCGCTCTATGAGGCGATCACGAGCCTGCGGCAGAACACGGCCGAAGACCCGTTCCTGCTGCTGCGCCTCTTCACCATCGACCAGGCGCCGCTGCCGTCCTTCGTGGCGATCCTCGGCTTCCTCATCCCGCTGATGGCGATCGGGCTCGGCTTCGACGCTGTCAACAGCGAGTATAACCGGCGGACGTTGTCGCGCATCCTGGCCCAGCCGATCTACCGCGACGCGCTCCTGATGGGAAAATATCTTGCGGCGCTCGCCACCATCGGCATCAGCCTCGCCGCGCTGTGGCTGCTGGTGATCGGGCTCGGTTTGATCTTCCTCGGCGTGCCGCCCGGCGGCGAAGAGATCGCGCGATCGCTGGTGTTCCTAGTCGTGGCGATCTTCTATGCTGGGGTCTGGCTGTCGCTCGCGATGCTGCTGTCCATCGTGTTCCGCTCGCCGGCCACCGCAGCCCTCGTCGCGCTCGGCATCTGGCTATTCCTGACCGTGCTCTATACGATGCTGGCGCCGGCGATCGCGCAGGCGATCTCGCCGCCCGATCCGCGTTATGCGCTGCTCGGTCTCAACGATCCGCAGACCGCCATCTGGACCAACACGCTGCAGCGTGTGTCGCCCAACGACCTCTTTGGCGAAGCCATGATCGCCGTGCTCTCGCCGACCACGCGGACCTTGGGTCCGGTCTTCATCGATCAGCTGCGCGGCGCGGTGATGGGTTCGCCCCTGCCGTTCGGCGAGAGCGTCATGATTGCCTGGCCACAGACCGTCGGCCTCATCGCCGGCACCATCGTGCTGTTCGTCGTCGGCTACGTCCTGTTCCAACGGCAGGAGGTGCGGGCGTGAAGGACCGAGCAAGGTCTTAACGGGCCCGCATAGCCGACTTGGAAGCCAAGCTTGCGCGTGCAGAAATCGTCGATGTGTCTCCAAGCGCTCCGGTAAAACTATTAAATTCGGCGCAACAGTCACACAGACCGGGCGAAAGCGAACTTGTCAGTTTGTCGGCGAGCCCGAAGCCGAAATGGCGCGGTCGTGGCTGTAGAGGCACTGGGAGGCGATAAGACTTACAGCATTGAGCAGTCAGGTGGTTGCCCTGGAACAAAAAGCGTTCTTCTTCAGGCAAACGCCAATCATAAGTTCTCGCAGGGTTTGAGATAAAAGCGGGCCATTCTGCACTGAGCGCATAGCGACCTATTGTTCTGCTGTGGGGTGCCGAACCTTACGGTCTTGCATCTAACGCAACCGAGTGGATGGGCTACTCCCCACGGCCGGCGGGGCTACTCTGACGATCACCGAACTGGTGGCTTCGCCGCGCACCAGCGTAAGCTTCACGTCTTGGCCGACACGCGCGAGGCCGATCTTGTTACGAAGTTGCGAGGCCGTGCGGATCGGACGGTCGTCCGCCATAATGACGATATCACCCTTCCGCAAGCCGGCCTTCTCAGCGGGCGAATCCGGCGAGACCTCCGCGATGACCGCACCTTCATTGCGACCTTTATTGGTCGATGGTTGGAGGTCGCGCAGTGAGACTCCGATGCGGCCGCGCTCGACGCGTCCCTTGTCTACAATCTGGTCCATGACCAGCCGCGCCATGTTCGCGGGAATGGCGAAGCCAATCCCGACGTTGCCGCCGCCAGGTGAAATGATAGCCGAGTTGATGCCGACCAACTCGCCGCGAAGATTGACTAATGCGCCGCCGGAATTGCCCGGATTGATCGCAGCATCGGTCTGGATGAAGTCCTCGTAGCCTTCTTTACTCAAGCCTGTGCGACCCAGCGCACTCACGAGGCCGGACGTGACCGTCTGGCCGAGACCAAAGGGATTGCCAATGGCAAGCACGAAATCTCCCACTTCAAGCGCGTCGCTGTCGCCGAAGGGAAGCCCTTGAAGGCCGACAGGGTTCTGGATCTGCAGTACAGCGACATCGGTAGGAGGATCGCGTCCGACTACTTTCGCAGAAAGCTGGTGGCCGTCCTTGGTTGTAATCTGAACCAAAGACGCGCCCTCGACAACATGATTGTTGGTCAACACATAGCCACGGATCGCATCGACGATGACTCCCGAACCCGTCGAGTTGACCTCTTTCTCGACCTGCTTGGGAATGTCGAAAAATTCGCGGAAGAAAGGATCGCGATAAAGCGGATTGTCCTCGCGCACACGACCGTGCACGGAAATGTTGACCACGGCGGGCGTTACCTGCCGAACTACTGGAGCCAATGTTGGTACAGTACCGCCCGTCTTCAGGTCCGGCACCTGAGCTGAGGCTGGTGGAGACGCGAAGAACGCCGCAACTAGAACCCATGCCAATATTGCTCGCTGACCACACATGTCGGTCACCCTTGCATGCGTGTGGGGTCATCAAGCAGCGGCAGAAGCCCTCGTTGCCATGCTACAATCGGAACTGCCCAGGCCGCTGCGGCATGGCCAAGCAGAACGATGCCCAGAACGGCTTCCGTGACCATCACAACCACCTCCGGTGTGCGGCGGCGGCCCAAGGCCGCCGCAACCGCATGGGAACGCCGCCCCCACGGGGCGGGTCGTCATCGGCACCCCCCTCGAGCTGACGCAACGCTGCAAGTATGTCGTTCAACCGTACCGAATGGCCGGTGCCAGGGATTTCCCGCAAATCGGGGCGGGATTCCACCGCGTACATGTCGGACGCCCATGAAGACAGGACGATTCGCTTCTCGGGGATCGAGAGCTCCTTGTCATTCAGGACTTCCGCCGGCGAACTGTAATGAGCGGCGGGGTGGAAGAATGGGTGCATGCCACCGCCATTAACGTTGACGTTGGTCATGGGTGCCTCCCTTATCACTCCTTTCTGAAGGGATGGTGGGTGCGTTATGAGCGGCGGCGCGAAGTGCGTCGCCACGCGGGGTTTCGTATTGGTGAGCAGCGATGCTCGCCGCGAGATCACTCGAGAGAGCGCGACCTGGCTGGAGGTCACAGCTCAGCATCCATGTCGGGCCATTCTACGCTGCCTTCTTCTGTTCAATTTGAGACGAAGAGGCCTCTCCGCTTCCGATCTGAATTCTGCGTAGTCTCATGGCTTCCGGAATCTCTCGAACGAGATCCACGATCAAGAGACCATTCTGGAAGGTCGCCTGCTTCACCTGAACGTAATCGGCGAGGCTGAAGACTCTTCGGAACGGTCGCGCCGGGATGCCCTGATACAGATACTCGCGCGCAGCGCCATCGGGTTTCCTGCCCTCGATCGTGAGAGCATTCTGCTCGGCCGTCACGGAGATATCGTTGGCACCAAAGCCCGCTACGGCCAGCGTGATTCGATACTGATCGTCACCGGACCGCTCGATGTTGTACGGAGGATAGTTGTCCTCGGTCGGCTGGCCCGACATGCCCTCGACAAGGTCAGCCAGATGATCGAAGCCGACGCTAGTGCGCCAAAGTGGCGTAAAATCAGGTGTCCTCATAGCCAAGTCCTCCAAAGAGCAATATGGATACGAAGCTAGGCAGGACGGGAGTCGGTGAGAGTCGAACCTCCAGTCCCGTACCTCGTGCCGAACCCGGCCCGGCGCTCGACACACCGCAGCCGCGGTCGAGAATCGAACTAGAAGCGACGCCCGTGAGTTCAAGAGGCCGTACGTACTTTTTCTGGCAGAAGCTGCTCAGCGGCTACGCGGCAAAGCGATCCGGGAGAGCGCCCTGGCGTAGATCCTCTATCACTCGCCGCTCTCGCTCAATTCGGGATTGATAAAGCTGGCGCTCTTCCTCACTCGTCGCGGTCGAAAGAAGGCGCTCGTAGTGACCGATCACCTTCTGGCTACCCCGGATGAGAAAGTCGCGGACGTCAGGCCCGAGTGTTGCGCGTGATGCCCGGTCGGTGCTCCCGCGTACGGAATGCCTCGCCGAATTCGGACCGGACATGATCGTCGCTCGCTCTTGACGCACTGAAACCGGAGCGGCCTGGCGGGCCGCTCCCGTGAGGTTCAGCTTGTTGCAGCCGGCCCGTTAGGACCGGGCATCTGCTGCGGAAAGATGCTGGTCGGCGCAGAGCTCGGCGGCAGCAAAATGTCGATCTTCATCCTTGCTGGCTCCGGCTGCCATTTCATCCACGGCATTGTATCAAGATAAGGGATCGGCGGCAGTGGCAGGCCTGTGAAAGCACTACGCGTCGTCTCGGCTCCGCGCGGGCTGTCCATGCCGTAAGCACCAAAGGCAGTCATAGAAATTGCGCCGCCAATCGCGAGCGCCAGCAGGTGTCGCCGCAGGTTGTGTTTGGTCTCCGTTCGGGCGGAGAACGTACGATGATGACTCCGCATCTATACTCCTCCAATCGTTCGACAACAGGTCCAGGCGATGGTGAGAAAGCTCAGTGAGAACATGAACCCGTGGATCGCGTCCTGTTTCATCCTGAGCCGACGACGATCAGACCTTTCATGCGAGACTTCGTCTTTGATTTCTCTCCTCTCATCGGCGGAGCCCGGCCGTCCTCGGCCGGGCTCTATTGTTCAGAAGTCCATGGCGGGAGCTGCCGGAGCTGGTTCTGCCTTCTTCGGCTTCTCGGCCACGAGCGCCTCGGTCGTGATCAGCAGCGACGCCACCGACGCGGCGTCCTGCAAGGCGGTGCGGACGACCTTGGCGGGATCGATCACACCGGCTTTCACCAAATCCTCGTACTCGCCAGTCGCCGCGTTGAAGCCCCAATTGTAGCTCTGGTGCTCCAGAAGCTTGCCGACAATCAGCGACCCATCCTCGCCGGCGTTCTCCACGATCTGGCGAGCCGGCATCTGAATGGCTCGGCGAACAATGTCGATGCCGGCCTTTTGGTCGGCGTTCGCCGTCTTGGCGCCCTCCAGCGCCTTAAGGGCACGCAGGAGGGCCACCCCGCCGCCCGGGAGAATGCCCTCTTCGACCGCCGCGCGAGTTGCGTGCATCGCATCATCGACGCGATCCTTGCGTTCCTTGACTTCGACCTCCGTCGCGCCGCCCACCCGGATCACCGCAACGCCTCCGGCAAGCTTCGCCAGCCGCTCCTGCAGTTTTTCGCGATCATAGTCGGAGGTGGTTTCCTCGATCTGCAGTCTGATTTGCTGGGCGCGCGCCTCGATATCCTTCTTGGCGCCCGCGCCGCCGACAATGGTAGTGTTGTCCTTGTCTATGACCACCTTCTTGGCGCGGCCAAGCATCTTCACTGTGACCTTTTCCAGCTTGATGCCGAGGTCCTCGCTGATGACATTGCCGCCGGTCAGGATCGCGATGTCCTC
>CAZQMD010000308.1:0-6019 GCA_964594185.1 uncultured Afipia sp. | reverse complement strand
CGAGAGCCACGCCATGCAGAATGCGATCGGGGCCAAGGGCGAGGGTGGTGACCAAGCGGCCTCTCAGCAGGGGCGCGCGGGCTTGAGGCTCCAGCACGCGCTGCCGAATGCCCGCGTGGTCTATGTGTCGGCGACGGGCGCAACCACGGTCCACAATCTCGCTTATGCCCAACGCCTCGGCCTTTGGGGCGGCGCCGACTTTCCGTTCGCCACCCGTGCCGAGTTCGTCGAAGCGATCGAGGAGGGTGGGGTCGCGGCCATGGAGGTGCTGGCGCGCGACCTCAAGGCGCTCGGCCTCTACGCAGCCCGCTCGCTCTCTTACGAGGGCGTCGAGTACGAGCTTGTTGAGCACCAACTGACGCCGGAGCAGGTCCGCATTTACGACGCCTATGCCGGTGCGTTCAGCGTCATCCATAATAACCTGGACGCGGCGATGCGGGCCGCCAACATCACCGGCGCAACGGGAACGCTGAACGGGCAGGCCAAATCTGCGGCACGCTCCGCCTTCGAAAGCGCGAAGCAGCGCTTCTTCGGTCACCTCCTGACCTCGATGAAGACCCCGTCACTGATCCGTGCGATCGAGAACGATCTTGAGGCTGGGCACGCCGCGGTCATCCAGATCGTGTCGACGGGCGAAGCGCTGATGGAGCGCCGGCTCGCGGAGATTCCAACTGAAGAATGGGGCGACGTCCAGGTCGACATCACCCCGCGCGAGTATGTCCTCGACTACCTCGCCCACTCCTTCCCGGTCCAGCTCTACGAACCCTTCACCGACTCGGAAGGTAACCTCTGCTCCCGGCCTGTCTATCGCGACGGCCAGCCGGTCGAGAGCCGGGAAGCCGTCGCACGCCGTGACCGCCTCATCGAGAAGCTTGCCTCGCTGCCGCCGGTACCTGGGGCACTGGATCAGGTCATCCAGCGCTTCGGCACCGAACTGGTCGCCGAGGTGACGGGCCGCTCGCGCCGCGTCATCCGCAAGGGCGACCGGCTGGTGGTCGAAAACCGCGCAGGCTCGGCCAATCTCGCCGAGACCTCGGCCTTCATGGATGACGTCAAGCGCATCCTCGTGTTCTCCGACGCCGGCGGCACGGGGCGGAGTTACCATGCCGAACTGTCGGCGCGGAATCGCCGGTTGCGCGTCCATTACCTGCTCGAGCCCGGCTGGAAGGCCGACGCCGCGATCCAAGGCCTTGGCCGCACCAACCGGACCAACCAGGCGCAGCCGCCGCTGTTTCGTCCGATTGCGACAGACGTGAAGGCCGAGAAGCGCTTTCTCAGCACCATTGCCCGCCGGCTCGATACGTTGGGAGCCATTACGCGCGGCCAACGTCAGACCGGAGGACAGGGCCTGTTCCGGCCCGAGGACAATCTCGAAAGCCAGTATGGACGTGATGCGTTGCGTCAGCTCTACACGCTGCTCGCGCGAGGCAAGGTCGACGGTTGCTCGCTTGGGAGGTTCGAGGATGCAACCGGTCTGAAGCTCATGGATGCCAATGGGCTCAGGAATGACCTGCCGCCGATCACGACCTTTCTGAACAGGTTATTGGCGCTCACCATCGACCTCCAGAATGTGCTGTTCACCGCCTTCGAGCAGCTCTTGACCGCTCGGATCGAAGGCGCGGTTGCATCCGGCACCTACGACGTCGGGTTGGAAACACTCCGTGCCGAGAGCCTTGTCGTCACCGACCGGCGGACGATCTATGACCAGCGGGGGACCGGCGCCGAGACCCGGCTGCTCACTGTCACACAGCGCCAGCGCAATCATCCGGTGAGTCTGGATGACGCTCTTGCTCGTCTTTCCGATCGTCAGGCCGTCCTGCTGGTCAATGAGCGCTCGGGACGAGCCGCCGTGCAGGTCCCCGCGGCGAGCGTCATGCTCGATGACGGCGAGATCGAGCGGCGCGTCCGTCTGATCCGGCCGATGGATCAGCACACGGTCCCCTTGAGCATGATGGCGGAGAGCCACTGGATCGAAGCGGACCGTGGGCGCTTCGCTGCGGCCTGGGTGGCGGAGCTTGCCGAGGTGCCCCAGTTCACGGAAAGCACGATCCACGTTGTGGCGGGCTTGCTGCTCCCTATCTGGAAGCGGCTGCCGAACGAATCAACCCGCGTCTATCGGCTCCAGACCGATGCGGGCGAACGCATCATCGGACGCAAGTTTTCGGCCACATGGGTCGCAAACGTCCTTTCGAGGGACGCGCCCGCGCTGACGCCGGACGCTGCCTTTGCCGCGCTGATGGAGGGACGCACCGTCCTCGACCTCGCGGAGGAACTCCAACTTCGCCGCGTCCGGGTGATGGGCGCCTATCGCATCGAGCTGTCCGGATTCAACGACACGATACGCGATCGCCTCCGTGCTTACGGCCTCTTTGGGGAGATCATCTCCTGGAAGCTGCGCATGTTCGTACCCACGGACGCGAGCGGCATCGAGGTCCTGTCCAGGGTGCTCGACACCTATCCGGTTACGGGCGTCAGTGAGCGGGAGGCCGCGTGATGGCCGGCGATGCTTCCGAACTGGCACGCCGCCTCTCGTGCGAGGCTGAGGCGGTGTGCCGACACTATCTCTCTAATGGCAGGCGGGCGGGGCGGTACTGGCTGGTCGGCGACGTCTACAATACGCCGGGCCGCTCGTTGTTCGTGCGGCTGCACGAATCACCGAAGGGACCCGCTGGGAAATGGACCGACGCCGCGACCGGAGAACATGGTGATCTCCTCGACATCATCCGCGAAAGTCTGGCCTTGCGAGACTTTCGCGAGGTCGCCGAGGAGGCGAGGCGCTTTCTGAAGCTGCCTCGTTCCGAGGAGCAATCACTCCCGAGGCCCGTTCGTCCAGTCGCGCCGGCCGGATCGCAGGAAGCCGCTCGTCGGCTCTTTGCGATATCCAACCCGATTGAAGGGACATTAGCCGAGGCGTACTTGCAGCGTCGCGGAATTAGTTGCATCAACCATGGTGGCAGCTTGCGCTTCCATCCTCGTTGCTATTACCGACTGGATGAGCATTTGCCGACCGAAACTTGGCCGGCGAGCCTGTGTCACCGGCCTCGATGGACGGATCACCGGCGTACACCGCACTTGGCTCGATCCAGACGGTCTTGATCGCGTGCGGCTGGGCAAGGCTCCGGTCGACACACCACGACGCGCCATGGGTGATCTGCTCGGCAACGCCGTTCGTTTCGGCGTGGTCGATGATGTGCTCGCAGCCGGCGAGGGAATCGAGACCATGCTGTCACTGCGTTACGCACTGCCGGCCCTGCCCATGGCCGCCGCGCTTTCGGCTAATCACCTCGCAGCCATGTTGCTGCCGTCTGGCCTGCGTCGGCTCTATATCGCCCGCGATAACGATGCTGCCGGAGATGCTGTACAGGCGGTTCTCACCCAGCGCGCGGAACAGGTCGGCGTTGAAGCGATCCCGCTGTCGCCTCGGCTGGGGGACTTCAACGAAGATCTGCACATCTTCGGGATCGATCCCCTCCGAGCACGCTTGCGGCTTCAACTCGTACCAGAGGACGTCGCGCGCTTCCTGCATTCTCCGGCGGTAGCCGCAGAATAGCCCCGGCAATTCGAAGGGCGTCGACAGGTCGGTCGCGGTGCGTCCAATGCCGGAAGAGGACGCGACCACGGCCTTCTAGAGGTCGATCGGACAGCAAGCGGCTCGGGTCGGCAATGGCTGCGACCGGCTATTTTCCGCCGCGCGCCGGCAAAGGACACATTATCTATATCTATCTGACCGGCGCGCTTTGCATCGCGAAGCAAAATAGCCCGGCCTCCGCCATCCTCCGCTGCGCTTCGGCCCTCCGCTCTGCTCCGGGTTCTGGCCCGTTCCGCCTGCCGTCTGAGTGATCGCCACGAAGGCCGCGATGGTCGCGGCCGAGCCGGCAAAGGATCGCCTCCATGACCGACCACGATGACATCGAACCGCCGCACGCCGCATCTGCGACCGAACACGTTCTTACCGAATTGCAGCTCTTCGGTTACCGCCCCTTCGACGACCAGCCCGATCCACGGCCGCTTCCCGAGGGCAGGATCATTACCGGTGCCGTCGCTGACATCTTCGATGCCCTGGTCGCCACGTTGAGCGACACGCGGCTCGAGCCGGACCTCGACGATCTGCTCTGGTCGACTGTCAACCTATTCCATCGTGCCGTCGACCGCATCGGTCGCCAACTCGACGACAACGAACAGGCGCAACAGAAGAGTCAGCGCGAGCAGGACGGCTCCGAAGTTCGATCAGTCGAACTCGAGCGCGTGACGGCGGAAGGCATCACACTGATAGAGCGCCGCAATTGCCTGGAGCTCTTCCGCGACCAGGCCGTCGAGCGCTTCGAGACTTACACCGGTTCATTCTGGCGCCCCCGATCGGGATCGCTGGTGAACCACCGCACGCTAACCGCAGCGATGATCGACTCCCGCGACTTCATCGCGGCCAAGCGCCGCGCCGAGACCGAGGTCATGTTGCCGGCTGGTCCGAAGATCGCGTTTACCGGCGGGCTCGATTTCAACGACCACAACCTCATCTGGGACCGCCTCGACAAGGTTCACGCCAAGCATCCTGACATGGTCCTGCTGCACGGCGGCTCCCCGAAGGGAGCCGAACTGATCGCCTCCAAGTGGGCGGCGACCCGCAAGGTGCCTCAAGTCGCTTTCAAGCCAGACTGGACGCAACATGCCAAGGCAGCGCCGTTCAAGCGCAACGACGCCATACTTGAACTCCTGCCGATCGGCGTCATGCACTTCCCGGGCACGGGAATCCAGGACAACCTCGCCGACAAGGCGAAGCGGCTCGGCATCCCGGTCTGGATGTTCGGCGGCGCGTGAGCGCCGTCTGCTCGATTGGAGTCTTTGAGGCGAAATTGCTCACGCCGCAACTCCGCCTCGTTTCGGTCTCATATCCAAAGTTGCGCCGTGGTGGTGGTGGAAGGCGCAACTAGTACATCTATGTACATGGAGCCACCACCATGCTCGCTATTGGGCTTGTTCTCAACGCACTCGGCATCGGCCTGTTCTGCTGGGCGATTTTCGCGCTCGCAGTTATGCCCTGCCGTTTTTCGTCGCGCTGAGTATCGGGATGACGGCGTTTCGGAGCGGTGCTGGCCTCATCGGCGCGCTGCTTCTCGGAACGGCCGGTGGCGCGTTGACGCTTGTGCTTGGTCAGGTCGCGTTGGCTGTTAGTCGGTCCTCGGCCTTGCGCATCGCGATCGCGACAGCATTCGCTGTTCCCGCCGCCGTCGCCGGCTATCATGTGGTGTTCGCCCTGTCCCAGATCGGAGTGCCTTCACTGGCTTGGCGTGAGGTCTTCGCTTTCCTGGGCGCGGTTTGCATTGGCGTCACGTCATGGACACGCCTGATGATTTTGGTGGAGACTCGTTCGATCGGGCCGGGCGGGGTGGTGGAGAACCCGTCCTAACCGGTTCTTACCGCGCGTTGCTCGAAGGATCTGCTTTTCCAGCCTTCATCGTCGGACAGGTGCGCCTAGATCGGCGCGTTGAAGGGGGACGATCGAAACCTGAGCGCGGGCGAGGCAGTCCTCCTCCGAACTCCCATCAAGCTTGCCGGCATTCGGTCTGGCCCACGAAGCCGCGGCAGAGCGATGTTACCGCGATCGGTTCTTGGGGAGACGATGCCGCCTTTTGCAGGAGATCGTTTCTCTTTCCACGCTGAATCGTTCCGACCTCTTGTTCGTCAAAACCGAGATAGCCACGCTTCTCCAGAGATTGTGGTTCAGCACGCGGACGCACGTGGCCTCGTTGATGGCTTGATCTGGCCGAAGACCGGCTTCGCCTCGATCGTCTGAGCCGCAACGTCGTTGATGCGACTTTCTTCCCCTGGGCTTCGCCCATTCCTCGCGGGACAAGAAAGTCGCCACAACGACGTCCTCCGCTGCGCTCCGGCCCGAACGGGTGCGTCGCCGATCGTCCTCGGCCCTAGATCGCCATCGAGGCCGCGGTGGTCGCGGGCTCGAAACACAACAGGAGAAGTGACATGGCTACCATCGGTTCTTTCAAGAAGGTCGGCAACGATT
>CAZQMD010000307.1:0-6039 GCA_964594185.1 uncultured Afipia sp. | reverse complement strand
GTTGCCTAGAGGATACAGGTTTTCAATGGATCAGGATTTTGGGCGGAGGATTTTGCTGGCGCTCCCTAGGGGAATCGAACCCCTGTTTCAGCCTTGAGAGGGCCAAATAATGAGTCCTTCTCCGTTCGCCACCGTCCGCCGACGTTCAATAATTTCAATAGGTTGAATGCCCATAGTCCAGTATTGTTCGCCAATGTACATGGGTTTATATTCAACGGATATTCGACGTAAAATCGGCGAACGCTATGTCAAAGACACTCACCGAGGCTCAGATCACGACGGCTAAAGCGCGCTCTAGGCTCGAGCTTGGCGTACATTGGCGCCGCCTCGATGCGGAAGCGCATCTGGGCTATCGTAAAGGAAAACGGGGCGGCGTTTGGCTTGTTCGCTGGCGTAATCACCACGAAGGCGGTAACTACAAGCAGGCGCAAGTCGGCATCACAAACGACATCAATGACAAGCGCGCCGAAGGGATTCTGACCTTCGAACAGGCCGTGAGAACGGCTCGGGAGGCCGTAGCTCGAGCCAGAACAGAGGCCGCGTCGCAGGCGGCGGGCCCGGCTCCTACCGTGCGATCGGCCGTTGAATCCTACATCAAGGAACGCGACGCTCGAGAAAGACGCCGAACAGGTCGCGACGTCCGATCCGACGCCGGTACCAAGCTGCGGCGCTACGTTCTCGGTCAAGAAAAGCGCGGCAATCAGGAAGCTGCGGGAGCTGCTCCTCTCGCATCAGTGCAACTGCATGCCCTGAAAGAAGACGACTTGATAACGTGGCGTGAGGGTTTGCCGAAGGACTTAAAGGTCACGACCAAGCAGCGGTTCGTGAATGACCTCAAGGCCGCACTAAATGCCGCGTGGCCCCGGCTTTCCGCAGATCGGAAGAAACTAAATCCGACGTTCCTCGCCATTGTGAAGGCCGGCTTCAAAGCCGAGCGGGTCGATGATGATGATCATGTGTCGGTTGCTCGAGATAACCAGATTCTCACGGATGAAGAGGTTGGCGCCATCCTTCAAGCTGCGTGTGAAGTCGATCAGGAGCAAGGATTTGATGGCGATCTATACCGGATCGTCGTGTGTCTGGCCGCGACCGGCGCGCGGTATGCCCAGGTGAGGCGAATGCGCGTGGGTGACGTACAGGTTTCTGCACGACGTCTGATGGTGCCGGGCTCCTACAAGGGGCGCGGCGGCAATAGTGGCTCAGACCCGGTCCCAGTGGGCGACGATGTGATTGAGGTGCTCTTGCCCGCAATCGCTGGGCGGCCAAGCGATGCACCTCTTTTCGAGCGATGGATCCATGAACAGGAGCCGAGCGGTATCGCGTGGAAGAAGTCTGAACGCGGTCCGTGGAAAAGAGGCGAACTTGCACGTCCCTGGAAGGCCATTCGCCAGCGCGCCGGTATGCCGGAGGTGATTCCCTATGCTTTGCGGCACTCGAGCATCGTGCGCGGTCTCCGAAAGGGCTTGCCCATCCAACAGGTCGCCAAACTGCACAACACCTCAGTCAAAATGATCGAGCGGCACTACGCGAAATACATTGCGACCGCCTTGGAAGACCTCGCAAGAGCGGCAGTCGTGTCCCTGGTGCCGCGGAGCGATGGAAACGTGGTGCCGATAGGAAAACGCGCGTAAGGGATCATCCTGCAATTTTGATCGAATTCATTCATCTGATGGCGCCGGTAATCACGCGACAAGATCCGCACCAAACTTGCCGCCTGATCTTTCCAAGAGCGTTACCAGAAGCCGTCCCGATGATGCGGCGGCTCTTCACACGGGAGAGGTCCAAGGTTCGATCCCCTGTGCGTCCACCATCCGGCCTTTCTGTTCAAAGACTTAGCAATCGAATCCCTGGAGCTGTGCCCCAGCAAAGTTGGGGCACAATAGGGGCACCTTGTTCGGCACGGTTGACGAAAATCGCTCCGCCGTTGCCTGCCCCTCACTGCTTCAATTTGGCGATACGGTGCTCCCCGGCTCCGAACAACTCCGCCAATGACCCTCGTCGGCAATGGTACGGCAAACTCCCCAATCAACTCGACGGCCATTTGCAGCAAAAGAGTCGATCAACTCATCGACGATTTGAATCACGCGCGGTCGTAACCGCTCCATCTCCTTGGGCGAAAAATACTTCGCGAGCGCTCCGCGCAACCTCTGGTGCTGCGGAGGGTCGCGAAAAACCATCCAATTCTCCAGCACGCCCGTCACTATCTCGATCTTTTCTCGCATTTGTCCGGACATGTCGCCACAAAAGGCGTGAACTTCTCCACCGAAAAGCGCTGATCAAGCAGAATGTTGCTGACGAGGTCATGCCGGGTGACAACCCAGCCTCTGAGCGAATGACTCCAGCAGACGGGGGCATTCGCGCGGAGCCTCCGGTAGGCCGCGTGCTGGTCGGCGATGAAATCGGGATGCTTCGGATCAACCGTCGGTGACATTAGATGATCTCACTTGAGCCGCGCGTACGTAAGCAATACCGGTCCCAACGCGCCGCTCCGCAACAAGCCGCGCCGCCTGCAAGTCTGGGTGGTTGACTTCCACGATTGGCGTGGTGTCCTTCGACCTACTCATGCAACGTGCCCGAAAGCCGTTCTACAGCTTCCGCATAATCCTTCATGAAATCGGCGACGACCGACCGTGCCGACTGCTCCGTATTCATCAGGCCGACCGCCTGGCCTACGAAGTATGCCGCAAGATTCTTTGCGCCGTCGTGACCGCTCTCTGCGAGCTTATCGACCTTGGCCATAGGCGGCCGACTGAGTAGTCCCTGAAGCGGCATCGCCAGGGGCTCCGGCGCATCTTTGGCGCCCCAGGCATCCGACCAGGCCGACTGCAACTGTCGCGTCGGCTTGCCCGTGCGGCTCCGGGAACGGACGGTGTTGCGCGACGTCGCCTTCAGCATCTTCTGCTTGACCGTGGGCGTCGTCTCGGCCTCGACGGTCGTCAGCCAAACCGACCCACACCAGACGCCCGCTGCGCCCATCGCCATGCAGGCGGCCATCTGCCGGCCTGTTGCTATGCCACCCGCGGCTAAAACATCGATGTTTTCGTAAGGCTCGATGGCCTGCAAGACCTCGGGGACGAGTACCATCGTCGAAACCTCGCCGCAATGGCCACCCGCCTCGGTGCCGGCAGCGACAAGTATATCGACCCCCGCCTCGGCGTGCTTGATGGCGTGCTCTTTGGCTCCGGTCAGTGCGCCAACGAGGATGCCCTTCGACCGTGCCCGTTCCATGATCGACTTCGGTGGCACACCGAGGGCATTGACGAAGAGCTTGATCGGATGTTGGAACGCCACGTCGAGAAGCTTTGCGGCTCCCGCCTCCCGCATGCTGTCGGCCGTGCGCTTGTCGTACTCGCCGCTCCAAAGATCCGACGTATCGATGCCGTGCCGCTCGAGGAGGCTGTTCACGAATTTTCGATGTCCGTCCGGAATCCGCGACTGCAGCTCAGCCTCTGCAAGGTCACCCTGCTTGTCCTCCATTTTGTTCGGAATCAGCAGGTCGATACCGTAGGGCCGGCCCTTGACACGCGAGTCGATCCAGTCCAGTTCGATTTTCAAGCTCTCTGGTGTGTGTCCGACAGCGCCGAGAACGCCGAAACCGCCTGCGTTCGTCACCTCTGCCACGACATCGCGGCAATGACTGAACGCAAATAACGGGAATTCGATACCCAACTTCTTGCACAACGCCGTTTTCATGGTTGCCGCCTCCTCTGTCTCTTGCGCCCACAGATCCAAGCTGTCCGCCCAGATTCGCGCGGGGGGCCGCGCAGGGCTTTCGGTGTCATGCTGGGCATCCTGTTAGACCTATATGCGATCGGAAGACGAGCCCAACGCTCCGCCCAGGCTGGCGTGCCGGTCATCCGAGCAGGAGTGGGAGCTTTCGAGGTCCCCTGACCGCACCTTCGGACCACGTGACAGCTTTGGAATCGGCGAGGTGAAACTCAGGAATCCTCTTCAAGAACTCCTCGACCGCAACGGTGAGTTCCATGCGCGCGAGGTTCGAACCGACGCAACGATGTATTCCGAGGCCGAAGGCCGCATGGCGGTTCGCCTTGCGGTCAATAATGACCTTATCGGCGTCCGGGAAAACCGCGGGATCTCGGTTGGCCGCCGGGAAGGAGAGCAGCACCATTTGCCCCTTCTCGTAAGGGCAGCCACCTACGACCGTGTCCTTGGCGACGAGCCTCGCCATGGTCACCGGAGAATAGGCCCGCAAGAATTCCTCAATGGCCGTCTGCATCAGCGCGGGCTCAGCAACTAGGCGGCGCCGATCAGCGGGCGTTTTGGCCAAATGCCATAGGCAAGCTCCGATCCCGCTCCATGTCGTATCGATACCGGCAATGAGCAGAAGGCGGAGGGTGCCGAGGATGTGGTTGTCCGTCAAAGGCGCACCATCAATCCGATCGGCGGCCAGATAACTGATGAGATCATCGGCCGGCGACCTGCGACGCTGCTCCACGTGATCCAGCAGGTAGGCGGTCATTTCCGACAGGGTACGCACCATCGTGGCATCGTCCAGGATGGCTTCCTCAACGAGCCCATGCACCCATCCACGGAACATTTCCCCATCGCTTGGCGGCAGGCCAAGCATCCCTGCAATCACACGCACCGGAATATGCTGGGCAAAATCCACCGCTGCGTCGCACGTCTCGTCGCCGATAAACCGATCGATGAGGTCATTGCAGATCATGCGCGTTGTCGGGATCAGCTTGTTGATGGCTTCGGGCGTGAACTGAGGCAGCAGGACCATACGTGCGGCGCGATGATGCGGCGGATCAGACGTGATCGGAGGCGCCGGCGATTTCACGGGGGGCGGCGTCTCGCGCACCTGAACCCGCCGTGAAGAGAAATGCTCGGTATCATACGCAATCTGACGGATATCTTCGTAACGCGTGGGAAAGTACACACCCTGGAACCGACTCGTATGAGCAACCGGACAGGATCGGCGCAGCTCGTCCCAGATTGGGAACGGGTCTTCAATCCATCGCGGGTCAAGGTGGTCGAAGTCTGTTGCCCAATCAGTGACGGGATGCCGATCTCTCATACTCGGACCTCCATTCCTAACGACGAGCCGCCACGTTTGGGCGGACGCCACTCTCATCCACAGAGTTCTTCCATCTCACGCCGATCGCGGCTGTTCGGCTCAGGCAACCCCGACCATACCGCGCCGCACAAACCGTCGACTCCTCGCCAACGAATTTCTAACGATTGTTAGGGATATCATCTAGCTCGTCTTGCCGGACGTCAAGAAGTTACGGGTTCCCCCTTCTGCAGAAATGCACGGGATATGCCAATATCCATCATTATCCCCATCCGCCATGTGACGCTTGTTGTCTGCCAACGTCTTTTGGATCGAGCCGCCGGCCTGCGGCAAGAACGCGGCTATTTGGCGTGCCGCCTGGACCCCTGCATGCTGGGGGCCGGGCTACGAACGGTTAGCCATCGGGCTTCGCCTTCGCGAGCGAAACCATTGCGGTGCCACCGCCGGCGCCTGGTGGATTCTCCACAATTACGGTAACGTCGAGAGCCTCGCTGAGCTTGGGTGCGACGGCACGAGCGAGCACATCGGTCGGCCCGCCCGCCGGGAACGGTATCAGCCACGTGATCGGCTTTGACGGATAAGCTTGCGCCGACACAAGCGACTAACGCCCAGAGATTCCAAGCCGCGCAGCGCTTCGCCGAAGGGCGTGTCGGCTTACGGCAAGAGCCTTTGCCATGTCCCGCTCGTTGGGCAGGCGGTCGCCCATTCCCAGGACGCCCGAGCGGGCCTCGTCGCGGATCTGATCCGAGATCACCTCGAACGTGTGGTGGGTTTTGATTGGTCGGATCGACATCTGGCCTGCTCAATTGATTAACGCACCGTCGACCGGCCGCAAAGTGGCTTATCGTGCGCTGCGGTATGCGTTGTCCATGCCGGGCGCGGCAACCTCAGGTTAGATTCCAGTTCTCTCCTTTGATTTCTCTCCTTTGATATCGTGAACAAGACAAACTGCCCGGCCAGGTCAGCAGGGTCGGAATGACAAGGCCGACGCCCTTGCCGCT
>CAZQMD010000306.1:0-6046 GCA_964594185.1 uncultured Afipia sp. | reverse complement strand
TCGGGAGGATGCTCCGGCCGGTTTTGCCGGCCGGAGCTGTGGTTCAGGCGTGTGCGATAGCGCCGAAGCGTCCTGCGTTGAAATCCTCGACGGCCTGACGGATTTCCGCTTCGCTGTTCATGACGAAGGGACCGTAGCCGACGATTGGCTCATCGATCGGTTCACCTGTCAGCACGAGCACGATCGCATCGCTGCGGGCATCGATGGTCGCACTGTCGCCGTCACGGTCGAGCAGCACCATTTCCGCTTCGCCCGCATCCTGTGTGCCGTTGACCGTGATCCTGCCCGACACAACGACGACCATGGTCGTGTGACCTCTGGGAAGATCGAGGGTCACAGCGGCATCGCGGTTCAACCTCACGTCCCAGAGGTTGATCGGCGTGAAGGTCCGGGCAGGCCCTTTGCGGCCGTTGAACTCGCCCGCGATCACGCGCACCCGTCCCGCGCCGTCCGGCAAATCGGCCACCGGAATATCGCTGTCCGTGATCGTCTGATAACCGGGCTTGCTCATCTTGTCCTTTGCGGGAAGATTCACCCAGAGCTGGATCATGCGGAACGGTCCGCCGCTGCGCGTAAATCCCTGCGAGTGAAACTCCTCGTGCAGAATTCCGCCTGCGGCGGTCATCCACTGGACGTCGCCGGGGCCGATCACGCCCCCCTTGCCGGTGGAGTCGCGGTGCTCGACCTCGCCGTCATAGACGACCGTCACGGTCTCGAAGCCGCGATGTGGATGCTGGCCGACGCCACGTGGCCGGGTCGCGGGATCGAAGTTGTGCGGTCCCGCCTGATCGAGCAGCAGGAACGGGCTGACATGCTTGCCGAGCGACTCGTAGGAAAACAGCGAGCGGACCGGAAAGCCATCGCCGACCCAGTGCGTGGTCGGGTTGCTGTAAACGCCAAGAACTTTCTTCATGTCTGATCTCCTGGGCATCGGGGCGATCCCCGATTGCTGATGCACTGGGTTTATGATCAGAACGGTTACGCCAGAAGGTTGCCAATATGCACTCTGCGTCCTATTGATAGGACGATGCAGGATCTCAACGATCTCTACTATTTTGTTCAAGTGGTCGATCGCGGCGGCTTTGCCGCGGCTGGCCGGGCTTTGGGAATGCAGAAATCCAAGCTCAGCCGCCGGATCGCACTTCTGGAAGAGCGGCTGGGCGTGCGGCTGATCCAGCGGTCCACCCGCCGCTTTTCGGTTACCGAGATCGGGCAGGAATATTACGACCGCTGTGTCGCCGTGCTGGTCGAAGCCGAAGCTGCGCAGTCGGTGATCGAACGCGTGCGCTCCGAACCGCTGGGCGTGATCCGGATGGCGTGTCCGACCGCGCTGATCAATTTTCAGTTCGGCGAGATGATCGCTCGCTTCATGATCGCCAACCCGCGTGTCGAGGTTCATCTGGAGAGCACCAACCGGCGGGTCGATGTGATCGGGGAGGGGTTCGATCTGGCGATCCGCGTCCGCTTTCCACCGCTAGAACAGAGCGAACTGGTGATGCGCCGGCTCGACGAGAGTACGCAAGCTCTGGTTGCCAGCCCGTCATTGTTTGAAGGGCGAAAACATCCGGAGAGTCCTGCGGATCTTCATGACTGGCCCAGTCTGGATCTCGGGCCCGCACATCGCGAGCATAGCTGGTCGCTCGAACATGGCGATGGCAATACCGCTGTCGTGCCTCATGCTCCACGGCTGGTCACCGATGACATGGCCGCGCTGCGCGAAGCCGCGCTTAAAGGCGTGGGCATTGTGCAATTGCCGACAATGATGATCTGGGACGACGTCCAGGGGGGGCGGCTGACGCATGTCCTGCCGCAATGGATTCCCAAGAGCGGGATTATCCACGCGGTGTTTCCATCACGCCGCGGATTGCTGCCGTCGGTGCGCGCGCTGGTGGATTTTATGGTGAGCCAGTGCGATGCACGGAGGCACGCCATCACAACGGGATAGCGTGCCTCCGCTGGATCAGAAAACCTTCCGGATCCAGTTGTGCGGATCGGCGGCGCGGCCGTACTGGATGTCGACCAGCTGCTTGCGCAGGCCCATCGCGATCGGTCCGGCATTGCCGCCGTTGATGGTGAAGTCGCCGCTGGCGGAACGCACCTTGCCGATCGGCGAGATCACAGCGGCAGTGCCGCAGGCGAAGGCTTCTTTCAGCTTGCCGCTGGCGGCGTCCGCGCGCCACTGGTCGATGGTGTAGGTCTCCTCGCGCACGCGGGTGCCCGCAGCCTTTGCCAGCGCGATGATCGAATCCCGCGTGATGCCGGGCAGGATGGTGCCGAGCGGCGGCGTCAGCAGTGAGCCGTCGTCGAATGCGAAGAAGACGTTCATGCCGCCGAGCTCTTCGATATAGGGGCGTTCGACCGCGTCGAGGAACACCACCTGATCGCAGCCATGCTGTATCGCTTCGGCCTGCGCGCGCAGGCTCGCGGCATAGTTGCCGCCGCACTTGACCGCGCCGGTGCCGCCGACGGCAGCGCGCGTATAGTTTTCCGACACCCAGATCGACACCGGTGCAGGTCCGCCCTTGAAATAGGAGCCGACCGGCGAAGCGATCACGGCGAAGATGTATTCCGCGGATGGCTTCACGCCGAGGAACACTTCGTTCGCAATCATGAAGGGCCGCAGATAGAGACTGCCTTCGCCGCCCGGCATCCAGTCGCGGTCGATGCGCACGAGCTGCTCGACGGCGTCGATGAACACGGACTCCGGCAGCGGCGCCATCGCCATCCGGTCTGCCGAGCTTTGGAAGCGCCGGGCATTGGCGTCGGGGCGGAAAAGGTTCACGCCGCCATCGTCGCGCTTGTAGGCTTTCAGGCCTTCGAAGATTTCCTGCGCGTAGTGCAGCACTGCCGTTGCGGGATCGAGCGGGAAATTCGCGCGGGATTCCACCCGCGCGGAATGCCAGCCCTGGTTCTGGCTGTAGCGGACGATTGCCATGTGATCGGTGAACACACGGCCGAATCCGGGATCGACCAGCTTTGCCGTGCGATCCTTTTCGGATGTCGGATTCGCCGCAGGCTGGACGTCGAACAAAATCGCGCCATCGATTTTATCGAATGAAACTGCCGAAATCCCCATGGGGTCTTCTCCCGCTTTGCTTTCAGTCCACGCGGCGGCGGGCTGGTTGATTCAGGTGTCTGGTCCCGCCGGCCCAAGGGCCGGTTTCCGCTTTGGCGGAAGGCGCGAAGTCCAGTATGTTTGCCGAAATGCTGCTCGACAATCGCACGATGACAGAAATTCCGGTCTGGGCCGCGGTCGATGCACAAGGCTGTGCGAACTTAAGGACCCAGGACGGCGAACGAAACGAACTAATATTTCGTCGTCATCGTCGTTTTTGTAACATTGAGACTTATATACGTCAATATGGCTGACATAAAATTTATGAAAGCAGGTGACCCCTCCGTTGGCGGCTCCCCGGCGACCCCGGCGGGAGCCCCTTTGCGCTGGGACATCATCGAGCTGCTGTTTTTCGCCTACCGGGACTTTGTCGGCGACGCCGACCATGTGCTGGAGGAATTCGGCTTCGGGCGCGCCCATCATCGCGTGGTGCACTTCGTGACCCGCTATCCGGGGCTCAAGGTTGCGGATCTGCTCGATGTGTTGCGGATCACCAAGCAGTCGCTCGGGCGTGTGCTGAAGCAGCTGCTGGACGAGGGCTACATTGTCCAGAAGGCCGGCGACAACGACCGGCGCCAGCGTCTTCTTTTCGCCACGCCGAAGGGCGAGGCCCTTGTGGTGAAACTGGCCGGACTGCAGACCGCGCGCATCGATCGCGCGCTTGAAACCATGAGTTTCGAAGGCGCGGAGAGCGTGCGCCAGTTCCTGCTCGGCATGATCGACAACACCGATCCCGATAAGGTGCTTGAGGAAATCCTGCGCGGCCGCATGACGGCGAAGGATGCAAGGTGATCGACATCGCAACATCGGAGCGCACCCGCCAGCAACTGGCCGACGATGCGCCGCATCTGCTGCTGGTCGATGACGACCGCCGCATCCGCGATCTGCTGTCGCGCTTTCTCGGCAATGAAGGCTATCGCGTCACCACCGCCAAGAGTGCGGCGGATGCGCGCGCCAAGCTGACCGGCCTGCATTTCGATCTTCTGATCCTCGACGTGATGATGCCCGGCGAAACCGGCTTCGATCTCGCGCGCTCGATCCGCACATCATCGGCGGTGCCGATCATCATGCTGACAGCACGGCATGAAGCCGAAAGCCGGATCGAAGGATTGCAGATCGGGGCCGACGATTATGTCGCCAAGCCGTTCGAGCCGCGCGAACTGGTGTTGCGCATCGCCAACATTCTCAAGCGTGCCGCGCCGGTCATCGCGCCGCCGGTGGAGTCGGTCGCGTTCGGGCCTTACGTCTATCACATCGAACGCGGCGAGCTGCGCGACGGCGACAAGGTGATCCATCTTACCGACCGCGAACGCGACATGCTGCGCATTCTCGCCGCGACGCCGGGCGAAACCGTGCCGCGGGCCGCGCTGACCGGCGGCGACGGCAGCGTCAACGAGCGCGCCGTGGACGTGCAGATCAACCGGCTGCGGCGCAAGATCGAGCGCGATCCTGCCAATCCGCTGTTCCTCCAGGCGGTGCGCGGTATCGGCTATCGCCTCGTGGCTTCGCCGTGATTGCGCCGGACACGCCGTCATGAGCACGCTCGACACCGGTCTCACCTTTATCCGCACAGCCTCAAGGCGCGTGTCCAGCGCCAGCGAATGGATGGGACGCTGGTTCAAGGAGCTGATGCCGAAGGGGCTTTATGCCCGCGCGTTGCTGATCATCATCGTACCAATGGTGATCTTGCAGTCGGTGGTCGCGTTCGTGTTCATGGAACGGCACTGGAATACGGTGACGCGCCGCCTGTCCGCCGCCGTGGTGCAGGACATCTCCGCGCTGATTGATATCTACAAAACCTATCCGCAGGACAAGGACCGCACCCAGATCAAGCGGATCGCGCAGCAGCGGCTCGGCCTCGTAGTGGATTTCCTTCCCGTCAACGACATGCCGGCGCCGGGGCCGAAGCCGTTTTTCTCGCTGCTGGATCAGACATTATCGGTGCAGCTCAGCCGCCAGATCGCGCGCCCGTTCTGGATCGACACTGTCGGACGCTCGTCGCTGGTGGAAATCCGCATCAAGCTCGATGATACGGTGATGCGCATCTTCGCGCAGCGCAGCGCGGCCTATGCGTCGAACTCGGAGATCTTCATCTTCTGGATGCTGGGCACGTCGTCGATCCTGTTGATCGTGGCCGTGCTGTTCCTTCGCAACCAGATCAAGCCGATCCTGCGGCTGGCGGATGCCGCGGAAAGTTTCGGCAAGGGCCGCGAGGTGCCGGACTTCCGTCCGCGCGGCGCGCGCGAGGTGCGGCGCGCGGCCTATGCATTTCTTGAGATGAAATCGCGTGTCGAGCGCAGCATCGAGCAGCGCACCGCGATGCTGGCCGGTGTCAGCCACGATCTGCGCACCATCCTGACTCGCTTCAAGGTGGAAATGGCGCTGATCGGCGACAGTCCGGAAGTCGAGGGTATGCGCAAGGACGTCGATGAAATGAGCGGCATGCTCGAGGCCTATCTGTCCTTCGCGCGCGGTGACAGCGGCGAGCAGGCGCAGCCCACTGACATGGAGCAGGCGCTGGAAGATTTACGCAGCGACGCCGAGCGTCACGGTCATGTTGCGACGGTGACGTTCCACGGTCTGCCGGTGGTGATCGTGAAGCCTGCCTCGTTCAAGCGCTGTATCGCCAATCTTGTGTCGAACGCCGGACGACATGCCAATGCGATCGCGATCACCGGCCATCGCGATCACCGCTATCTGACGGTGACGGTGGACGATGACGGTCCAGGCATTCCGCCGGACATGCGCGAGGAAGTGTTCAAGCCGTTCCTGCGGCTCGACGACGCACGCAATCAGGACGAGGGCGGCACGGGGCTTGGCCTCGCGATTGCGCGCGATATCGCGCGCTCCCATGGCGGTGACATCACGCTCGGCGGCAGCCCCACGGGTGGTTTGCGGGCAACGGTCAGGGTGCCCGTATAAAACGGCATT
>CAZQMD010000305.1:0-6050 GCA_964594185.1 uncultured Afipia sp. | reverse complement strand
TACCACCGATACGAATGGCAATCGTATCGGCATCAAGACCGCCGCGATCCACGACAAGTGCAGGGTCGGCCGCGACCTCGCGGTCGTTTGGGTCCATGCTGCCACCCGGAAACACCAGCGCGCCAGAGCTGAATTCGATCTGGCGGTTCCGCTGCACCATGAAGATTTCCATGCCGCCTGCCGCTTCACGCAGCAGCAGCACTGTGGATGCCGTGCGCAGCGCCTTCGCTGGATCGGGAACGCTCTTGGTGCTGCTCATCAGATGTTCGCCCGTTTGTCGAAACGCGCGACGCGCGACAGAAGATAATCCACTTCGTTGCGCGCCAGCGCACTCATGCTCGATCCCGGCTTGCGTTGCGCATCGGACGCGATCTTGCCGCGCTTCTTGAGCACGTATTTGCGAACCGCAAGGCCGACGCCCGGCTGCTGCTCGTAACGGATCAGCGGCAGATGCGCATCGAACAGGTCATGCACCGCGTCACGCTTTCCCGCCTTCGACAGATTGACGACATCGACCAACAGATCCGGAAATGCGTAACCCGTCATCGCACCATCGACGCCCCGCTCCATTTCGAAATCGAGGAACAGGCCGCCGTTGCCGACCAGAATCGACAGCGGCCGCAGCGAACCGTCCTTCTGGAAGCCGCGCAGTGTCGATATTTTTTCCAGCCCCGGCCAGTCTTCGTGCTTCAACATCACACAGGACGGGCTGTCCATGACGATCTTGCGGATGACCGATGGGGTCATGACCACAGTCAGCGTCAACGGGTAGTCCTGCAGCACCCACGGAATATCGCTGCCGATGGCCTCACTTGCCTGCCGGAAATAGCCGGTGATCTGCTCGTCGGTGCGCAGATACGGCGGCGGCGCGATCATCACGGCGGCCGCGCCAGCGTCCATCGACGCGCGCGCCAGCGTGCGCATCTGGGCAAAGCCGGGCGCGGACACGCCGACGATGATCTGCTTGTTCTTCGCACGCTTGATGAAGCGGGTCGCGACCTGAAGCGATTCATCGGCTTCCATCTTCGGCGCTTCGCCTAGAATGCCGAGTACGGTCACGCCGTTGCAGCCGACTTCCGCGTAAAAATCTGTCAGCCGATCAATGGAGTCGTAATCGATGCGGCCGTCTTCGAAGAACGGGGTCGGTGCGATGGCGAACGTACCGCTCGCTTCATGGGTCAGCTTCATTGTTGATGGCCTTCCGGGAATTCAGGACTTGGGACTCAGGATTTGGGAGGAGAAACGATCCTATCCTCATCCTGAAAAAAAATCTCCGTTGCATGGGTCACGATGTCCTCTGCCCTCCACGGACCGCCGGGCTTCCAGCCCTCCATTTCAAGCATTTTCAGCTCGCGCACGCCGCGCGGCCCGGAGACACCGAGCACCTTGCCGGTCTGCTCGCCGGACAGCGAACTCACCATGTAAAGCACGGCCGGCGCGATCTCGTCCGGCCCCATCGCGGCTTTCGGATTATCGATATAGCGCTGAAGGTCCGCCGTCATGCGGGTCAGCGCACCCGGCGACAGTGTCCAGACCCGAATACCGTACTTGCGGCCTTCGATGGTCAGCACATTGCTCAGGCCCCAGATGCCGCCCTTGGCCGCGCCGTAATTGCTCTGGCCGAAATTACCGAGCAGGCCCGACGTGGAGGACGTATTGACGATGACACCGCCGCCGTTGTCCTTCATCCATTTGAAGACCGGCAGCGTGACGCAGAAGGTGCCCTTCAGATGCACCTTCATCACCTTGTCCCAGTTCGCCTCGGTCATCTTGGCGAAGGTGCCGTCAAGCAGGATGCCGGCATTGTTGACCAGAATGTCCACACGGCCGAACTGCCTGATCGCATCGTCGAAAACCGACTGCCCGCCCGCCATTGTCGAGATGTCAGAGCCGTTCGCATACGCGCGGCCACCTTCGGCCTTGATCGCATCGACAACCTTCTGCGCCATCGACGTGTCGGCGCCGCTGCCATCGCGCGGACCGCCAAGATCGTTGACGACGATCGCCGCTCCCTCGCGCGCGAACAGTTTCGCGTAGGCTTCGCCGAGCCCGCCGCCCGCGCCGGTAATGATCGCGACCTTGCCGTCGAGCAGACCCATCGCTCCCTCCGCTTTTTCTTATTGTTTAAGCGAGAACGGTTTTTCCGTTCCTGATGACAGTGACGTTGCGGCTTTTCACGCGGCCTTCGAGCGAGATCACATTGCCGTCCTTCCAGAGATCGAACGACACGGTCTCTCCGGGAAACACTGGCGACGAGAAGCGCGTCACATGCTGCTTGAATGCAGCCGGATCGTAATCGGCATAGGTCTGCAACACTGCACGGCAGCTCAGGCCGTAGGTGCACATGCCGTGCAGGATCGGGCGATCGAATCCGGCCTTCTTCGCAAATTCCGGATCGCTGTGCAGCGGATTGCGGTCCCCACAGAGCCGATAGATCAGCGCTTGATCCGGCCGTGTTGAAATATCGACAGTCAGGTCCGGTGCACACTACGGAATCGCTCGCGACGCGGGCTGCCCTTCCGATGGACCGCCGAAGCCGCCATCGCCGCGCGCGAACTGCGAGGCGATTAGCGTCGCAAGGTCTTCGCCCTTCTCGTTCTTGAGCACCGTCTTGCGCAGGATCACCGCGCCCTTATCCTTGCCCTTGTCGAACACGCCGAGAATGCTGGAATCCGCCGTGATGTTTGCGGTGACAGGCAACGGCTTGTGGAAGGTGATGTCGCGCTCGCCATCGACGACCATGACGCGGTTGACGTCGATGTGACCCGCATTCGCGCCCCAGGCCGCAACCGACGCGTAGGTCGGCACGACCTTGAGGTCGCGCGGCGTGTAGTAACCCTCGTTGACGAAGGATAATTCCTTCTCGTCCATCGGATCGGCGCCCATGCCGATGCCATAGGCGTAAAGCATCACTTCGCGGTCGGTCCACGCATACTTCTGACCGACATTCCTGAGCGCCATCACCTCATCGTATTTGATCGGCATGTTTCCTCGCTGTTGTTTTTGTTATCCGACGGGCGTGAAGAACGGCAGCGGCGCACCGTCCGTCGGCTTGAACACGACCTTCACGCGCTGACCGATTTTCAGCGCCGACAGATCGCAGTCCACGAAATTGGTCAGCAGTGACGGACCTTCATCAAGCGTGACATAGCCGATGGCATAAGGACCGGTCGGCGACTTCCGCATCAGGCTGTAGCTGTAAATCACACCCTCGCCCTTGCTCTCTTCCCACACGGTCTGGTCGGAGAAACAGACCGGACAGATC
The DNA here is from genome assembly GCA_964594185.1 of uncultured Afipia sp. Taxonomy (GTDB): domain Bacteria; phylum Pseudomonadota; class Alphaproteobacteria; order Rhizobiales; family Xanthobacteraceae; genus Afipia. Next base: position 2,785 of record CAZQMD010000305.1, on the reverse strand, counting down.
GAACGCGGGAAATAATGCGGCTCGCCGCAGGCGGTGCAACGCTTGATCAGGAACTTGCCTTCCTTGGCTGCGTCCCAGAAGTGCGCCGTTTCGGGATTGCCCGTGGGCGCAGGATACTTTGGCTTGTCGGTCATCACACGCGCTCCAGAATCGCGGTCGATGCCGCATGCCGCACACCGAGCAATCCGCCGGTGCCGTGCACCACCGCGAGATCGCAATTCGGAACCTGAACCTTCGGATGCGCTTCGCCGCGCAACTGCCGCACCGCCTCGATGATCTTGGTGATGCCGCCACGGTTGATCGGATGGTTGTTGCAGAGTCCGCCGCCGTCAGTATTCCACGGCAGTTTGCCCACGCCGGAAATCAGATTACCGTCGGCAACGAACTTGCCGCCCTGCCCCTTGGCACAGAAGCCGAGATCTTCAAGCTGGATCACCACCGTGATGGTAAAGCTGTCATAGATCGACGCGTACTTGATGTCCTTGGGCGTCACGCCCGCTTCAGCGAAAGCTGGCGGCCCACTCCAGACACCTGCCGAATAGGTGAGGTCCAGATTGCGACCGCCGTTCGGCCCCTTATTCGATTCACCATGACCGGTGAGACGCACCAGCGGACGCTTGAGCGACTTCGCGATCTCCGGCGTCGTCACGATGAGAGCGCCGCCGCCGTCGGACACGACGCAGCAATCGAGCCGATGCAGCGGATCGGAAATCATCGGCGAGTTGATGACATCCTCGACCGTGACAACGTCGCGAAGCATCGCATGCGGATTGTATTGCGCGTGATGCGAGGCAGCGACCTTCACCCATGCAAGCTGCTCGCTGGTGGTGCCGAAGTCGTGCATGTGCCGCATCGCGCACATGCCGTAGGCGTTGTGGGTCGTGGGGCCATAGGCCATTTCGAAATCGACTTCCGGGCCGTAGGCACGAGGCGGCATCGGCCCGGTGCGCGGCTTACCCGCCAGCGTGATCAGCGCGACGGAGCACTTGCCAGCGGCGATGGCTTCGGCGGCGTGCCCCAGTGCGATGATGTAGGAACAGCCTCCGGTCTCGGTGGAATCCAGATGACGCAGGTTGTTGAGGCCGAGATAATCGGACATCTGCCAGATGCCGCCCGGTGCGTCGCCAGCGCAGAAATATCCATCGATGTCAGCCTTGCTCAGGCCGGCGTCGTCGAGCGCGCCCTTGGCGACCTCTGCGTGAAGCTGCGCCGTCGATTTATCGGGTGCGTGCCGGGTCGGATGCTCATAAATCCCGGCGATGTAAGCCTTGTTCTTGATTGTCAAAAGATGTCTCCGCTGGAAGTCGCCCGCGGAATATCTCGCGCGCCTGCGCGCGCTTGGCAAGCATCTTGAGTTTCGCAGGGCGAACGGGCCGCCATCCGCGAATACCTGTATCGCGTATCAAGGCAATTGACGCCGTGCAGCGAATTGCACAGGCGTTCAGTTTCCGGAGTAAGGCTGCTACTCGGCCGCGATCTGGGGTGCGATCATCGGCGGCGGATTGACAAGGTCCTTGGCAAGCTGTTCGTATCTCGCCTTCGCTTTTGCGACCGACGCTTCCTTCACCGGTCCATAGCCGCGGATCTGATCCGGCAGCGACAGCAATTCGACCGCGATATCCACAGTCTTCGGCGAAAGCAGCTTCACCGCCGTCACCACATCCTGCTCATATCCCTTGATCAGGTTGCGTTCGAGCTTGCGGTCTTCGCTATGGCCGAAGGGATCGAAGATGGTGTCGCGCAGGAAGCGGAATTTCGCCATCGTTCGGAACACCGGCATCATCCATGCGCCGAACACCCGCTTCTTCGGACGGCCCGATGAATCGAGACCGCTGTGCAGGATCGGCGGCGCAAGATTGAAGCTGATCTTGTACTTGCCCTCGAACTGTTTGCCGAGATTCTCCGCGAAGGCTTCACTGGAATAAAGCCGCGCGACTTCGTATTCATCCTTGTAGGCAAGAAGCTTGGCGTAGTTGATCGCAACGGCGCGCGGCAATGCCTCGTCATATCCGCCGTCGGAGGCAACCTTCCGAACCTGATCGACAAGATTGCGGTAGCGCTCGGCATAGGCCGCGTTCTGATAGTCGGTCAGCAGCTTTGTCCGATGCGCGATGACCTCGTCGAGCGTCATCTGGTCGAGCGTCTTCGGTGCCTGGGGTTCATCGCCCTTCATCATCGAGGCGAGCTTTGCCGGATCATGAGCCGCGAGCCGCCCCAGCCGGAACGCCTGCGTGTTCATCTTGATCGACACGCCATTGAGTTCGATCGCCTGCTCGATCGCCTTTACGCCGACTGGCAGAAGTCCCTTCTGATAGGCATAGCCCATCATCATCATGTTGGTGGCGATGGAATCGCCGAGCAGCGTTTCGGCCGGCTTGGTGAAGTCGAGGAATGCGGAATCCTTCCTCAGTGCATTCTCCAGGACAAGATTGACCTTGCCGCGCTTGAAGTCGAAATCGCGGTTCATGATGAAGTCCGCGATCGGAATGAGATGCGTGTTGATGACGCCATGGGTCCGCGACGATTCCGCAAGCGTGATCGTCTCCTTCGCAACCGCAACCACCTCGTCCGCCGCGATCAGCAGATCGGCCGTGCCGGTCACGATGCGCGAACAGGTCACATCCGCGGTGTTCTTCGACAGCCGCACATGGCTGAGCACTGCGCCACCCTTCTGCGCGAGCCCCGACATGTCGAGGATCATGCTCGCCTTGCCTTCGATATGCGCAGCCATACCGAGCAGCGCGCCGATGGTGAGAACGCCCGTGCCACCGACGCCGCCAACGGC
>CAZQMD010000304.1:0-6060 GCA_964594185.1 uncultured Afipia sp. | reverse complement strand
CGCAGTTGACGCAGCCATAGGTCCAGAAATTCACCAGCACGACCTTGCCGCGCAGGCCTGCAATGGTCAGCGGCGCAGAGTTCTGCCAGTTGCTGAGGCCGGTGAATTCGGGCGCCGCTGGTTGAGCATCCGCCACCTGGATCGCGCGCGGCGCGGTGTCGAGAGTATCGCTGCGGCCGGGCAGGGTCGAGGCGGCCAGCGCAAGCGCGACAACTGGAAAAGCGGTGAGGAATCGCATGAAAATCTCCTTCAGTGTTACAGGCCGGTCTGGCCATTGGGATAGAACTGGGTCAGCCACGCCACCGCGAGCGTGTCGTACTGAAAGTAAGTTGCCGCAGCGAAGGCGATTACGATCACGCCGAACCCTTGCTGCAGCCGTGGCGCGATCCGGGCGAGGCTGCGCACACGCGCGGTGATGGCCTGTCCGCCATAGGCGATGATCAGCATGGGGATCGCGGCGCCGACGGCATAAGTCACCAGCAGCAACGATGCCCACGCCGTGTCCTTCGATGTTGCGATGACGGTGAGAATCGAGCCCAGCACCGGACCGGCGCACGGCGTCCACACCAGACCCAGCGTGGTGCCGAGCATGAATCCGCCAAGCAGGCCCTGACGGTTGCGCGGTGTCGTGTCCTGCTGCGTCAGACCGGCGAGCCGGATCGACAGCCACTCGAACGGCGCGGGCCAGATCATCAGAACGCCGAACACGGCAAGCAGCACGGCGGCCGCATCGCGCAGCACACTCGGATCGAAGTCGAACACGCGGGTCAGCGCGCTCAGCGCCAATGCGACGACCGAGAAAGCAATCACGAAACCGGCGGCGATAAATGCGGGGCGAAGGCGGCTGGTCTGCCCGACCGATGCGCCGAGCAGGATCGGCAGCACCGGTAAGGTGCAGGGCGCTGCGATGGTGACGACGCCAGCCAGCGCCGCGAGAACAAGATTGAACACGATATCCGTCCGCCGAATGTGCTGGCGGCGCGCAGAAGCGCGGACGCCATCATGGGTTCGGGGAAATCTTCGGAATCGGGTTGCCGGATGTTACCGGATGGCTGCGTCACGTGTTCGTGACGCAGCGGTGACCTTGCCGGTCAGGTATCAGCGCATGAAAAAGCGCACCGGCACGGTAAAGCTGGCCGAGCTTTGAGTCATTTCCGGCGGGAATGACGGCAATGGCTGCGCGCGGCGGATCATCGCCATGGTTTCGCCATCCAGCGCCGCCGAGCCGGAGGACTTGGCAAGCCGTGCGCTCAGCACGCCGCCGCTCCGGCTAACGGTGAAACTCAGCATTGCGACGCCCTGTTCGCCCGCGGCTTTCGCGCCGGAGGGATACTGTTTGTAGCGTTGCAGATGCGCCGAGAGGATGCCGTTGTAGTTCGCGCGCGCCGCCTGCGCCGCCTGCGGTGTCGCGGTGGTCTGCGGCGCAGGATTTTCCGTCGGCTTCTTCGGCTTGTCGAGAATGGGCTTCGGCTTTTTCTTCACCGGGTCCGGCTTGGGCTTCGGCTTCTCGGGAGGCGCGACGACCTCGGCCTTTTCCTGCAAAGGGGTCGGCGCGATTTGTTCTTCGACGACTTCCGGCTGCTTTTCCGGTTCGGGCGCGGGCGGCTCGGCTTCCTGCATCTGCGGGCCGGGCGCGATGTCCTGCTGCACGGGCTCCGGCGTCTGCGGTGCGGATTCCAGATCGAGCATGATCGGATCGGATGCGGTGCCGATCGCGTCCGGCGGGGCCGGTGTGTAAAGAACGAACCCCGCGACCAGGGCGACATGCGTCGCAATGACGATCGCCGCGGCTAAACCCCAGCGGCGAATGTCGGCTTTGTCAGGTGGTCCGTGCAGGACGAGGGTATTCATTGCCGCGAAATTCTCTACGTCAGTTTCTTGCGTCGAGCCCGACAAGCGCGACCTTGAGATAGCCCGCGTTGCGCAGCAGGTTCATGACGTCCATCAGTTCGCCATAAGGCACGGTCTTGTCGGCGCGCAGGAAAACCGGATCGGATTTCTTGCCGCTGGTGGCGACGTCGAGCGCGCCGGAAAGGCCCGCGCGCGGAACGATGTTCTCGCCGACCGCGACCGAAAGATCCGGCTTCACGGTAATGAAGACCGGCTTGTCGGGCCGAGGCGGCGGCGTTGCCGTCGAGGCCGGAAGTTCGACGCCGATATCGACGGTGGCCAGCGGTGCAGCCACCATGAAGATGATGAGAAGAACCAGCATCACGTCGATGAACGGCGTGACATTGATTTCGTGTGTTTCGGTCAGATCGTCATCTGCACCGGCTTTTCCACCCAGACGCGCACCCATGACTTACTCCGCAGCGCGCGCGATGCGCAGTGAGCGGCGGCCCTGATCGCGGCTGATGAGCAGCATCACCTGCGCGGTGGCATCGCCGAGCAGGGCGCGATAGGCGGTGATCATGCGGACAAGGTGGTTGTAGATCACAACGGCGGGAATGGCGGCGATCAGACCCATCGCGGTCGCGAGCAGCGCTTCGGCGATGCCGGGCGCGACCACAGCGAGGTTGGTGGTGTGCGCTTCGGAAATGCCGATGAAGGAGTTCATGATGCCCCACACCGTGCCGAACAGGCCGACGAACGGCGCGGTCGCGCCGATGGTGGCGAGCATGCCCGTGCCGCGCGAAATCCGCCGCGACATTGCCGCCTCGACGCGGCTCAGCCGCAACTCGACGCGCTCCTTGAAACCTTCGTCATTGACGGTGTCCGAGAGCGCCGCTTCTGCGGCAGCCGATTGCACCAGCTTGGATACGGCATCCTTGCCGCTGCGGGCGTCACGCTCGGCTTCCGCCAGCGAAATGTCATTGGCGAGCACCTTGATGCGCTTCTTCGCACGCTTGGTTTCGTGGCGAAGCTCCAGCAGCTTGGCGACGCAGATGGTCCAGGTGATCAATGAGGCGAAGGCGAGACCGATCATCACCAGTTTGACGACGATGTCCGCGCCCATGAACATGCCCCACGGCGACAGGTTGTGCGGCAATGCGGGGTTCTTTGCGGTCTGTCCAACAACGGGGGCCTGCGCCGCTGGAGCCTGAGCCGCAGACTCTTGCGCCGCAGGCGTCTGAACTGTGGGGGACTGGGTTGCGGGCGAGGTAGCTGCCGGGGCCGGCGAAGCAGGAGCAGCGATCGCTGGCGCCGGTGAGGCTGGAGTTGGCGCCGGGGTCTGCGCAAAAGCCTGTGCGACCATCAGGGACGCTGCAGCGGCGAGCAAGACCAGTGATCCGGCAGCCTTGTTGGAATTGGTCATGTGCACTCCGCTTCTTCAAATCGCATTTGCAGCCGACATTGGATCAACGTCGGATGGCTTGCTGTTTTCGCAGTTTCGTCGTCTTGCAGTTTTCGCCTGAGGTTCGCCGGCAATCCGCGGCAAGGCACCGCAGCCATAGCCATTACCGGGAGGCAGGATTGATCCTCAGAATAATGCACTGCGATGTCCTTGTCCCCACCGGGCGCCTAGATTTAGCCAAAACTGGAATGATTCCAGATTGATCGAGCCATCTGCCCGTCTCAAAACTGCCTTGTTCCAAATTGCGTTCCGGCAAAGGTCCAAGTTTCTAAGTCCCGCTAAAACCTCACATTCGTGAACAGGCGCACGCCAAGACCCGGCTGAAGAACCTCGGCTTTTTTGAACGAAATATGATTGCGGATCTGCTCGTTGAGCAGGTTGTCGCCGGCGAGACCGATGGTCATCTCGCGCGGCCCAAAATCCGTCCGGCTGAACGTATGCGTATAGCTCACCTCTGCCTTGAGCAGATTGTATCCGTCGGTTGGCGTCTCGTTGAGGCCGACGTCGTTCTGGGTGAAGGCATGAAGCAGCCCGAGGCGCGCATACCATTCGGCGCTGCGCCACCAGACCCCGCCGCCCGCGCGCATCGGCGCGATCCGCGGCACATTGGTTCCATCGGTGAAGGTCGCGCGGACGACGTCATATTGTCCATCGACGCCGAACATTCCGTCGCCAAGCGGCGTGACATCGAGCTGGGCGATGACTTCCGCGCCCCGGAAAATCGCATCGCGCTGGCCGTAAGCAACCTGCGTCAGCGGACCGGCCGCGCCGCAGCTTGCGAACGTGTCGGTGCAGAAATTTCCGGTGACCTGCTTGAAGATGAAATCCTGATAGCGCGTGTAATAGAGGCTGGTTTCGAACCGCAATTGCCCCTTGGCGCGCTTGAGGCCGATCTCCGCCGTCTGCGCGGTTTCGATCTTGAGATTCGGATTGCCGATTACGAAGGTGCCTGACGCGCCGTCGGAGCCGCGCGAAAACAGTTCGGGCGCTGCGGGCGCCCGCTGCACATATTGCGCGTTGAGTGTCGCCACCATGTCCCATGGCAAGTCCTTCAGCAGGCCGAGGCTGGCACTTTTTGGCGCAAAGGTCCGCCGCGCCGGCTCTTCGGAAAATGTATTCGGCGGCGGCAGGAAATCCGCCGGGAAGGTCGGCGCGAGGCCTTTGACGATATGGTTCTCGATGCGGCCTGCGGCCTGCATGCGCAGCGTGTCGGTGAACTGGATCTGCTCGAAGGCGAACACTGCTGCGGTGTTGGTGTTGGTCTGCGCCAGAAGGCCGCCGAGGCTGCCGTCGGTGCCGAGTTCGCGGTGACCGAACTGCACGCCCCATGTGCCGGTCAAGGCGCCGATGCCGGTGGCAACCGCGGCATGATCAAGCTCGAAGCGTCCTTCCAGCTCGCGGTTCTTGATGATGTTCTTCACCGTATCGACGCCGCTCGCGTCGAGGCCGAGTTCGTTATGCTTGTAATTGCTCGCGCCGAACGTGAAGCGCACCGCATCGATGCCATCGGTTGGCGCGCGCCATTCGCCCTTGCTGGTCCACTTGGTCTGTTCCATGTCGATGCGCGAGTTCTGCGCTGCATCGGCCACACCGGGGATGTGGTAGAGACTGGTGATGTGCTGGATCGCGGTGCCGATGAAGCCGCCATCGAAAATGTACGATCCGCCGACGGATTGTCCTTCCGTTTGCAGGCCCGTGTTGGCTTGCACGCCGCCGGGAATCCGGTAATCGCCTGCACGCCGGCCGTAAGCATCGGCATGGATCGCGACATTGCTGCCGCTGGCATCGAGACTGACTGCGCCGTCGAGGCCGTTGTCCACCGATGACGCGCCGCCCTTGAAGCGCGCGCTGAAACCGTTCTCCACCAGCTTTTCCGGAATGCGATTGTTGGTGGCGCTCACCACGCCGCCGATTGCCTGCGATCCATAACGCAGCGTGGCCGGTCCACGGATCACCTCGACCTTGTCGGCGGAGAGCGGATCGATTGGCACGACATGGTCCTGACTGAAGTCGGATGCGTCCTGGGTGCCGATGCCGTTTTCCTGCACGCGCACACGATAGTCATCGAGGCCGCGGATGTTGGGACGGCTTGCGCCGGGCGCGAAAGTCGATGCGGACACGCCGGGCAATCCCGACAGAAGATCTGCGAGCGACGCCGCATTGCTGCGCTGGATTTCGCGCCCGGTGATCGCGGTGGTGGATTGAAACGTGTTGTCGATGACGCTGACCGGCCCGCTCTGCAGGCCGTCGCCGGAGGTATTGGCCGTCGGTACCGGAGCGGACACCGCGATTTCGGGAAGGACTTCCTGGGCCTTGATAGGGGTTGCCACATTGGCGGACACGCAGGCCGCCCCAACTGCAGAAATCAATGATTTCACACGCATTTCACCCCCGAACGCCACAATCGCCATCATTTGATAATGCAAGTGCGAATTATTCGCAATAGGTATTTGCGATTGATTCTCAAGAGCGGCCAGGCTGGAGATATTGATAAGAGTGTGAGCGGCAAACGCCCATCATCGCGGCGTGCACCGGTGCACGCCACGCGATAGGCAACAGAAGAAGAGTGCTTGCGATTATTCCGCGGGTACTGTGCCGCTGACGGGTTCTGATGATTTCTTTGCTGGCACCGACGGTGTGCCATTCCTGATCAGCGCACGCTGACGGCGCTGGCGCAGCCAGATCAGAATGCCGGTCACGCCGAGCACGGCCGGCATGATGCCGCTCAGGAATACAATGAAGCGCCACACTTCTCCGGCGTGACT
>CAZQMD010000303.1:0-6068 GCA_964594185.1 uncultured Afipia sp. | reverse complement strand
CAGCAAGGTGGGGGGCGCGACCACGCGGACGCGCGCGCCCATCGTGTTGAGCAGAATGATGTTGGAGCGCGCCACGCGCGAATGCAGCACGTCGCCGCAGATCGCGACCAGCAAGCCTTCGATATGGCCCTTGTTGCGGCGGATGGTCAGCGCGTCGAGCAGCGCCTGGGTCGGGTGCTCGTGTGCGCCATCACCAGCATTGATGACCGAGCCATCGACCTTTTGCGCCAGCAGTTCCACCGCGCCGGAGGCGTGATGGCGCACCACCAGAATATCCGGATGCATGGCGTTGAGGGTCACTGCCGTGTCCATCAACGTCTCGCCCTTGCGGATCGAGGAGGACGCCACCGACATGTTCATCACGTCGGCGCCGAGCCGTTTGCCCGCGATCTCGAACGAGGACTGGGTACGGGTCGAAGCCTCGAAGAACAGATTGACCTGGGTGCGGCCGCGCAGGTTGCTGCGCTTCTTGTCCACCTGTCGGTTCAGTTCAACGAACTCTTCGGAAAGGTCCAACAGGCCGTTGATATCGGCCACGGAAAGGCCCTCGATCCCCAGCAAATGCCGGTGTCCGAGGACGAAAGTCGATTTCGATGCAGTTGTCATTAAAGCAAGAGCTATAGGCAGACTTGCCCGGCGGAGCAAGGCGGATTCGGCCCCAGCGGAGTTTTCCCCCGCTGATGTCCGGGGAGGGTAAACGGAGGGGAAGCAAGGTGCAGAATGTTGCATCTATCGCATTTTGGCCGCGGTGGCAGGATTGTTCCCGTCAAGGCGAAGCGGATGGAATCATGAACCTTGCTATCGTAATTCTGGCGATCTGCCTGACGGCCAGCACGGCACGGGCGCAGCCGTTGCCCGCGGATTTTGTCTATCTGCACGATGTCGATCCGACCATCGTGCAGGACATGCGCTATGCCACGGCGAACAATTTCGTCGGGCGCGTGTTGAACGGGTATAAAGCTGGAGAATGCATCGTCACGCGCAGCGTTAGCGCTGCGCTCAAGCGCGTGCAGGATGATTTGAGGCCGCGCGGGCTGTCGCTGAAGATGTACGACTGCTATCGCCCGCAACGCGCGGTGGATGACATGTATACGTGGGCGCAGGACGGCAAGGAGACGCCGGCGCAGCGGCGCTACAATCCGAAGATGCGCAAGGAAGACCTGTTTCGGCTCGGCTATATCGCAAGACATTCCGGCCATTCGACCGGCAAGGCGGTGGACCTCACGCTTGTGCAACTGCCTGTGACGAAAGCTGCGCCGTTCGATCCAAATGCCGATTACGCCGACTGCACAGGGCCGCAACATCTTCGCGCGCCGGACACCAGTGTCGATATGGGCGCTGGGTACGATTGCTCCGATGAGAAGGCGCATACCGGCTCGAAAGCGATTACGCCACAGCAGCGCAAGTGGCGTGAGATGCTTGTGAGCGCGATGGCAAAGCAGGGTTTCGTAAACCTAAGACTGGAGTGGTGGCACTTTTCGCTGCCGGGGCCGGGAAATACCGCCTTCGATTTTCCGGTGACGAAGCGGTAGCGGCGGTGCCCACAGGCTTGAATTCCGGCGGCATCATCATAGCTTTGTTATGCAGGCGCGCCTCTTTGCGCGATGCAGAAAGGCCTCGTCATGAGCAGAGGCGGCATAGCAGTGACAGCGGCTCTTCTGGCCATTCTTGCGGCGACGATCTGGTGGGCATGGCAAGGCTGGGTGTCACACGCAGATGTGCAGATGTCGATCCACGGCTACATCGCCATGGGACTCGGTATTTTCTTCTCCCTGGTTATCGGCTTTGGTCTGATGGCCCTTACGTTCTACTCAAGCCGTCGCGGCTATGATGACCTCCCGCAGGCCAAGGAAACTCCGGCTGGCAAAGAACCGGCTCCGCACAATATTCCGTGATGGAAGTTGGGTGAAACGCGCCGCGTTCCGGTATAGCGTGCCGTTCTCATGTCCGGGAACGACTCATGACGCAATCATCCTTGTCCGCGACCACCGACGTATTCAACCAGTCGCCTCCATTTGAGGACGTTGATCTGTTCACCCTCGATCGCGCGCTCGCGGAGACTGTTGCGGTCAATGGCGGGGAGGCGGCAAGTGCGGAGCTTGCCGATTTCGGCAAGCATTGGGGTTCGGCGGCAATGGCGCAGCGCGGCCGTCTTGCCAACGAAAACACACCGAAGCTGAAGACCTTCGATGCGCGGGGCTTCCGCCGTGACGAAGTCGAATTCCATCCTGCGTATCATGAACTGATGGCGCACAGCGCCCATGCCGGCATCCACAATTCGACATGGAATGAGAAGGGCGAAACAGCGGGCGGCGCGTCCGAAGTGGTGCGCGGTGCAAAGTTCTTCATCGCCTCGCAGGTCGAGACCGGGCATCTGTGCCCGATCACCATGACGCGTGCAGCCGTCGGCGCGCTGTCGGTCGATCCGGCATTGCGCGCGAAGGTGATGCCTGTACTTGGCAGCCGCAGCTATGATCCAACATTCGCGCCATGGTGGACCAAGCGCGGCATGACCATGGGCATGGGCATGACCGAGAAGCAGGGCGGCACCGACGTGCGCGCCAATATCACCCGCGCGGTACGTGACGGCGATGCCTATCGCATTACCGGGCACAAGTGGTTCATGTCAGCGCCGATGTGCGATGCGTTTCTTGTCCTGGCGCAGGCCGAAGGCGGGCTGACTTGCTTCTTCATGCCGCGTTTTGCGCCGGACGGGTTAGTGAACAGCATTCATTTCCAGCGTCTGAAGGACAAACTCGGCAACCGCTCCAACGCATCGTCCGAAGTTGTGTTCGAGAATGCGTATGCACTGCGGCTCGGCGAAGAGGGACGGGGCGTCCCGACCATCATTCAAATGGTGTCCCTGACCCGGCAGGATTGCTCGCTGGCCTCCGCAGGCCTGATGCGGTCGGGGCTTGCGCACGCGCTCCATCATGCGCGTCATCGCAGCGTGTTCCAGAAACATCTCGCCGATCAGCCGCTGATGCGCAGCGTCCTCGCGGACATGGCGCTGCATGTCGAAGCATCGACCGCGCTGGTGATGCGGCTGTGCCGGTCGTTCGACCGTGCGCCGCTCGACAAGGCGGAGGCTGCGTATATGAGGCTGCTGACGCCGGTGGTGAAATACTGGACCTGCAAGAGCGCGCCCGGATTTCTCTATGAAGCGATGGAGTGCCTCGGCGGCAACGGCTATGTCGAGGAGGGTATTCTGGCGCGCCATTACCGGGAATCCCCGGTCAATGCGATCTGGGAAGGTTCCGGCAATGTGATGTGCCTCGACGTCCTTCGCGCACTGTCGCGAGAAGCAGACGCTGCGGCGGATGTCCTGCGTGGCCTTGTCGAGCAGACCAAGGGTTTGTCCGGTGTCGTCGAAGCCGTCGGCTTCATCGCAAAATCGTTTCGCCAGCCTGACGCGGAGCGCGTCGCGCGGCTTGCGGTCGAAAAGTTGGCTTTGGTCGCGGCTGCTGCCGCGCTGAACGAGGTGTCGCCGAAGCATGCCGAACTGTTCGCCGCGACCCGCCTTGCCGCGGATCACGGCAGTCTCTACGGCGCGGTCGATCTCGCCGATCAGGATATTCGCGGTCTGCTGGATCGCGCATTGCCAGCGTGATCTTGTCCGAATCTTGCGTCGTTTCGCACGCAATGCCGGAATGGATCATTAAGGACTGATCGCCAGAATCGGCTCCAAGACTGTGAATCGGAGACGAAACCATGACCGCTGCCGAAACCCCCGCCGACGTCGCTCCCGTGTCGCCGCCGGGCAAGAGCCGCGAGCCGCGGGTCTGGAAATTTATCGGCACCAGCCTGTGGGGTCTTGCGCTGTTCGGCGCGATGTTCGCCGGGCAACTGACCGTGGTGCTGTGGTTTCTGATCACCAGCGGCGATTCGACCGACACCAGTGCGATGGTCACGCTGCTGTCGAACGGCCGCATCATTTCGCTGTCAGTCATCATGGGACTGCCGGCCATTCTCATTGTGCTGTGGATCGCCACGCGTCTGTCGCGAATGTCCTTCGCAGATTATCTGGCGTTGCATTGGCCGTCATGGCGAATGCTCGCTGCAGGTTTTGCAGGTCTGGTTCTGCTGATGGCGGTGTGGGAGGTCATCAGCCGGGTTGCCGGACGGGAGTCCTCACCGGGCTTCATGATGGACGTGCTCAAAACAGCGCGTGCCGATGGCGCGCTGTGGCTTCTGGTGATCGCTTTCTGCGTGGTCGCGCCGATCACGGAAGAATTCTTCGCGCGTGGATTTCTTTATCGCGGCTGGTCGGAATCTTTCCTGCGTCCCGCCGGAGCTATCCTGTTGTCGTCCGCGGTGTGGACCATGATGCACCTGCAGTACAACTGGTTCTTTCTGGCGCAGGTGTTCTCCATCGGATTGCTGCTTGGCTATTTGCGCTACCGCAGCAATTCGACCTGGCTGACGATTATTCTGCACGGCCTCAACAATCTGGCGGCGACGATCCAGACCATCTGGCTTGCGAACAATTCCTGACCTCAGGTCACCAATGCAATCGCGATCGGCATGGTGATGATGGCGAGGGTTGTCTGCAGTGTCAGGATCTCCGCGACCAGCGGCGCGTCGCCGCCCATCTGCCGCGCCAGAACATAAGCGCTCGATGCCGTCGGCACCGAGGCGCAGCAGGCAACGATCGCAAGGCTTGCGCCTGACAATCCGAACGCGAGTCCGAGCGAAATCGCTATCGCAGGCATGACGACCAGCTTGAGCACACACGAGAGGATCGCGGGCGCGTCGGGGCGTAGGACGCCTCGGAGCTGAAGTCCGGCGCCGACAACGAGCAATCCGAGCGCGAGCGACGAGCGGCCGAGCGCATCGATGAATTCATCGATCCATGTCGGGAGCTTCAACCCGATCAGATTGGCAGCCAGTCCGAGCGCGCAGGCCCAGATGAATGGATTCTGCGCGATGGTTAGAAGGATACGTCCCCATGACAGGCGGGTCGGCGCGGCGTAATGCGCCAGCACCCAGACGGCCATGATGTTCAGAATGGGAATCATCGCGACCATCGCCACGGAGGCGAGCGTCAACCCGATGTCGCCGAACAGGTTTCCGGCAACCGCAAGTGCGACATAGGTCTGCCATCGGCAGGAACACTGGAATATCGAGGTGAAGGAGGGGCCACTCACACCGAACCGCCGCATCAGGATCGGCCGCAGCGCGAGGCAAAGGGCCGCCATCAGCAGCACGGCGATCAATAGCGCGCCGCCGACCCCGAACAGCGGGACTTCTGACAGTTTCGCGCGGGCAAGCGTCCGGAACAGGAGGGCGGGGAACAGCACGTAATAAACCAGCAACTCGGTGCCTGCCCAATGGGATTCTTCCTTCAAGAGAATACGGCGCAGGACAAAGCCCATCACGATCAGGAGAAAGATCGGCACGATGGCCGCGACAATCGTCAGCATCGGTCAATGGTCTCCGGACGACTTGCGCAATGTCGCGAGCCGATCCAGCGCGCCTTGCAGAATGAAAATCGCAGCATGTTCGTCGATCACCTTGGCGCGCTTGGCGCGGCTCATGTCCATTCCGATCAGCTCGCGTTCGACCGCGACGGTGGACAGGCGCTCGTCCCAGAGGCCGATGGCCAGTTCGGTTTGCCGCGCGAAATTCCGCGCGAAGGCGCGGGTCGATTGGGCGCGGGGGCCTTCGCTGCCGTCCATGTTGATGGGAAGTCCGAGAATGAAACCGACCGCCTGCCGCTCGCCGGAGAGGGCCAGCAGCCGCGCGGCGTCGGCGGTGAAGGTTTTACGCGCAATGGTTTCGATGCCCGTCGCGAGTTTGCGATCGGGATCGGACACGGCCACGCCGATGGTCTTGGTGCCGAGGTCGAGCCCGATCAGGGCGCCTCTTGCAGGCCAGAGCGTGGCGGCTTCGATCAGCGGTAATATGGAAGCAGGCATGGCTTCGCTTATCACGCGGAATGCAAAGGTTGCAAAGCGGGAGGGACAATAGCCGTGGATGGACCGGGATTATCCTGACTGTTTGCCGTGACGGAGATGCCGGTCTGTTATGCGCGGTGACCCGGCTTAGGCGTCTTGCTTCGTCCGCCG
>CAZQMD010000302.1:0-6077 GCA_964594185.1 uncultured Afipia sp. | reverse complement strand
AACGAGTCATGACCGAGCGCTCGATCGGCCTGAATACGGCAACGGCGGTCATTCAGGGCTTCGGAAATGTCGGATCGATCGCCGCCGCTGAGTTGCAGGCGATGGGCGTGACAATCATCGCGGTGAGCGATCACACGTGCGCACTGCATCGGCCAAAAGGTCTCGACGTATCCGATCTGATCCGACATGTCGCACAACACGGCAATCTTTTGGGCTATTCGACCGAACTGCAGTATGACCCGACAGCCATGCTGACATTGCCCTGCGATGTGCTGGTGCCGGCAGCGACGGAGCGCGTTATCGATGCGCGCATTGCCGAGAAACTGCAATGCAGAATACTCGCCGAAGGCGCCAATGGCCCAACGACGCCGGATGCCGATCTTGTTTTGGAAAAGCGCCAGGACGAAATCTTCCTGATCCCAGACATTCTGTGTAACGCGGGCGGCGTGATCGTCAGTTACTTCGAATGGGTTCAGGATTTGCAGCAACTCTTCTGGGAAGAAGAAGAGGTAATGCGGCGCGAATATCAAATCCTCAACCGCGCCTTCGATCAAATGGCTGCGCGGGCGAAGCGTGACAGGATATTCAATCGCACCGCAGCCATGGCCATCGGTGTTGAGCGGGTCCGCGCCGCCAAAATGACGCGCGGATTGTTTCCTTAATATCTGCGATCGCACGAGAAGCGATCTGCTCCATAGTTGGGCAGACCCGTTGATGTCCGTCAACCAAGTCAGCTTTGGCCGGACAAGCCGGCCGATGGTCAACCGGCTGATAGTATAATCCAGATGGCTGCAATGCTCTGGCGACAGTTACAAATGCGCGTTAACGTGTGCGCTCGGCAAGACGAGGTGTTGGTCGATCTGTCAGGGTGAGACGCCGGGGGCTGCGCGATGAGATCGTACGTGATTTCGGTTGGTTTCCGACGTTCGCTATGGAGCAAACCGCTCTTTGCATTGGCCGTCGGCTCTACCACTTTGCTTCTGTCCGGTTGTGACAAGCCGGCCCAACCTCCCGCGGCCAGCGCGCCTCCTGTCACGGTTGCCAACCCGGTTAAAAAAACGGTTACGGACTGGGATGAATTCACCGGCCGTTTTGACGCGATCGAACAGGTTCAGGTCCGCGCGCGCGTGACCGGCTTTGTGATGGGCGTCGAGTTCAAGGACGGCGCCATCGTCAAGACCGGAGATCTTCTTTATGTCATCGATCCACGGCAATATGAGGCGGCTGCCGAGCAGGCTCGTGGCCAGCTCGCTGACGCCAAGGCCAAGGTCGATCTGGCAGAGCGGGAGTTGTCCCGAGCCGAAACGCTGGTGAAAACGTCAGCCGTTTCCGAGAGTGTTGTCGATCAGCGCCGCCAGACGCTTTCAGCCGCCCAGGCCGCAACCATGCAGGCAGAGGGCGCTCTCAAGCGAGCGGACCTCGATGTCGAGTTTACCAAGGTGCGGGCGCCCATCGACGGGCGTGTCAGTCGTCATCTCGTGACGGTGGGAAATCTCGTGCAAGGGAGCGAGAGCGGCGCCACGCTCTTGACCACCATCGTTTCGATGGACCCCATTCATGTCTATTTCGACATGGATGAATCCATTTATCTCAAGAACAATCGCCTATGGTTTGAGGGAAAGCGGCCGAGTTCGCGCGACACGGCCAATCCGGTCCAGATCACTTTGTCTGGCGAGACAAAACCATCGCATGAAGGCGCGATGGACTTTCTGGATAACCGGCTCGATATCGGAACTGGCACGCTGCGCGGCCGGGCATTGGTTCAAAATCAGGACCTGTCGATTTTGCCGGGCCAATTTGCGCGCGTGCGCGTGCTCGGCAGTGCTCCCTATGAAGCCTTGCTTCTGCCCGATACGGCAATTGCTACCGATCAGTCCCGAAAAATCGTCTTTGTCGTCAAGGCCGACGATACCGTTGAGGCAAGGCCGGTTGTGCTTGGTCCTTTGGATGACGGCCTCAGGGTTATTCGCGAGGGTCTGAAAGCGGATGACAGGGTTATTATCGACGGGCTTCAGCGCGCGAGGATAGGGGCGAAGGTCGCGCCTCATCCGCCGGCTGCAAGCGGCGGTGCCAAGCCATGAACCTCGGACGCCTCTCGATCAACCAGCCGATATTGGCGATGGTGCTTTCGATTGTGCTGTTGATCGTGGGAGCAATCGCCTACCGCACTTTGCCGGTGGCCGAATATCCGCAGGTCGCGCCGCCGACAGTTGTTGTGACAACGCAATATCCCGGCGCTTCCGCGCAAACCGTCTCGGATACCGTGGCGACGCCGATTGAGCAGGAGATCAATGGCGTCGAGGACATGGAGTACCTCTATAGCCAGGCGACATCCAACGGCCAGTTAAACATCACCGTGACGTTCAAGCTGGGCACGGATCTCGATAAAGCGCAGGTGCTGGTTCAGAATCGCGTCGCCATCGCGCAGCCCCGGTTGCCTGAAGAAGTGCAGCGCAACGGCGTCGTGACGCGCAAGAACAGTCCCGACCTGTTGATGGTCGTGTTCATGCTGTCGCCGGACGACACTTACGATCAGCTTTACATCTCTAACTATGCGTTGCGGCAGGTTCGCGATCAATTGCTGCGGCTTGACGGGATCGGCGATATCCAGATTTTCGGAGCGCGCGACTATTCAATGCGCTTGTGGCTTGATCCGGACAAGATCGCTACGCTCGGGATGACGGCGGGAGATGTGCTGGCGGCAATCCGCGCGCAAAATTTGCAAATTGCCGGAGGCCAGATCGCAGAGCCGCCAATCGCCGATCGTGCGTTCCAACCGAATCTGACTTTCACCGGGCGTTTACGCGATCCTCAGCAATTCGAGAACATCGTCATTAAAGCTGGCGCGGACGGCCGAACGGTGCGCTTGCGGGACGTCGCCAGGATCGAACTGGGTGCGCTGTCATACACCACGAACAGTTTCCTGCTGCGAAAATCGGCCGTCGCGATGCTGGTCTCGCAGCGTCCGGGTTCGAACGCATTGGCGACCGCCAAGAATATCTCGGACGCGATGGTGAGGCTGAAGGCCGACTTTCCCAAGGGCCTGGAATACAATATCGGCTACAATCCAACCGAGTTCATCGCCCAGTCCGTCGATGAATTGATCAAGACCATTTATGAGGCGATGATTCTGGTCGTCATTGTGGTTCTGGTCTTCCTGCAAGGCTGGCGTCCGGCGATCATTCCCATTCTTGCAATACCTGTCTCGCTGGTCGGCACCTTTGCGGTGATGGCAGCGCTGGACTTCTCCATCAACAATCTGACCTTGTTCGGTCTTGTGCTCGCCGTCGGCATCGTCGTCGACGACGCGATTGTTGTGGTGGAAAATGTAGAGCGACATCTGGCGGCTGGGTTGAGCCGGCGGGAAGCTGCGTTGCTGACAATGCAGGAAGTGGGTGGCGCTCTGGTTTCGATCGCACTCGTTCTGTGCGCCGTGTTCGTGCCGACAGCTTTTCTTGGCGGCATTTCCGGCCAGTTCTTCCAGCAATTCGCGGTGACGATCGCGGTCGCTACTGCAATTTCCTGCTTTTGTTCGCTGACATTATCTCCTGCATTGGCGTCCTTGATTTTACGTCCGCATGAAGAGAAGAAGCCGCCCGCGCGCTGGAATTTCATCGCACGCGGATGGGAAAAGTTTGTCGACGCATTCAATCGCGGTTTTGACAGGCTGTCGCATGGCTATGGTAATGCCGCTGGATTTGTGATCCGCCACTCCGCGCTGATGCTGATCGCATACGTGGCTCTGATCGCATCAGCAGTATGGCTGATCGTGACGACGCCGCAGGGGTTCATTCCGGCGCAGGATCGCGGCTATGTCATTGTCTCGGTGCAATTGCCGGGTGCGGCTTCGTTGGCGCGGACCACAGAAATCGTTCGTCAAATAGAAAAGATCGCACTCGATACCCCAGGAATCGTTCGGGTGCCTTCGTTTGCCGGACTGTCGGGCGCCACCCGCACGCAATCCAGCAACGCGGCGGCATTGTTTCCGGTCTTCGAGGAACCTGAAATCCGGTTGAAAAAGGGTTTGTCCGCAACGGCGATTACCGCGGAGTTACGGAAGCGGTTGTCCAGCATCCAAGGGGCTTTCGTCATTGTTGTGCCGCCACCGGCTGTCCCTGGGATCGGCACAGGGGGCGGCTTTGCCATGCGCGTGCAGGATCGTCAGGGGCGCGGACCGGAATTGCTCGCAGCAGCAACCGATGAACTGGTGGCCGCCGCTCGCAAGGCGCCTGGTCTGACCGCTGTGTTCTCCCCATTCACAGCAAACACGCCGCAGGTTTTTGTCGAGATTGATCGCCAGAAGGCGCAAATGCTCAATGTGCCGATCCAGAATGTGACAGAAGCAATCGAAACCTATTTCGGCTCTGCTTACGTCAACGATTTTAACATTCTGGGGCGTACCTACCACGTTACGGCGCAAGCCGATTTGCCATTCCGCAAGGAAACCGCGGACCTCGCGCGGCTGAAAACCCGCAACACCGCTGGCGAAATGGTGTTGCTGGGCAGCGTCGTGAATTTCAGGGACACGTCGGGACCGGACCGGGTGGCGCGTTACAACCTGTATACTGCGGCTGAATTGCAGGGCGATACGATTCCGGGAACAAGTTCGACGACTGCGATCAACATCATGCAGGATCTGGCGAAAGATGTTCTGCCGAGTGGCTTTACATTTGAATGGACGGATCTTTCGTATCAGCAGGTGAAGGGCGGAAACTCCGGCCTGTATGTGTTTCCGATCTGTGTGCTGTTTGTGTACCTGGTGCTCGCTGCGCAGTATGGCAGTTGGACGCTTCCCTTTTCCGTCATCCTGATCGTGCCGATGTGTCTGCTTGCCGCGACCATCGGCGTGCGGATCATGGGGCAGGACGTCAATATCCTGACGCAAATCGGATTTGTCGTTCTTGTCGGACTGGCGGCCAAGAACGCCATCCTGATTGTTGAGTTCGCACGCGATATCGAGCGAGAAGGGCGCGATCAACTCGAAGCCGTGATCGAAGCATGTCGGCTGCGCTTGCGGCCGATCCTGATGACCTCGTTCGCCTTCATCCTTGGTGTGCTGCCGCTGGTGATTTCGTCCGGGTCCGGATCGGAGATGCGTCAGGCCGTCGGCGTTGCGGTGTTCTTTGGCATGATTGGCGTTACCGTGTTCGGCCTGATCTTCACGCCTATATTCTATATTCTCGTGCGCAGGCTGTTTCCGGGCAGCGTCACGATGGAAGAGCGAACCACGCAAAGTGCGCCCGGTTAATTCTTCTGCTCCTTCGTTCTATGCGCGAGCAACTCCGGCAGGCTGCGCGAGGCGCGATTGGCCAGTGGGTCTCTGGACCTCGTCGCTCCCACACATCGACAGTCGCTCGATCGCGGGTTAACAGTTCCAGCAGGACGGATATAATGCCGACACCCTGGGGAGGGTCATGCCAGTTTCACTCGATCCCGATGCCGCCGCGGTTCTCAATGCCTTTCGTGAGGCGGGGCGTCCTGCGTATGAGACGCTTTCACCGGCGGAAGCTCGCCAGATGTATCTGGCAGGCCGTGTTGTCACCAATCCCGAGCCGCCCGAACTTGCGTCGGTGGACGCTCTGACGATCCCGGGACCTGCTGGATCAATTCCCGCGCGTCTCTACAAGCCATTGAAGCTGCGCGAGTCGAACGGTCTCTCTCCCTGTCTGGTATTTTTTCATGGCGGCGGCTGGGTGATCGGCAATCTCGATTCCCATGATGTGGTTTGCCGGACGCTGGCCGACGAAGGCCGGCTCGTCGTCATTTCTGTCGATTATCGCCTTGCGCCGGAACATCGCTTTCCGTCCGCGGTTGAGGATGCCGTCACTGCGACAGAATGGGTTTCAAGGAACGCCCGGTCTCTTGGGGTGGATGCAACGCAGTTGTTTGTCGGTGGCGACAGCGCCGGCGGCAACCTTGCAGCGGTTGTCGCAATCAACGCACGGGAAGCAGGCCCTAAAATTGCCGGTCAGGTCCTGATCTATCCCGCGACCGACTTCTCGATGTCTCATCCCTCGCACAGCGAGCCTGAGACCAGCGCGCTACTGACCCACTCCCTGATCCGCTGGTTTCGCGAT
>CAZQMD010000301.1:0-6092 GCA_964594185.1 uncultured Afipia sp. | reverse complement strand
GCGACGGACAATGACGGGGCCGGACCGAGTTTCCCGATGAAGCGAACATAGAGTAGTTCGCTGACCAGCTCGACAAGCGTCTGCGCTACAATGACGGCAGGCAATACCGGGACTGCGCCGGGTATTGCAAATGCAATTGGTAGCACCACGAGCGAATTCCGTGTAGCAGCACTGAAGGCAACTGATCGACCGGCCGGCGCATCGAGACGGAACAGTCGCCCAATGCTCCAACCGATCAAGGGCGCGGAAACCGCGAACGCTACATAAATTGGAAGCACGTGCAACACAGCATTCATTGCCGACCCAAGCCGCGGCACCACGGCGGCGGTGACCACGAACAGGACAAGCGCTGTCGCCGGCACCGCCAGCATCCCCAACACCGTTGACACCCGAGTAATGGCGTTGCTGCTCGCAGCCCATAACTGCACGACGGCAGCGAGAACGAGAGGAACAGCAATCAACCACACGAATGCATGGACGAACGGCCCGAACTGCACGAGACCGGCGGCATCTTCTCCGAGCAACAGACCAAGATAAATCGGTAGCAGCAGCATTTGCAGAATAAGCAGGGCCGGTGTCGTCGCCAGCAACAAATGGGCATCGGCTCGGCCCAGATGTGAAAACGTCACGACGTAATCGATGCAAGGAGTGAGCAGCACCAAGAGCACACCAAGTCGCTCCATAGAGCCAGCAGGGAGGAGTTGAACAAGCGCCGCTACGAGAAGCGGAACGGCGATGAAGTTCGCGATGAGCAGAGCTGCGAGGAAATCGAGCCGAGCGAAATGTTGCCTGAGGTCTGCAAGCGGTACCTGTAGAAAGGTCACGAACAGCATCAGTGCGAGCGCAGGATTGACACTGGCCTCAAGAGTAGTCGTGCCAGGGAGAAGCAAGGCGCTTATGCCTGCCACCACGACGGTACCAAAATAAATACCGATTTGCCGGTTCTCCAGAATAACCTTGATACTTCGAGTGTCCATTCTCTCTCGCATTGGCTCGTTATGAAGCGGAATCGGAAACCTTCTTTGGCCAGCCGCCGCACTTTTCAGCGGCTTGAATTTTCACGCTCCTTAATGCCGTGCAGCTGACCGTGCTCGCTTCGCGACCTCCCCAGATTCCCATCTCAACGCTCGTAAAGTAATATGTTATTGGATTGGCATTTCTAGCGGCTCTCCCTTTAGCGCCTCCAGCCGACTGACCTCGGCGACGTTGAAGCTCGCATATGATGAGGGTGCCGCGTCCAATAAGCGCCGATAACTTTTGTGCATGTCTCCATCGAGATAAACGCGTTTGAATGCACCAGTACCGGCGCGCACGAGCTGAGCTACCTGTTGGGTGTCGTTGCGTTGCTTTTCCTCAACAAGTGCCGCTGTTTCTGGTTCATACACCAATTCCGGGCAGGGCCGAGAGGCGCGAAGCGGGCCCCGAGGCGCGCTCGCATTGAAAACGTAGTTCCCGCCGCACGCGTCAACTGTAGGCTCGTGACGCACAACCTCGAAATGATCCGAACCTTCCTTCAGGTTCTTCCAAAACGCAAAATTCGGATCGGCACGGTATTTGGCCAGATTCTCAGCTGTCATGCGAAACGGTAATGCTTGAACTTGGATGCCCTTTTGGCCACCGGCGAACGCCTCCCGCGCAAGCGCATATATTTCAGCCATCCCGTCATTCGTCATCGCGTAGCATCCGCTCGAAGTGCATTCACCATGCACCATCAAATGACGTCCAGATCGACCGTGCGCCCGATCGACCTCGTTCGGAAATCCCAGATCGAATGAAAGAAAGAGCTCCGAGCGAGGGTTCATTTGCTTAGGCGTAACGAGATAAAATCCTTCGGGGGCCTGACGGTCTCCTTCCCGATTTTTCGGACCTAACTGGCCGGACCATCGACAAATGCCGTACGTCTTCAGCAAAGCGTAACGGCCGCTGCTCTCGCGTTTCCACACTTCAAGTTCATTTTCCTGTTTGAAGATGCGCACCAAGATCGGGTCTGACGAGGTCATTCCCTTGGCCTGCATGTCTGACAATAAGACCGTGGGTATCGACCGCAGATGCTTAGCAGCGTCAAATTGAGGCGTCGAACATCCCAGGAGAAGGACTGAAACCATAAGTGTGGCGATGATCTTCGACAATTCGAACTCCGAAGCGTTATAGAGTGCAAGCCGTGCTTACAAACATCAGCGTTCTTCTTGTGTGCTTGCCGTGTTGGCCCTGCCCGGTTGTGTGACGAAATGCAACATCAGCAGAGATGTTCCGCAGACGATCCCGACGTCGGCCATGTTGAAGGCCGGCCAGTGCCAATTCCCGAGATGAAAATCCAAAAAATCAGGTACGGCACCGCGCCGTAAGCGGTCCGTGGCATTCCCGAGCGCTCCACCGACGATCAAGCCGATGGCAACGCGCACGAATGGGACGTTAGCGCGACCCAGCCAGACCAAAAGGGCTGCGGACATCGCGATCGCGAATGCCACGAAAATCCACGCCGGAACGCCAAGGCCTCCAAACAGCCCAAAGCTAACTCCGGTATTCCAGCCCAGCACTATGTTAAAAAACGGCGTAAGGCCGATCGCCGCTGGCGGATTCATGAGATGATTGAGTATCCACCATTTGGTGGCTTGGTCTATGATGTACCACGTTGCAGCCACCGCCAGTGTTGCTCGCATTATCACACTCCACCTGCGCGCCTACTCAGCCAATTTGACCCAGCATCGGAAACGTTTCGAAGAACCAGATCGCAACGTCAGTGAGATGACCGGTAATCATTGCAACCCCCATAGCGATCATCACGAATCCGGCAATCAACTGCAAAATGCGACCGGCGCGTCCAAATTTTCCCAAGCGTCCGACAAATCTGCTGGAAAAAAGCGCCGCCAGAACGAACGGCAACCCAAGGCCGAGAGAGTAAATGGCAAGCAGCGCCACACCGCTCGCGCCGGAGGAAGACGAAGCCGCGACTGCAAGGATTGCGCCAAGGACCGGACCAATGCAGGGCGTCCATCCAAACGCAAATGCAGTACCGAGGAGATAGGCAGAGACCGGCCCTGTTCCCGGCCGTGCGATTTGCACGCGCGTGTCGCGCTCGATCCAAGCAGGACGCCAGAGGCTTGTCGTAAAGATACCAAACAGAATTACCAGTAGACCGCTAAGTATATTGATTTCGTATCGGTAAACTGCGAGCATCAAGCTCAAGGCGTTGGCGCCGGCACCAAGTGCTACAAAGACCGGCGTAAATCCGAGGACAAAGCATACACTCAAAAACAGTACGCGAAGCTGCTGCCGAGCCGGGACCGATTGATCGCCGTCCGCCGGTGGGAGGCTTTGACCTGCGACATATGAGATGTATGCCGGCACCAGGGGAAGGACACACGGCGATAGGAACGAGACCGCTCCGGCCGCGAACGCCGTGACAATGCCGACGACGGAAAGGTCAAGCGTCATCGGTGTATGCCCAACAAATAACTCATCAACTCAAGAACTTTCATCCGCCAGCTTATTTCAGTGAGAGCACACCGTTCCGCCTCTGCAGTCAGAGGCAATCGGCCACGGCTATTCGTCGATGGATTTACGTCTGAGCTGACTGATCGCGGCTTAATAGTCGGAGCCCGTTCAGCACGACCAGCAGCGAGGCTCCGACATCGGCTGCGATAGCACCCCATAGGGACGCCCATCCGACGATCGTCAGACCCGTGAACAGTAACTTGACGGCAAGCGAAAAGCCGATGTTTTGCCGGACGATCGCCAAGGTGGCCTTGGAATGACGAATGAGCCAAGGCAGCCGCGATAAATCGTCCTGCATGAGGGCAATATCTGCAGTCTCAATGGCGGCGTCAGACCCGATTGCTCCCATAGCGATGCCAACGTTTGCGCGTGCCATCGCGGGAGCATCGTTTACGCCATCTCCAATCATCCCGACATGGCCGTACCGCGCAACCAACCTTTCAACAGACTCGACCTTCTGTTCGGGCAAGAGCTCCGCGTGCACCTCATCGACGCCAGTTTCCCGCGCAATCATTTCGGCAGTGGCCTTGTTATCGCCAGTCAGCATCACGACGCGCTCGATACCTGCCGCGTGTAGGTCGGCCACAATACGCTTGGCCTCGGGTCTCACCGCGTCAGCGACGGCAATCAGGCCCCAGATCTCGCGGTCATCGCCAACGCCGATAACGGTGCGCCCAGCACTTGCAAGAGCATCGGCCGCTTGAAGCGCCTCCGCCGCATTCGAAAGCCTATCATGTTCTTCAATCAAGCGACGAGACCCTAACCAAGCTTCTTGCCGGCCGATGCGTCCTACGACACCTTTGCCGCGCACTGCCTGAACGCCATTGGCGGGGACCGCCGCAATGCCGGCTTCGGCCGCTTTTTCAAGGATCGCGTGGGCCAAAGGGTGCTCACTGCGAGCTTCAAGGGCAGCCGCCAACTTCAGCAGTTCGCCCTCGCTGTGATTGTTGAAGGTGACGAGTTCGACGACCTTGGGGCGTCCTTGCGTCAGCGTGCCGGTTTTGTCCATGGCTATTGCCTTGAGCTTCGACGGTGTCTCAAGGTGCACGCCGCCTTTTACCAGCACGCCTTGTTTTGCGGCACCAGCCAGAGCCGCCACGATGCTGACCGGAGTGGAGATGACGAGCGCGCAGGGGCACGCGATGACAAGAAGAACCAGGGCGCGATAAAACCATACGTCCCATGCTCCGCCGAATATAAGCGGCGGAATGACCAACACCGCCACCGCAAGCCCCATGACGCTCGGCGTATAGATTCGGGCAAAGCGTTCGACCCATTGCTCGGAAGGCGCGCGGCGGCTTTGCGCGGAGCCCACCATTTTGATGATGCGGGCGAGCGTGGTGTCTTGCGCGCCCTTTGTGGTTTCGATTTCCAGCGCACCTTCGCCATTGATGGTTCCGGCGTAGACCACAGAACCTTCCGATATCGAGACGGGGACGCTTTCGCCGGTGATGGGAGCTTGGTTCACTTCGCTTGCACCGGTCAGGACGATTCCGTCGAGCGGAATTTTATCGCCAGGCCGTACAACGATGTGAGCACCGATTGACACCTCCGCAACAGGAACTTCCTTCTCCATTCCGCTTGCAAACTTCACGCGCGCGACGGCCGGAGCCAGTTCCATCAGCGCTGCTACGGCCCGACGCGCGCGCCCAAGGCTCCACGCCTCCAGCGCCAGGGCAAGCGCGAAAAAGAATGAGACGGTGGCCGCCTCGAACCATTGGTGAATGGCAACAGCGCCCGCGACGGCAATGACCATCAGCAAATTCATGTCAGGCCGCAGACGTCGCGCGGAAAGTAGGGCCTTCGGCGCGACATATCTGATGGCACAGACGACAGCCAGCGCATACGCCAGGATGGCGGCGATTGGAGCAGGTGCGAACACCCCAGGAGTTTCACTGAGCGCGGCAAGCACGCTTCCCGCGGACGAAGCATGAATGGCAAAGCCAAGTGCGGTCAGAATTCCGCTGGCTGCCGTTAGGAGCGATTGGGTGCGACGCCTTCGATCTTCGGCAAGAGCACCTTCAGTCTTCGGGCCTTCAATCCACTGTTCCGCACGCATGCCAGTCCGCGCAACAGCCTTCTCGATGCTTGCCAGCATAGCTGCATCGGGATTACCGCTCACGGACATCCGACCGTTGATGAGGTCAAATACAAGCCTGTCCTCGCCGACCAACGGCCCGACTTCGCGCTTGAGAGCGGCGACTTCGTCTCCGCAATCCATGCCATGGATCTTGAACACCACTCCGTCTGGGGCTGCGGCAGGTACGGGCGCGGTGAATGCAACGTCGTCGCCGGCGCAGCCGGTGCAAGCGGCGTCCGTCGCCGACACACTCAATGGCAGCTTCTGGTCACGTAACAATTCCGCGACCATTCCAGTGGTTGCGACGGCAACTAGAATGTCATCAATTGCCGGAGAAACACCCGGCGCAACATCCATACGACCTGCCTTCGTGTCAAAGGAGAGGTTGTCTTCGCCACCCACGAGCGGACCAACCACGCTCTTGAGTTGACGGGACTCGTTTTGACAGTCGAGGCCTATCACGCGGAAAGTGAGCTGGTGGGTCAGGCGACTCGGCACGAAAAGATCTGCCATTTGT
>CAZQMD010000300.1:0-6122 GCA_964594185.1 uncultured Afipia sp. | reverse complement strand
GGCGGCGCGATTTACGTGCATGTCCGGGCAGGAAGCCCGCTGTTCAGCCACACACTGTTCGGCGTTTATCTCGGCATCCTGCTCTGGGGCGGACTTTATCTGCGCGACGAACGGCTGCGTGTGATTTTTCCCTGGCGGCGCTGACGCCATCCTCACGGAGACTTAATATGACGACCCTGATGTACATTGCCATCGCTCTGGCGATCCTGGTCGCCGTCGTTCTTGTTCTGGCGGCGATGCGGCCAAATACGTTTCGCGTGCAGCGCTCCATCGACATTGACGCGCCTGCGGACAAGATATTTCCTCTAATCAACGATTACAGGAACTGGGGATCGTGGTCGCCCTACGAGCATGTCGATCCCGCCATGCAGCGCACCTTCAGCGGCGCGCCGAGCGGTAAAGGCTCTGTCTATGAATGGCGCGGTAACAAGAACATCGGCCATGGCCGCATGGAGATTCTCGATACAGCGCCGCCATCGAAGGTCGTGATCAAGCTGGATTTCTTTAGCCCGTTCGAAGCGCACAACATGGCCGAGTTCATCATGCAGCCGAAAGGAAACGCGACAAACGTAACCTGGGCGATGCACGGCCCGGTGCCTTTCATGGCGAAGATCATCCACATGTTCATGAACATGGACCGTATGGTCGGCGGCCAGTTTCAGCAGGGACTGGTCAGCATGAAGGCTGTCGCAGAGAAGTAACGAGCGATGCCGCGTTTGCCTTATCGATCGAACAGCCTTGCGCCTGGACCATGCTCCCGGGCTTTGTCGCCAGGATTGCGCAGCGGGCAGGTCTTGAGCGACAGGCATCCGCATCCTATGCAGCCGCTCAGCCGGTCGCGCAGGCGGGTCAGTTTGTCGATGCGTTCATCGAGGTCTGAGCGCCACTTGGCTGACAGCCGTGCCCAGTCGCGAGCCGTCGGCGGACGTCCCTTGGGCAATGACTGCAGGGCTTCGCGGATCGCGGAGAGCGGTACGCCAGTGCTCTGCGCCACTTTGATGATGGCGACCTGACGCAGTACGGCGCGCGAATAGCGGCGCTGATTGCCTTTGTTGCGTGAGCTCGCGATGAGTCCCTTGGATTCGTAAAAATGAAGGGTGGATACGGCAACGCCGGAGCGGCGCGCGACATCGCCAACGGTCAACTCGCGGGAGATTGGTGCTGTGTCGCGCGGGTTTCCGGTCTTCATCGCTTGACCTCAAGTTAACTTGAGGTTGTAGGCTGAGTTTCTCGTCTCCGCAAGCATTGCAGCTGCGGCGAATCTTCAGCGACAATCAGGATGGCATCGATGAGCAACATCTATCGTGATCGGACACAGTCACCCGGCAGCACGCCGCGGCCCTTCGTGCTGATCAACAGCTTCACCCCCAAGCCCGGGAAACTGGATGAGCTTGCCGCTCTGCTCGAATCTGCGCGGGATCTCTTCTCGGAGGAAGTGTCCGGATTCCACGGCGGCCGGATCTATCGCGATATCGATGAAAGCTCGGTGTTGATGATCGGGGTGTTCGAGACCGAGGATGATTATGAAAGCTGGATCGTGTCCGATCTGTTTGTCCGCCACCACGCGCGGCTCAGGCCGCTGATCGACAGCATGGGACAGTCACGCGTTGAGGCAGGAAATGCACGCAAAACCGCACACCGCAGATCGGCAGACCGTCGTGACGACATGTCTGCGCAACCATCCTGAGCCGGACGCTGTCAGATGCGGGGCCGCGCGCGCCCTAGCCGTTGCGGCCTTCACCGCGCAGCGTTGGCAGGCCGATGCCGGTCGCCTCGAAACCGCCATCGACGCACAGCATCTGCCCGGTGATGTAGCTGGCGCGCTCGCTGCACAGGAAGAAGATCGCTTCGGCCAGCTCTTCCTCGAGTCCATAACGGTTGAGCGGAATGGTGTCGTGGTAATCGGCGCGGATCGCGGGCGTGTGGACCGCTTTGGCCATCGCGGTATCGACCGGCCCCGGCGCAACCGCATTGACGCGAATGCCAAGCGCGGCGAGTTCGACGGCAAACTGTTTGGTGAGATGCGCAAGGCCAGCCTTGCTGGTGCCATAGGCGGTGCGCAATGTCGAAGCGCGCAGCGCCGAAATCGAGGTGATGTTCACAATGGCTCCGCCGCCATTTTCGCGCATCAGCGGCGCGGCGGCCTGGGTGCAGAGAAATGGCCCGGTCAGGTTGACCGCCAGCACCCGATCCCAGTCGGCCTGCGTGGTTTCGAGCAGCGGCTTGAAGATCGCAATGCCGGCATTGTTGACCAGAGCATCGAGCCGTCCGAAATGCGCAATGACCTGTTTGAAGGCGGCATCGACGGCAGCGGCATCGGAGACGTCGCAGTGAATCGCCAGCGTCGTCTCGGGCGCATTGAGCGTCTTGAAAGTCTGGGCGAGGAGGTCCTTCTCGATGTCGAGCAGGGCAACGTGCCAGCCCTCGGCCAGAAAACGCTTTGCGGCCGCAAGGCCGATGCCGCGCGCAGCGCCGGTCACCAGCGCAACCTTCTTGTGTCCCTTGGTCATGTCCCGTTCCGTTTCTTGGTTGGACCTGAATGCGTTCGATATGGCATTGACCATTTTTCCCAGCCGATCACAACCACCTGCCGCAAGCCCCCCGCGAGCTGATCGCGCAATCGCTCATACAATCGCCCCGAATGTCGAGGATAGTTACGCCATGTCTTCCAATTCCGCGTCATCCAGCTTCATAAAAAACGCGATCGTGCTCGGCCTTCTGTCCGCGATCGGGCCTTTTGCGATCGATATGTATTTGCCCGCGCTGCCGGCGATCGCCTCGGATCTGCAGGCATCGACGGCGGCCACGCAGATGACGCTGATGGCGTTTTTCCTGGCGTTCGGCGTGTGCCAGATTGTCTACGGGCCGGTCTCGGACATGGTCGGCCGCAAGCCGCCGCTGTACTTCGGGATCGTGGTGTTCGCGCTGGGCAGCATCGGCTGCGGTCTTGCGCCCAGCATCACATGGCTGATCGTATTCCGCTTTATTCAGGGCCTTGGCGCCGCAGCGGTGATGGTGATTCCGCGCGCCGTGATCCGCGATCTGCATACCGGTGTCGATGCGACGCGGTTGATGTCGCTGGTGATGCTGGTGTTCAGCGTGTCGCCAATTCTCGCGCCGCTGGTGGGCAGCGGCCTGATCGTGCCGTTCGGCTGGCGCGCGGTATTCGCCGCCGTCACCCTCGCCTCGGTGCTGTCGTTTCTGCTGGTGGCCTTCATGTTGCCTGAGACGCGGCCGCCGGAGGAGCGGGTCGAGGTCAGTGTCCGCAGCGTGCTGAGCGGCTTCGGCGAGTTGTTCCGCGACTCGCGGTTCCTTGGGCTGACCTTCATCGGCGGTTTCGGCATGGCGAGTTTCTTCGCCTTCCTCGCCAGTTCGTCCTTCATCTATATCGGCCATTTCGGCCTGACACCGACGCAGTACGGACTGACGTTCTCGCTCAACGCCATCGGCTTCATCGGCGCGTCGCAGTTCAGCGGCACGCTCGCAGCGCGGTTCGGTATCGCGCGTGTGGTCTCGGTTGCCGTCACGTGCTTCACGGTGATGGCGGTGGCGTTGTTTGTCGTGGTGGCCGCCGGCTCCGATAGTCTCCCGGTTCTGGTCGCGATGCTGTTCCTTGCCTTCGCGTGGCTCGGCCTTGTCATTCCATCGACCATGGTGCTGTCACTGGAAGATCACGGGCCGATCGCGGGTATGGCATCGGCGCTGGGCGGCACGCTGCAGATGATCACCGGCGCGGTGATGATCGTGGTCGCCAGCACGTTTTTCAACGGCACGGCGCTGCCGATGGTGACGACCATTGCCGTATGCGCGGTCGCGGCCTTCATCCTGACGCGGCTGACATTGCGGTCCGGCAAGGCTGCACCGCAACTGGCGGAATGATTTATTCGGAAGCGCGCGAGGCCAGCGCGTCAGCCACAGCGGTGCGGATATCCGCCACCGCAAAGGGCTTGGTGATGATGTCGTGGACGATCGCTTCCAGTCCCGACGCTCGCTCACGCTGATCGGCAAAGCCGGTCATCATCAGGACAGTTAGCCGAGGAAAGTCACGCGCGACAGCCAGCGCCAGCGCGATGCCGTCCATCACCGGCATCTTGATGTCGGTGAGCAGAAGATCGAACGCGCCGTTGTCGCGGTTCAGAATATCCAGCGCCTCGGCGCCGTCTTCCGCCGTCACGATCTCGTGGCCATCCATGGCGATCGCACGCGCGACAAGCAGGCGCATCGACTCTTCATCGTCGGCGATCAGGATGCGCGGCATTCAGCTTCCTCCGGACGCGATGTCCAGCTTGTGGAAGAACCTGACGGCAATTTCGCGGCCTTCCGCCGGCGGCGAAGCGAGCCGCGTCTTGAACCACGCCTTTTCGCCGGGGTTGAGCGCCGGCTGCTCCAGCACCGCATTCCAGGCGTAGATATCGGTACCCTTGGCATCGCGCACGATGAAACGCAGCCGTGGAATTTCGACCGGCTTGCGCGTGATATCGACAATGGCGCCTTCGATCAGCAGGACCGGCTTGTTGTTGACCATCTCCGTGCTGATCTTGAGATCCTCGAAGGCGAGGCCGCGCAGGTTCACGCCCATGCCGGTCATCTTGAAGAAGGCGGCGGTCTGCGGCATCGCCCGCACCACGTCGGCGCGCCAGACGATCAGGCTGAACACCATCGCGCCGAGCGCGACGCAAATGGTCGGCAGGTTCAAAACGGAAGGAAGGGCGTTCGACCACGTCCCCGATTTCAGGAACGGGGCAACCGATGAACCCAGTTTTTTGAATCGGGAGGACTTGGCTGGGGCCGTTTCGGTCAGGGCCTCCTGCCGGGCCATCGACGTCCAGTTCCCGTCGGCCCCGGCCCCGGCCGCGGATTGCGTAGCATCGGGTTCCGGCCATGCGGCGGAAATCGAGGGGCTTTCGACGTGGGGAGCATTATCCTCGCGCCATTCGTCCGCGGCACGGTCCTGCACTTCAAAATCGTCCTGCGGGCGATTTTCCTCCAGATCGCGTCCGGATGCCGTGGCGGAGACCAGTTCCTGCGGCACTGCCAGCCAGATCTCCTGGCAGCGGGCACAGCGGACCTTGCGCCCGGAAACGCCGAAACTGGCCGGATCGACAGCGTAGGATGTCGTACAATGGGGACAAACGATATGCATGGACGAATCGCCAGAGTGAACGCACGTGCCCCGAACCTATCCGGCGTCCGTTAACGAATCGGAAACCATAACGGCCGCAAAAGCGTTTATGGCGTCCGCCCCGGCGGTTGGGCCAACAGGCGGCGCCTCCATCGGTCATGTCGAACGGAGCTGAGATTGGTCCGGTTCGAAAATGTCGGTTTGCGCTACGGGCTCGGCCCGGAGGTTTTGCGCGACCTGACTTTCCAGATTCCCGCGCGCTCGTTTCAATTCCTCACCGGGCCGTCCGGCGCGGGCAAGACCTCGCTGCTGCGCATGCTGTTCCTGTCGCTGCGGCCGACGCGAGGACTGGTGAACCTGTTCGATAAGGATGTGTCGCTGCTCGACAAGGATGCGCGCGCGGACCTGCGCTCGCGCATCGGAATTGTGCTGCAGGATTTCCGGCTGCTCGATCACATGACAACCTACGAAAACGTCGCGTTGCCGTTCCGCGTGATGGGGCGCAGCGAATCCAGCTACCGCAAGGAAGTGATCGATCTTCTCAACTGGGTCGGGCTAGGCAAGCGGATGGATGCGCTGCCGCCGATCCTGTCGGGCGGCGAAAAGCAGCGCGCGGCGATTGCGCGCGCGGTGATCGCCCGGCCGCAATTGCTGCTGGCCGACGAGCCGACCGGCAACGTCGATCCGTCGCTGGCGCGGCGGCTGCTCAGTCTTTTCATTCAGCTCAACAAGTCCGGCACCGCCGTCATCATCGCGACCCATGACATCGCATTAATGGATCAGTACGAGGCGCGGCGCATGGTGCTCCACGAGTCGCGGCTGCACATCTATGATTGATGACCGCAAGATCATGATGGATCTGGGCGACAGCTCGTCGGAAATGGCGGCGCATGCGCGCAACATGTCGCCGATCGTGCCCCGCCGCTCGGTCGCCGGGCGCGCGCTGCTCGCCCCTGGAGGGGTCATGACCTATCTTGCCTCCCTGACGGCCGGCCCGGTG
>CAZQMD010000299.1:0-6125 GCA_964594185.1 uncultured Afipia sp. | reverse complement strand
AGTTCCGCATCACGGTCGCCAAGCAGACGCTGAGCCGGGAGCTTCGCGCGATGGGCGTTGACCGACTGGGACGAAAGACCGCCCGTCGCTAGTGTTCTGTCACTGACGAACGATTCACAAATCGGCGCGAACCTGCGAGTCTGCGCCGATGAGAAAGATCGAGCAGATTTCGTGCAGCCCGGCTGATCGTGCACGATTGGAGCGGCTGGTCCGGGACCGCAATACGCCGCAGAAGGTGGTTTGGAGGGCGCGGATCGTGCTGTTGGCCTGCGACGGCTTGACGGCGGAGGGGATAGCGGCGGCGGTGGGCAAGAGCCTGCTCACGGTCCGGCGCTGGCGTCGGCGGTATATGGCCAAGGGGGTCGACGGGCTGCTGAAGCACGCGACCCGCCCGTCGCGCGTCAAACCGCTGACGCCCGAGAAGGTCAAGCAGGTGGTGCACATGTCGCTGCATGAGAAGCCGCCGAATGCGACGCATTGGAGCCTGCGCAGCATGGCGAAGGCAGCGGGCAGCTCCTACAGCAGCGTCCAGCGGATATGGCATGCGCATGGGCTGAAGCCGCATCTGGTCGAAACCTTCAAAATCTCGCGCGATAAAAACTTCGCCGCCAAGGTGGAGGACGTGGTCGGGCTCTATCTTTACCCGCCCGACAAGGCGCTGGTTCTCTGCGTCGATGAGAAGAGATCCCATGGGGAGTGGTTAGCGACCGACGCTCTGGCAGAGTGAGGTTGCTGACCCACCCACTCTGGAGGCGACCATGCAAATTATTACTGACCAACCCCAAGCGCCGACCGCTATCCGCACCGATCTTGGCGCGATTTTCGTCTCGTTGGAACTTAGTCGCTCGACCTGGCTGATTACATCGCTGTCGCCGGGCGGCGGAGAAAAGATGTCGAAGCATACGGTTCGCAGCGGCGATGTCGCTGGACTGTGGGCACGGTTCTGTCAGCTCAAGGACAAGGTGCAGGTCCGCACGGGGCATGTCGTTCCAATCATCGTGATTCAGGAGGCGGGTCTCGACGGCTTTTGGATTCACCGCTTGCTGCAGGACGAACGGGTCGAAAACCACGTCGTTGATCCTGCTTCAATCGCGACGTCGCGCCGGCGTCGACGGGCGAAGACTGACAAGATCGACGGGGAAGCTCTGGTGCGCGCGCTGCTGGCGTATAAGCGAGGCGAGCCGCGGGTGTGCGCCATGGTTCGAGCACCGACCCCACAAGAGGAGGATCGCCGCCGGATCTGCCGCGAGCGCAAGACGCTGACAGCGGAGCGGGTCGAGCACGTCAATCGGATCAAGGGGCTGCTCTTCGCCCAGGGCATCTCTGACTATGAGCCCTTATCGAACGACGGGGCATCGAGATCCGGTGATCGTGGCTGCTCCTCGAAGGCTTTGGCCATTCCGGTCAAGCCGAGCGTGATTAGCTGTTCATGGGTAGGATGTGTCAGCATTGAAGGCTCCATGATTCAGTGGAAATAGTCCTGACCGCGGATGTTGCCGTGGCGCAAGGGCTGGTGGTCGGAAGTCTCGTCAAGAAAACCGCGATCAAGGCCGCGGCGTCACTGACATCCTGATTGCCGTTGTCGATGGGCTGAAGGGCTTTCCAGAGGCCATCAACGCCGTTTTCCCGCAGACGGTGGTGCAAACTTGCATCGTCCATCTGATCCGCCATTCGATGGATTTCGCCGCCTGGAAGGACCGCAAGGGCGTCGCTCAGGCGCTCAAGACCGTCTACCGCGCGGTCGATGCCAATGCCGGCCAGGCGGCGCTGGAAGACTTCGCAGAAGGACCCTGGGGCGCAAAATATCCCGCCATCGCCCAGAGATGGTGCCGCAACTGGAATCTCGTCATCCCGTTTTTTGCGTTGCCGGAGGGGGTCCGGCGGATCATCTACACCACAAATGCCATCGAAGCGTTGAACTCGAAATATCTGGACTTTTTACAATGGCTGCCGACCGCATCAGAGCCTTGACAACGCCACACCAGATCAAGCCTATTTCAACCAGCCGTCATTCCGCTTGGCGGCTTAACCCCGGCAGACGCTCCACTTGTCGACGCGGAGATTCTGTTCAGACACATGGGGCCGGCTCTATTGGCCGGCTGGAGGACTGTGAGATGCAAGGCCGCACCAATTGCGTCACGGTGAAGATGCCGGCCCGCTAGGCCTTCGATGGGCGTTCATCGACATCGAATCCCGGTATAGTCCGCCCTGCCGGAGCGGACCGCGGCATTGGGGAAATCATGCGCGAAAAAGAACTCCGAATCGCGCTCGTCTGCTTCGGCGGCGTCTCGCTCGCCATTTACATGCACGGCATCTCGAAGGAGATTCTGAAGCTCCTGCGCGCTTCCGCCCGCTTTCACGGCTTCTCCGACCGGCACGCGCGCGACTCCGCGAATTTTTTCGACGGTCTCGACAACAGCGAGGGTGAATATGACACTGAGGCGGATTATTTCGACCTGTTGCGCGAGATCAGCAAGACGCTTGATCTGCGCATCATCGTCGACATCGTGGCGGGCTCATCGGCGGGTGGAATCAACGCGACGATGCTTGCGCGCGCGATCGCGCATGATCTCCCCGCGCGCCAGCTGAGAAATCTCTGGCTCGAAAACGCCGATGTAAGCGTCCTGCTCTCCCCCGAGGCGAAAGCCAAGGCATGGAGCAAGTTCTTCCTGAAGCCCGTGATGTGGGCGGCATCGCGCCTTGGCTATCTGCGGATTCCAGACTCCGAAGTGCGCGACAAGATTTCGCTGTTCGTGCGCTCGCGCTGGTTCAAGCCGCCGCTCGACGGCATGGGCATGACGGCGCTGATGTACGAGGCCGTCACGGTTTCGGGCGAGCCCCGCTCGCCGACGGATTCACTCCTTCCGACGGGGCAGAACCTCGACCTGTTCGTGACGATGACCGATTACTACGGCCATATCGAGCGCGTGCAGATCCACAGCCCGACGCTGATCCACGAAATCGAACACCGGCAGCTCCTGCACTTCAAGTATCGCCGCTTCGCAAACGGTGAGGTCGAGAGCGATTTCACGCTCGACAATGCCGGCGCGCTGGCGTTTGCCGCGCGCGCGACGTCATCGTTTCCGGGCGCATTTCCGCCGGCGCAGATCGCGGAAGTGGACCAGTTGCTCGTGCATCGCGGCCACACCTGGCCGGACCGCGAG
The DNA here is from genome assembly GCA_964594185.1 of uncultured Afipia sp. Classification (GTDB taxonomy): domain Bacteria; phylum Pseudomonadota; class Alphaproteobacteria; order Rhizobiales; family Xanthobacteraceae; genus Afipia. The sequence continues at coordinate 2,961 of CAZQMD010000299.1, read as the reverse complement.
AAATTCATTGTCGACAATTTCGAGCGCTATATCCGCGCCGATCTCGATCCCACGCGCGCTTCGTTCATCGACGGCGCGGTGCTGAACAATCACCCGTTCCGGGAGGCGATCTCCGCGATCCGGGGCCGTCCCGCCTATCGCGAGGTCGACCGGCGACTCGTCTATATGGACCCGAACCCCGCGCCGCTGCGGGCGATCAAGTACCGGAAAGTGCCCGGCTTCTTCCTGACCCTCAAAGGGGCGCTCGCCGACATCCCGGCGAACCAGCCGGTCTCCGACGAGCTGCGCTGGGTATACGACCATAATGTGCAGGCGCGCGCCTTCCGCTCGGTGATCGACGGGGCGAGGCCCCAGATCAGCGCGCTTGTCTCCGACACAATCGACGGCGCGATTGGCGAGAAGATTTCCGCCGACCGGATCAAGTCCTGGCGTGAGGTGATCAATTTCCGTGCCGCGCGTGATGCGGGCTTCGCCTATGAAGGCTATGCGCGGCTCAAGCTCGCCTCGGTACGCAATTTCGTGACCCGGACGATCCTGCTGATCGGCGGCGTGCCGTTCCGCTCCCCCGCCGCCCGCGCGGCCAGCGAGATCATTGGCGCCTGGGCCGAGCGGCGCGGCATTATTTATGATCGCGCCGGCCATGACGCGGTGCTCAAGGAAAACAGCGGCGGCGACGGTGCGCTGCCGCGCTGGGCGCGGTTTTTCCTCGCCTTCGATGTCGACTACCGAAAGCGGCGGCTCAACTTCCTGATCGAATCCCTGAACCGGATCTATCACCGGCTCGAGGAGGAAGCCTTTCGCGGTCTCGATGCGAAGGCCGTGGACGGGCTGAAGCGCGAATTCTACGGCAGGCTCGATGTGCTGAAGCGGCGCGAGGAGGCGAAGTTCTACAGTGTTGAGGCGCATGGGATCGTGAACGAGCTGTTCGGACTCGATCCCAGCGAGCAGGAAGCGAAAGACCTTTCCGCCTTTGCGCACCGCTTCACCGATGTGAACGGCGAGAAAATCGACCGGCTGATCGAGCTTCTGGCGAAGGAAATCGATCTTGCATCGAGCACCCACGATCTCGACGCGCTGATGGCTTCCGTCGATCCGGCGGCATGGCCGCCGGAGGCGCAGCGGGAGGTGCTCGTCAGCTATCTCGGTTTTCCGTTCTGGGACGTGCTCATCTTCTCGGTCGAGGCCGCAAACGGTGCGGGTGAAATCCAGGAGATTCTCGTCGACCGCATCAGCCCGCAGGATGTGCATACGCTCAAGGATTTCGCCGGTGTCCAGAACCTGAAGGGCACCGGCTTCGGGCATTTTGCCGCGTTTCTCTCCCGCGCCTATCGCGAGAACGACTATCTGCTCGGCCGGCTGCATACTGTCGAGCGGCTGATCGACATTGTCTGCGATTCCGCCAAGGTCGACCCGGCATCCAAGGAAATCCTTCGCATCAAGAAAAGCGCGTTCATGCGCATGCTCGACGCCGAGGAGCCGCACCTCACCAGCAGCAAGGATCTACTGGCCCGGTTGCGTAGCAGTGTCGAGCGTATCGGGCTCGAGTGAAGGATCGGGCTCGACCGGCGGAGCCGCCGCCGGCTCATAATAAACGGGTGCGCGCGACTGCGTCAGGGCCCGGGTCTGCGGTTCCGGGCCGCTTTGCACTTGCGGTTGCAGCCGGGGATGCTGCCGCATCATCGGATCCACCGCCGTCTGTAACACCGTCACGACACGGCGGTTCCGCGACCAGCAGGAGATATCGTTGCAATTGGCGATACCCTTGACTCGACGTGGATGCGGGCCGGATCGACACGCTTCGCGACCAGATATTTCCGGACTGAGTCATGAGACCTGTGCGCGGGTGATCGTAGACAGAGGCGATGACAGTTGATTCTATGGGCTTTCCGAGGAGGAGATCAGCCGGTGGCACATCGATCGATTGGTCAGGAGCGGTTTGGTTTCGCAGGACGCGAGCGGGCGGCTTCATCGCTCGACGCGCTTGCTTCTCTGATCGATTGGAGCCCTGTCGCGATGCTTCTTGATCCGCTCTATCCGGCCTCCAAAGGCGAGCACGCCTGGCCGCCGCTGGCGATGTTCAGGGCGCTGCTTCTGTCAGTCTGGTATGACCTGTCCGATGTGAGACTGGCAGAAGCGCTGGATGATCGTGCCTCCTTTCGCCGCTTCTGCGGGTTCGCCGCAAACGAGGCGACACCAGAGCGGACCGCCTTTGTGAGATTTCGCAGGTTGCTTGTTGCGCACAAGCTTGATCGGGCATTGTTCGAGACCGTGACTTTGCAGATCAAATCGAAGGCGATAACAGTCAAGACCGGAACACTGTTCGATGCTACCATCATTGCGTCGGCAAGCGAGGAAGACGGCGATGCTCGCTGGGTCAAGCACAAGGGAAAGCGAGCTGTTCACGGCTTCAAGGCCCACGTTGGTGCCGATGCCGACACAGCGCTGGTCGAGGAGATCTCGGTTACGTCGGCCAATATCAATGATGGCAAGGCCGGCCCTGAAGCATTGCCCGACAATCCCGGTGAGGTGTTTGCCGACAGCGCCTACCGCAGCGCTCACTTTCGTGATGCCGTACGGGCGAAGGGCGGTATACCCCGGATCGTCGCAACCGGCATGTGGGGCCGCGACGAGCAGGAAACACTGCGCAAGCTCCATGAGCGGAATCAACGGGACTATCGGAAATTCTGTGTTTGAGGCGGGTGGACCATCATGCGTTCCCGAAACGCTCGTTGAACATGATGGCGAATTGCGTCTTCGCCTCGGACCATTCGCGCGGTGGTCGTTTCCACTCAGCGGCTGCGCGGTTGAGACATAGATACAGCAATTTTGTTGCGGCGTCATCGGTTGGGAAGTGGCCCCTTGTCCGAACCGCCCGGCGTAGTTTTGAATTGAGCGCCTCGATGGCGTTAGTGGTGTAGATGATCCGTCGAACCGCTTCGGGGAACGCAAAAAACGGGATGA
>CAZQMD010000298.1:0-6162 GCA_964594185.1 uncultured Afipia sp. | reverse complement strand
GCCGGCGGCTGCGTTTCGCCGCCAGCACCGCGCTCTTGAGGGAGGTCGCCCCCAGCGGCCGCTCGAGCACCGTCACGTGGCCAAGCAGCTCGATCAGTTTGGTGAGAGCCGCGCCGTTTTGGCCCGTCCTCAGTGTCAGCAATACGAAGGGAAAGTCCGACCATGGCGGCTGATTGGCGATCCAATGAGCCAATGTGCCACGATGCTCGTGAACCAGCGCTTCCTCGGCAATGACCGCCGCGGCGGCATCATTCAGGTTGGCCACCAACTCCGAAAGGCTCGATTGCTGCAGCGCGTGGATGCCAACGTCACGCAGCGCAGAGCAGACCACGCCGGCATCACGACCGAACGGCGCCAATACGAGCACCGGCCCGTCCGGGCTTGGCTCACGATTCTCCATTGCTCCTCGTCGTAAGCAGCGCGCCGTGCTGGCCCGTATAGACGGGAGAACCCGACAGGACGCCTTGGAACTCGGCCAGAGGCGGTCCGACGCGGATGCCGCGATTGTCGAGCCGGTACTCACGGATTTCGTCTTCGTGGCGCCCGGTGCGCTTCTTCAGAACCGAAATGGCGCGGCGGATCCTTCCGGCGGCCTCGAAGAAGCGCAACAGCAGAACCGTGTCGCTCAGATAAGTGAGATCGACGCTGGATTGCATTGAGCCGACAAGTCCGTGCTGCGCTAGGGTCAAGATCGTCACGACGCTGCGGTGATTGAGATAGGTCAGCATTTCGTGCATCAACAGCAACATGAACTGCTCGGCGGGCATTGCATTCTGGTAGCCGCTCAAGCTGTCGAGGACCACGACCCGCACATTGTCGGTTTCGACGCGCCGGCGCACCATTCCAGTGAGCTCACCTGGAGAAAGCTCCGCGGGGTCGACCTGTTCGAGCAGGAGCTGTCCTGATGCGATCGGATGCTCCAGATGCCAGCCCATGCCGGCTGCACGCTTCATCAGGATCGCCTTGGTCTCGTCGAAGGTCACGAAGAGGGCGCGCTCACCCTGGCCAAGCGCCGCGGTGACGACCTGCATGGCGATGGATGATTTGCCGGAGCCGGACGGCCCGATGAGCAGAGTGCTGGTGCCGCGGTCGAGGCCGCTCCCCAGCAACTGGTCCAGCTCACCGATGCCGCTCAGGAGCGGCTCCGCTGCAGGTGCGTTGTCGACGTGCTCGGACGCGATCAGGCGCGGAAACAAGACGATCCCGCCCTTGCGGATGACAAAATCATGAAAGCCTCCGCGGAAGCTGCGGCCACGCATCTTGAAAATGCGCAGCCTGCGGCGTTCGGCGCCGTATTGCAGCGCATTGTGTTCGAGCCGGATGACGCCATGGGCGAGGCTATGCAGATTGAGGTCGTCGGCCTCGTCGGTCAAGTCGTCCAGCAACAACGCGGTGCATCCCTCCTGGGCAAAGAAATGCTTCAGGGCGATGACCTGCCGGCGGTAGCGCAGCGGGTTCTGCGCCAGGAGCCGGATTTCGGAGAGGCTGTCAAAAACCACCCGCGCCGGCGCAACCCGCTTGACCTCGTCGAACGTCATTTTGGTCGTTTCGCCGAGCTCAAGGTCGGAGGCATAGACCACCGTCTGTTGCTGCTTGGGGTCAAGACTGAGTTCCGCCGGGATAAGCTCAAAGATCTCGATCCCCTCGAGATTCCAGCCGTGCGTCTCAGCCACCTGCCGCAGCTCGTCCTTGCTCTCGGACAGGGTGATGTAAAGGCAGCGCTCTCCCTTCGACGCACCGTCCAAAAGAAACTGCAGGGCGAGCGTGGTCTTACCGGTTCCCGGCTGACCCTCGATCAGGTGCACACGGTGCGACGCGTATCCGCCATCTAAGATGCCGTCAAAGCCGGCGATTCCCGTGGAGATGGCATGCGTTTTGGTGCTCGTTTCAGGGATGTTCATTTGTCTTCCGATCGTCCCAAGCGCGCGCCGACGAGCAGGCTTCGTTCGCCCGGCCGGCATGGCTGGATGTGATTGTCGTGATCTTCGCGAAGACAAGGCCCAGGCCCTTGAGCAGGCACCTTGGCGCGGACATCTCCCGGAAAGTCCATTTTCGTACGAATTTCTGCTGTTGTGTCAAGCTGCCGGAACCAGTCCTGGCCGGGAACCGCGACAACTGAGCTGAGTTACCCGGCTCCGGCGGCAAGATCTCGATCGATGCGGAGGAATCCAACGACCGTGGCGTGGAATCAGTTTGTCGGCACCACCATGCTCCTCTACGCACTGACGAACCCGGTCGGAGCCATCCCCGTGTTCTTAGCAATGACTGGGCGCACTGGCGCAGCGATGACCCACCGGATTATTGTCTTGGCCTGCACGGCGGTCGCTATCTTCTTCGTCGGATCCGCGATGTTCGGGAAGGAGATACTGGCCTTCTTCAATGTGGGGCTCAATGACTTCCGGATCGCGGGCGGGCTGCTCGTGCTGGTGATCGCATTTGAGATGTTCCAGGCGCAATATGGAAAGTTCATTCCTCGTGCTGACGAAGGGAACTACGAGGAAAGCGACGTGCATGGCCTTGCCATTACACCGTTTGCTTTCCCGCTGCTCGTGGGACCGGCGGAATTGAGCATCATGATAACTCTTTCGAATGACAATCCGGGATGGCTCGGAAAGGCATTCTTGGCGTCGGCAGCGATCCTCGCAACTCTATTGATCGGCCTAACCTTGTGGATGGCTGCTGCGATTGAGCGGCTCCTGGGGCGAACCGGCATCAACGTCATGACACGCGTGATGGCGCTCATCATTGCGGCGATCGCAGTGAATTTCATCATGACCGGGGTCAAGAGCGAGCTGCCCGGCCTGGTAAACCGAGCCAGCTAAGCTCGCAAGCTAGGCCGTCGAGTTGGGAGTTCTCCTGGACCGCTCATCCGCTGCGCGCCTTGCCGCGATCGCCATCCAGTCTCGCAGCAATCCTCTGTCCTCTCTTGAAAAGACTGCCCGGCGTTTGAGATCGTCAAGAGTGTCTCCGGGATGGCATCGCTCGAAATCCTGGCGGATCAACGATTCAAGATATTCGGCGTCCTCCTGATCGGCACCGCCAAGGTCGCAATAGGAACGCGTCGACATAGATGCCGCAGTGTTCAGAGCCGATCTGGGCTATCAACTGCGTCCAGTTCGGCATCTATCCTTTCGAGAAGATGCTCGATCTCCTCACGCTCCCTTGGCCCGGGATCTTCTTCTAGGCGGCTGATCAGGTGCTGCTTGCGCGTGAGGAGCATTGCTATGCTCGTCATCGCAGGCGTGAGTTCGGCATGCTGGTACATTGGTCTGAACCCGATGTTGCTCTGTCGCGGCAACAAGGAGGCGATCGTGGGACGCTTGGTGTGCGTCGCGCCGAAGTAGGCTCTCGATACGCGCTAAACTCTCGACTGCACCGGCAGTTCCTGGGGCTGCAGTCTCTACGTGGACACGGGGCCCGGTGCGGCCTCGGTCAATCGGTTCCCCTAGTCGGGCGGGTGCTCTGAAACAACGATGGTTCAGGGCAGTTTCCAGCCGATGACCCCAAGCTGGGGCTTGCCCTCGGCTAAAGCGCATCCGAAAAGTCAGCTATTTCCATGCCGAGCCTTCCCATGACTGCGGCGGGCTACGCCGCCCTTCAGGCCGAACTAAACGACCGCATCAGGATCAAGCGGAGGCAGATTGCCGAGCGCATCCAGCAGGCGATCGGCGACGATCCCAATCTCGTCGAGAACTCGGAGTATCAAGCTGCGCTGACTGAGCAAGGTCTCAACGAAGCTCGCATAGCTGACTTGGAAGCCAAGCTTGCGCGCGCAGAAGTCATCGATGTGTCCAAGCTTTCCGGCGAAACTATCAAGTTCGGCGCGACGGTCACGCTCAGAGACGAGGATACGGGCGAGAAACGAACTTGCCAGATTGTCGGCGAGCCCGAAGCCGATCCTGCTCAAGGCAAGATTTCAGTGAGCTCACCGATCGCCCGGGCATTGATCGGCAAGTCGAAGGGCGCGGTCGTTGCTGTGGAGGCACCGGGAGGAGACAAGAACTACAGGATTGAGGAAGTCAGGTGGCTGCCATGAACACCAGGGGGCCCTCTCCCGCTCGGCCTGCGGCCCGGTGCGGCCTCGGCAAGGTGCTCAAGGACAGGGCTGCAGCCGGGTCTATACATCGGCGGCTTCAAGGACTGGGCGGGTTCCGGCGGGGCGGTGGAGAAGCCGATCTAGCCGGGAATGTAGGGCAGGAAGCCGGGCGGCAAAGGCTCCGCCGGAGCTCGAAGAGCGAAGGCGGATGCGTGCCACTTCTCTCGCCAGCCGCTCTTCGAGACAAAAGTGGTGGGCACGTCGCTCGCGCTCCTTACCCACACTAGCGCTTACTGCGCTGCCGCGCCGGTTGCGCGTGTATGAATATCGCGTCACGATGCATTCAGAGGACGAGCACAATTCCTACCAAAGTCTGAGCCGAAAATGCCTGAAATCACAGACTTGTAACTGGCCGGCTCGTTTCCTTCCCCAACTTCGTCACGATTGCTTCCATCATCCGACACGCTGGCGCCCCGGTTTGGGCGGCGTGCGATAGCCATCCCGGGTTCATTCCCCTTGCAGGAGTGTCGTCCATGCGAGCGCTTGATGTTGCGCGTCTTGCATTTGCCCTCACACTGATTGGCCCCCTGGCCCATGCTGCCGAGCCGGCACGCGAGATCAAGGGCCTCTACCTCATGACCGATTATCCTTCCGTCACGGTGAGGCCGGGCACCACCTCCAACATTTCGCTGCGCCTGCAGAACTATGGTCTTGCGCCGGAGCCGTATCAGCTCTCGGTCGCCGGCGTGCCGGCCGGGTGGACCGCGGCGCTGCTCGGCGGCGGACAGCCGGTCGCTGCGGCCGAGCCGGCGCCTGACGCCAGCGTGTCGCTCCAGCTTCGGCTCGAGATCCCGAAGGGGGCCGATCTCAGCCAGCAGACAATCACCGTCAAGGCGCAAGGGCAGGGCGCCAGTGCGGACCTTCCGATCACGATAGCACTTGCCAAGGAGCTGCCGGCGAAGCTCACGGTGATTCCGACCCTGCCGTCATTGCGCGGCAGCCCGAAATCGAACTTCGATTATACGCTCGCGATCAAGAACGATTCCGGCCGCGACGTGGTCGCAAGCTTCGATGCGCAGGCGCCCAGCAATTTCGAGACCTCGTTCACCGAGGCCTACGGTACGCAGGAGCTGTCCTCGATCCCCATCAAGGCCGGCGAGTCCAAAGACGTCAAATTGAAGGTGCGGCCGCCGAGCACGGTCGATGCCGGGCACTTCCCGGTCAAGGTGACTGTGAAAGCCGAAGATGTCTCGGCCTCGACCGAGGTTGCCCTCGACGTGGTCGGCCAGCCGCAGCTCCAGGTGTCCGGCCGCGAAGGATTGCTCAGCGCGCGCGCGGTTGCCGGACAACAAAGCTCGATTCCCGTGGTTGTCACCAACTCGGGCACGGCGCCGGCGGAGAATATCACGCTTGCGGCCACCGCCCCGACGGGCTGGAAGGTCACCTTCGAGCCTAAGACCATCGAGCGTCTGGTGCCCGGCAAGGATGCCGAGGTGCAGGCTTTGGTGACCCCCAGCGAAAAGTCCCTCGCCGGCGACTATCAGGCCACGATCCGCGCGACCTCGAGGGGCGAGAGCGCCTCCAGCCAGTTCCGCATCACCGTCGGCACCTCGACGGTGTGGGGTATTGCGGGAGCCGGGGTCATCGGCATGGCGCTGCTGCTGATGCTGGGTGCGGTTGTAAGGTTCGGACGGCGATGAGCGACAGCCAGACACAGGCCGTCGGCGGCCCGCGCGACATTGTCATCAGCGCGCGCGGCCTGACCCGACGCTACGGCAACACCGCCGTCGTCGACGCCATCGATCTCGACATCGCGCGGGGTGAGGTGTTCGGTCTGCTCGGGCCCAACGGCGCCGGCAAAACCACGACCATTCTGATGATGCTCGGCCTGACCGAGATATCGGAGGGCACAGTGAGCGTGCTCGGATTCAATCCTGCCCGCGAGCCGCTGAAGGTGAAGAGCCACGTCGGCTATCTGCCCGATTCCGTCGGCTTCTACGATCAGCTCACCGCGGCGGAGAATCTCGCCTACACGGCCAAGCTGATGGGACTGGCACGGGCCGAGCGCACGGAGCGGATCGAAGGGGCGCTGGCACGCGTGCGGCTCAGTGACGTCGCCAACAAGC
>CAZQMD010000297.1:0-6176 GCA_964594185.1 uncultured Afipia sp. | reverse complement strand
GCACGGGAATCATAATCCTGGGGTCGGGGGTTCGAGTCCCTCCCCCGCTACCAAACGATTGCTATAACCACAGCATGGGCAATAGGTCTTCCGTCATGCCATGCTTGAGGGGCATTCAGAACTCCGAATATAAAGCACCTCCAAAGAGCCAGTGGCTCGCTACCTTGCCTCGATCCGCGCCTCTTCTGTTCTCAAGCACCATTCGACCGCGCCAGACTTAATCCAGAAGTGGCTATGGCAACCGCCATGACGCCAAACCGAAGGCGACAAGGAGGGCCGGCGGAGCCAGTCCACGGAGACACGCCAAGACGGACGCCGATCGGCGTCAAGGGAGAGCGCGATCTTGTCGCCGCAACCGCAGGGACAGCGCAGGCAGGCCCACTTGGTGAAAGCGCCTGACCGGACAACGACGAGATCCGAGGGAGCAAGCTCCTCGACCGAGGGATGCGACTCAGCGTAGCGCGTGACGAAGGCCGGTTTCTTAATGAGACCGAGCCACGTCAGCAAGGCAATGAGGATATTCCACATGGTCAACCCACGCAGAACGGTTGGACATCGCCCATCCCCCAACAGGCGGGTGACCCGCAGACGGGGCAGGAAGGTCGCCGCGCCGCCGAGGTCGCGCGATCCTCGCTGAAGAGAAAGCGGCGGCGAATCTCCGATCCCATAGGCTTCTTGCGGAAGTTCGCAATTCGGTTGAGGAGCTCATTCACCGCCATGCACGCGGTCTCCGTTGTAAAGGTCACGACAGCGGGATTGGGATTGCCTTCGCCCCTCACATAAGCTTCCCGTTTCCGCAGATCGTATTCGGTCGGATTCTGCCGCCGCAAAGATTCTTCGCCCGCAACTTCAACATCGATGGTGCCGCGGCACAACAGGCAAGGCTCCGGCGGCATCATAACGGTGACGCGCGCTGAAATATCGGCCATGCCAGTGGCGGGTGGTTTGGCTACCGCCATGGCTAGGCCCATATCGATGACCGGAATTAAGTAGAAGTAAGCGAGGGAATTCAAGAACAACCGTCCGGCATGGTCGTCCGTGCAGCAGAAAATAACATCGCAAGCCTTCAGCGCGTCGCGGGCCAGCGGATCACTCACCCAGCTGCGGAACGGGACCACGCGCGTGCCAAGGCCGAGCCGCGCGATTTCGCCCGCCACGACTTCGGCCTTTGGCCGCATGGCGTCGGCATCGGATTGCGCGGCGCCGTGAAGCCGGTTGAGGTTCGTGACCTCGACGATGTCATCATCGAACAGGCCGAGTTGCCCGACGCCTGTACGAGCCGCCAGCACGGCGGTGGCACTCCCGGTGCCGCCTGCGCCAACGACACCAACACGCATACCCGCGAGCTGGGTGGTGAGCGCTGGCCCGAAGGCGAGTACCTGCCGGGCGAATACAGGCGATATCGGCGATCCCACGCCAGACTGATGGAAGGCAAACCTATCGCCCAGCACGTTGATGGTGGCAATGGGCAACTGGTGCCGATCATATTGCCACAGCCGCCCGTGGATGCCGCCATCCGGATCAAAGAGCAAGCTGACGAGCCTGGTCTCGCGTCCGTTACGGTGGCAGGCCGTGCGGATCAGCTCCGCCTCGTTGGCGTCATCCTGGTCCGAGAACTGCGCCGGTCCGCCGGGATGGCTATGCGCAATGCCAAGCACAAGATCCTCGGCCGCGCAGCGTTGCAACAGCGCGACGAAGCCAGCGGTATGCCAACGAACATGCATGCCGTCGGCCGAAACCTTGTGTTCCGCTGCGATGGGTACAATTTCGCGAACGAGCAGACGCAGACGCGAGCGGCGATCCCACGGATCAATGCCGACGGAATTGACGCGCATCAACACATAAGCCGCACCTTCAACCTCCGGCACAGCGAATAGCTGCTCGCGAAGCTGCTCTTCATGTTCTTCCAACATTGACAGGGTGACGCTCATGCAGCCTTCTCCAGTGCGACATCGATGCGGCGTAGCATGGTCCAGATGCCGTCAATCCCCGGGCGCCATTGAGGGTTGTGACGCGACCACCGCTGCCAGTTGCCGTTGGCGAACTGGAACGGCTGGTCTGCGCAATTCGGGTAGCGCCCGTTAGGCAGGCGTAGCCACGGAAGGGCGAAGAACATGTCGGGCGGCACTAGCGGGTAGCCGTCCGGCAAGAGGATCAGTATGTCCGATTGGCCATGATCGAAGCGCCCTCGAGGCACCGCGTAGCCACGCAGGATGACAGCCTTCTGAGGTGCGGCCACTTCCTCGAAGGCGACCTTGTGCTCGGCGAGGTATTCGCGGTCGCGCGACGGAAGAACACTCATGGTATCAGCCCTCCGTAGTGTGGGTCACGACCGTGTAGAACTTCTCGAGCTCCTTGGACGAGAGGTCCGCGGGATGGCCGGAGAGGATCTCTTTGTCGGCCGCATTGCGGATCTCCTGCCAAACGGAGAATTGCGCGGGATCGTGCCCGGCCAGTGCCAGCAGCACCTCGCGGGTAATACTTGGCTCCGACCATTCGTGGCGGCGCCCGTCGATCTCGAACCGGTAAGTCACGGTCGATTTGGCAACGATGAAGCGTTCCGTGCCCGGCGCCCGCAGATCGACGGTTTCATCGAGTTCGATCTCGTCCAGATCGCCGTCTTTCTTCCACTCCAGCAGGATGAACTCATCCGGCGGTTGACCGCCGGCCGCCTCGATGATTTGGCGACCGGTGGGGACGGGATCGTAAAGGTCGATGGGCCTAAACCGCAGGTCGGTTCCGGAGACGAGGATTCGCAGGGTGCTGAGGGCCCCCCGGTCTTGATTCTGTTGCATTTTTTCAATTCCACTTGTCGGTTTCGATAAATTACTTTACAAAATTTGCATTTCGCTTGTCAAGTGATGTAAAATGCTTTACAGAATTTGCCGAAAGCTTGACTGGAGAATCCCTGTGTCGCTCGACCCTAAGACCTTGATCGAACTCACCGATGCCGCGCTGGCGGCCGACTACACGCGTGTCCGCAGAGCAGCCAATGCGCTGTCGCGTGAGCTGGCAAAGCAGGGCAATCATGCCGCAGCCAAAGAACTGAAAGCTCTGGTCCAGAAGCGCGGCGTGCCGCTGCGCGCTTCGGGCTACATGGAATCTCTGCCGATAGATGCGAAATCGCGCTTGCCGCTGATTGAAGAACAGGCTTGGCCCGGAAATCCGATCTTCCTCAACGAAACGGCGCAGCGCACCTTCTCGGACTTCCTATCCGACGTCACGCATGTCGGCGCGCTTAGCAAGAAGGGTCTCGCCTCCCGACTCGGGCTGATGCTGTCCGGGCCGCCCGGGACCGGTAAGACCCTCTTGGCAGGACACGTGGCCGCGCGGCTTGGGCGGCCTTTTTACGTCGTTCGCCTCGACGCCGTCATTTCCTCGCTGCTGGGTGACACCGCCAAGAATATCCGCACGCTGTTCGACTTCGTGCCTTCCCAACAGGCGGTGCTCTTCCTCGACGAAATGGATGCCGTTGCGAAGCTGCGCGATGACCGGCACGAACTCGGCGAGCTCAAGCGCGTCGTCAACACGGTGATCCAGAGCCTTGATGCGCTAGACATGCATTCCGTTGTTGTTGCTGCGACCAACCATGCCCATCTTCTGGACCCGGCCATTTGGCGGCGCTTTCCCTACAAAATTGATCTGCAAAATCCGGAAGCCGCCGTGCGGATCGATCTCTGGAAGCACTTCTTGTTCGAAGACCGCGATGACGAAGACCTCGCGGCCATCCTAGCATCGGTCGCCGAGGGCCTCTCGGGTGCCGATATCGAGACCATTGCATTGACGGCGCGGCGGCACGCCTTGTTGGAAGAGCGGGCCCTCGATCTCGGTACAATTGCGCTGTCCATCGTCAACACGCGGGGCAAGACACCGAGCCTGCCGCAGAAGTCGCCGCTGCAGCCCGAACAAAAAAGGCAGCTCGCGATCACGTTGCACGATCTTTATCATCTGAAGGTCGCGGATATTTCACGCCTTCTCAGCGTTACACGTCAGGCGATCTACCTTTACTTAAAACGAGAGGGAGACGCATCCGATGGCTAGAACGCCGAAGCGGCCGCTGCTCAACCCGGTTTTGCAACTGCGTATGGATCCGCGCCCGGAAGCCCAGACTGGTGGCGGCAAGGGGCGCGACAGCGTGAAAACAGAACGCCTCGGACGCCAGCAACGCCTCCTCGCGGCGGCCGCCAAGCAGATCTTCGAAAGCCGGGCTACCGTCCCAGCCTACGCCGGACGAGCCCAGCTTGTGGTGCGGATGTTTTCCGACTCTCTTGCACCTTCCCATACGCCAGACGATCTTTTCAGCCTCCACTACGGTTGCCAGCTGGTCGCCCCGTTCCGCAACGGGTATGTCGTCGAGACCGAGCTTGAGCAATTGCCACGGCTCATCCGAGAGATCCGGAATCCGGGCAGCTTTGCGGTCCAGTCCGATATCTCGCGCGTTGCCCGCGTTAATGTCTTTTCGCCGCAGGAACGCTTGCGGCACCACACGGTCGATCAACTTTGGCTGGCGGCGCCCGAAGAGGATCGTGGACGTCTCTTCATCGTCTGGCTTTCACCCTACCGCAATCGCGATGCGCAGGAAGCCTTGCTGCAAAAAATCGAGCGCTTTCGCCAGGACGGCGCCTTGCTCCCGACCTTCACCGCCATCCGATTGCTGCCACGGGGGCGGGACGGCGGAGCCGATATCGTGGCCGGCGCGACCGGGCAACGGCAATCAAGTATTGCGCGCGCGATGCGAAGTTACAGAAACACGGGTGTCGCCCGTGCGACGGTCGCCATTCCGAGCAGGCAGGCTCTTACCGAACTTATAGCCTCTGGCGCATCCTATCGGATCGATCCCGTGCAGCCGATCACCGTCGCCGCGCCCGGAAGCGGCAGCGAGCCTTCGCCGGCCCTTGACGTTGGCGATGCTCCCATCGTCGGCGTCGTCGATGGCGGTTTGCACGCGGCCAGCTATGCTGCTGCGGAAGCCTGGAAGGCGCCGCCGCTCATTTCAGACGCGCAAGCCGACCGGCGGCATGGCAACGCCATAAGCTCGCTAGTGGTGCAGGGACACGCCTGGAACAAGAACCGTAGTCTGCCCGAACTCAGTTGCCGTATTGGCACGGTGCAGGCAGTGCCGAACACAAGCGCCAATATGCGGTTCGATGAACAGCAGCTCATCGACTATCTGGCTGCCGTCGTGCGCGCCCATCCTGAGACAAAGGTCTGGAATATATCCGCCAATCAGCGAGGCATGCTCGATCCGGAAGAAGTCAGCGTTCTTGGTCATGAGCTGAATGCGCTTGCGCGCAGCGCCGGCATCCTGCCCGTCGTCTCCATCGGTAATGTGGTGAGTGGGAAGCCGGGCCGTTTAAACCCGCCCGCGGACTGCGAAGCCGCACTCGTCGTCGGCGGTCGGCAAGCCAATACCAAAGGCCTGCCGGCCAAGCCTTGCCCCTCCTGCCTGCAAGGGCCTGGGCCCGACGGCATGCTGAAGCCCGAAATGTCCTGGTTCTCGCAACTACGCGTTATCGGCGGCGGAATCAGCACCGGCAGCAGCTATCCCACGGCGCTCGTTTCCTCACTCGCTGCGCACACCTACGAGCAACTTCGCGATCCGACACCGGACCTCGTGAAAGCTCTGCTCATCAATACCTGCGAGCGCAACCAGCATGATCGCAGCCTTGGATGGGGAACACCCTACCAGGGAACATTGCCATGGAATTGTGCGCCCGGTACGGTCACCCTGGTCTGGACGGCACAGCTCCGGCCGGGCGCCAACTACTACTGGAACAACATTCCGATTCCGCCCCAGCTCACCGCAGACGACAAGCTGTTCGGGCGCGCTTCGCTCACAGCTGTTCTTAGTCCCCTTGTGTCGCCGTATGGCGGCGCCAACTACTTCGCTTCGCGCCTCCAAACATCGTTGCGGTACCGTCTCAACAAAAAATGGGTTCCGCTGGTGGGCTCCATGCTGGAATCCACCCTGGAGGAAGCGGATGCGCGCTCGGATCTTCTGAAGTGGCAGCCCATCCGTCGTCACACAAAGGACTTCACCCAGCGTGGAGGCCTGACGTTCGACGGCAGTTCTCTTCAACTCTACGCGCGCATCTTTACACGCGACCTTTACCAGTTTGGGAGGAAGCACCACAGCGAGGCACCGCCGCAAGAAGTCGCTTTCGTCTTGACCTTGG
>CAZQMD010000296.1:0-6182 GCA_964594185.1 uncultured Afipia sp. | reverse complement strand
TGGCGATCGAGGCTCGTGACATCCCGACACGGCCTGCCAGCTTAGCTTGGGTGAGGTTGAGCTTTTTCCGTCGGGTAGCGACGGCCCGCCCGAATGCTTGATAGATGGCCTCGTCTGACATGGGCGCATGTTTGCGGCCTAGGAATCTCCGTGTCAATGTGGCAAACATTATGTGTCTATTAAGCACATATATCTTCCACATATTGTGCTTATTGACAACCAACCTCGGCTCTGCGATCCGTTCTCGGTCGCTGGGCGGTGGGGTCCACCGATGACGAACAGAAGGAAGCCAGAGAATGTCCAAGCGCATTCACGTCGTTCCGCACGATTCCGGCTGGGCGACGCGCCGAGAGGGTGCGGCACGCGTGGGATCCACGCACGACTCCCAAGCCCAGGCCGCGGAGGCGGCCCGCGCCACCGCTGTCCGTGAACGTGGAGAAGTGATCATCCATCGACCCGACGGGCGAATCCGGGACGCGAACTCCTACGGCAATGATCCCTTTCCCCCAAAGGGCTGATCCAGGAAGGGCGCGGGTTCGCCCACATCATTATCTGATTTCGAGCCGACACCTGAGATGGGCCAACGGGCTGTTCGCTAGATCATTTTACGGGATTAAGGAGATGGCGGATGCCGCTGACGAACACTGAACTCCGCTCCTACGACAGCAATGTCCTGCGGCTGCCGGCGGATAAGCGCAAAGAATATCACGAGCAGGTCGATCGCCTGGTTGTCGTGCTGTCGAAGAGTCTGCGCGACAGGACCGAGATCAAGATCACCCGCGTGGTGAAGGCGGGATCGTTCGCCAAGTACACTATCTTGCGCAAGACCAGCGTCGATCCGGTCGATGTCGACGTCGTGCTCTACATCTCCGGCCGCGACGCCGACAAGGAGACGCTCGACAGCCTCAACGACACGATCTACGAGCTGCTCATCGCTCTGTATCCCAACAAGTCGGTCGAGGATTTCGAGATCCAGCGCAAGGCCGCGACGGTCACCTTCGTCGGCAGCGGCCTCAGCGTCGACATCGTTCCGGTGATCGAGGACGAAAGCCAGCCCGGCTACGGTTGGCAGTTCGACATCCACGATGGGACGAAAGTCCAGACCTGCGCGCCCTGCCAGATCAAGTTCGTCCGTGACCGCAAGAACCAGGACGGCGATTTCCGCACGTTGGTGCGCATGGCCAAGAGGTGGCGCAATCAGGCCGAGCTGAAGCCGCTCAAGTCGTTCGCCATCGAGCTGATCATGGCGCACGTTCTGGCGAGCCAAGGCAACGCCGGCAGCATCGAGCAGCGTTTCCGGAACTTCCTTCTCTACATCGCCCAGTCCGGGCTCAAGGAGGAGATCAAGTTCCCCGAGAACGCGGCGCCGTTTGCCACCTTCTCCGACCCCGTGATCATTCTCGATCCGGTCTGCAGTTTGAACAACGTGACCAGCCGCCTCTCCGAGGCCGAGCGCAAGGAGATTGTCGCCGCCGCCGAGGCGGCCTGGGAGACCGCCAACTTCGCATCTACCGAGAACGACAATGAGGTCTGGAAGGAAATCTTCGGTCCTCGCTTCAAGACGGAAGACTGAGATGAGCCAGACCAGGACTGCTAGCGCCACCTACACGATCGTCGACATCGAAAACGTCGTGCGTCGTGTGAGGGCCGACCTTGTGATGATCGCCGACAGCACCGGCGCATGGACGGCGGCGAAGACCGCCGACTATGCGCACGACATCGAGGTGCTGGCCAAGGCCGGTTACCTCAAGTGGGTCGATGTCACGCTGCTCAGTAACGGCATCGAGGTGAAGGCCGTCCGCTTCGAGGTTGACACCGACGCGGGCTCGCTCACCACAAGCCGACCTGGCGGCGTCCTCTGGCCGAAGGTCGCCGGAGCGCACCTGCGCATCGTGCTCAGCTACACGGGTGTCTACACGACCGCTGCGCGCGAAGCAACCAGGGGCAAGCTCAAGATCGGCTGGGTGACCTCCTACGACGACACCAGCCATGCCAGTCTGATCTCGTCGGGTGGGCGAAACTACGCCAGCAACGCCTATGGCATGCAGCGGAAGGATTGGGCCGCGTGAGCCAGCCGAGCATCTTCGATAGCGAAACGCCGCTGCCCTGCGAAGCCCTCGCCAAGCGCGAGAAGACCCTGCTGGGGTTCGGCGATCGCTATGCCCGCATTCACGACCAGCTGCGGCTCCTGTTCAACGCAGGCGGGCTCGGCGATTGGAACCGAAAGCATCATGCGGGCAAGCTCGCCATCTGCGACCTGGTTGCCGAGCAGTACCCACTGGCGGTCTTCCATGGCGATGTGGGCACCGGAAAGACAGCGACCGCCGAGTGCATTGCCAACAGGTTGGTTGCCGAAGCGCGCAGCGAGGATTCCATCCTCTTCAAGCTCTCCAACCGCGTCCGCGGCAGCGGCATGGTAGGCGAAATGGGGACGCTGATCGCCGAAGTCTTCCGCAAGGTCATCCAATCCGCCGGCAAGCATCGCCGGGCCATTCTCGTCATCGATGAGGGGGATAGCCTTGGCGCGTCGCGTGCGCAGGAGCATAGCCACCACGAGGACAAAGTGGCTGTGAACACCCTGATTCAGGGCATTGATGATCTGCGTCAGTATGCTGGCAGGATCGTCGTTATCCTCTGCACGAATCGCCTGTCGGCGCTCGATCCCGCGTTGCGCCGGCGCGCCGCCATCGTGGAGGAGTTCAAGCGACCGTCGGACGAGGAACGGCGTGAGCTGTTCGCTATGGATTTGGCCGCCTTGGAGCTCGGTCCCAAGCAGATCTCCGAGCTTGTCGCGGCGACGGGCGCCCGAGGCGGCCGTGCGGCCTGGACCTACTCGGACATTCGCACGCGCCTCTATCCGGCGGCTCTCGCCAAGGCCTATCCGCAGGAACCACTTCGGTTCGACCATCTCAAGTCCGTTGCGATGACGCTCGAGGCCTCGCCCGTGATGGAGGACAAGTGATGGCGCGCTCGTCTCTATTTGGCCGTCGGATCCATATCGCAGGCAGCGTCGTCGAGGATGTAGCGGTGGCGTCGGCAGACGATGTGTCTGCGGCCCGAGACCTCGTCGCCAGCCTCGTCAGGGAGTTGGTCAAGCGGGGGGCCAACTTCGTCGTTCCGGTCGACGCCGAGCCGCTGCGAAAGGCGGATGGCCAGCCGATCTGTTTCGATTGGCTGATCTGGAAGGCGATCAAGGACAATCTGGTGCTGCGGCCCGGCGGCGTCCCCGGACCGCTTGCCGTCGCCGTCCAGCATCACAAGAGCGAGGATCAGATTCCCGCAACCCACGCCGCGCTATGGGATGAGCTGCGGGCCTCGCCCCTGGTCCGGATCGAGAATGCCGCGCACTGGAACATGAACAGCAAGCGCATGGAAGCACAGGCGCGTTTCGGCGACGTGCTGGTGGCGCTGGGGGGCGCGGAGGGCGTGCTCTATCTGGCCAATCTCTACCACGACGCCGGCAAGCCGATCGTGCCGCTCAATCTCGCGCTGTGCCCGGAGAGCACCGGGGCGCGTCGCCTCTACAATTTTGGGCTGACCAGCAGCCAAAGCCGGCGCCTGCTTCACATCGCCGACGATGGCGATGCGCATGCCTGGATCAACAGGATCCGGTTTCCACCCCGGCAGCCCACCGCCGATCGCGTCGCCGTGCTGGTCGATCTCCTGGAAGCTCTTGAGAGACCGAAAGCCTTCGCGATACGGCTGCTCAATCCCGCTCTGCCCGATTACAAGGACGTACAGGATTTCTTCGACGTCGTCGTCCAGCCGGTGATCGAGAATGAGCTGGGATACCGCCTCGTCGTGGTCGATGGCCGTCAACCCTATGACAGCGCGCGCATCGATCAGGAAATCTTCGCCAAGCTCCATCGCAGCAACATCGTCCTGGCCGACATAACCGGTGCCAGGCCGAACTGCTTCCTTGAGCTGGGCTACGCGCTCGGTCGCGGCCTTCCGACCATGGTCATGGTCCGCGAGGGGGCAAGCCTTCCTTTCGACATCACGACCTTCTCCGGCCACCATTGGAAGACCGAAGGCAGCGCTGAAGACAGACGGCGAGCGTTCCGAGAGCATTGGCAGGCCATTCGCAATCGACCTTCTCTGGTCCCAGCAGAACCACTGATCTCATGAGTAAGCAGGAGCTCTTCATCTCCGTAGACGTGGAAACCGCGGGTCCGATACCTGGTGAGTTTAGCCTGCTGGCGATCGGGGCCTGCGTTGTTTTCGATCCAATGCGGACATTTGCGTGCGAGTTGAAGCCGATCAATCGCAACGCTGATCCCAAGGCCCTCGAGGTGACGGGCCTTTCACTTGATCTGTTGGAGCAGCGAGGGCTTTCAGCCGAAGAAGCTATGCAGCAGCTCGACAGCTGGCTGCAGGGTGAGGCGGTGACCCCTGAATGTACGCTCGTGTTTGTCGGCTTGAACGCGCCATTCGACTGGTCGTTCGTGAACTACTATTTCCACCGCTTCCTGGGGCGAAACCCGTTCGGATTCACTGCGCTGGATATCAAAGCGTACTACATGGGCGTGACAGGATGTCGATGGGAAGACACACGGTCGAGTCGAATGGCCAGGGACCTGAAGCCGCAACACTCTGGAAGTCATCGGGCGCTGCAGGACGCCCTATACCAAGCTGAGTTGTTTCGGCTTACGCGGGCGCGCGCCGGAACGTAACAAATAGGGCAGCCCAGGGATTGAGTTTCCAGGCCTGGTCGCGGGCGATGGTGTGCTCCGATGAGGAGATGGAAGAAGTTCTGACCGGAACGCTCACGCGTGATTCGTGCCAGGTTGAAGGAAGTAGGACCAAGAGCCCTTCCGCGAACGGGAGGGGCGGTCGCAACGGACGAAGTGGAATGCTCCAGAAGATTTCAAAGCGGCGGTTCGATGCTTTGGCAGGCTACTCGCGTACGCCCGGAATCATGGCGCTGACCGAGGAGCTTGAATGGTACGCGACCGCGGACGAGCGGGTGCTCGGCATCGCGCTCCGCGACCGGATCGATGACGACTTCTCATGGGTCGCCATGGGCCGCGACGAGACGCTTCGCTTCCGCGCAGTGAAGGTACGTGCTTCCCACCCTTCCCAGCACGATGCACGGCAAGCGCTGCTCAAGACCCTGGAAGCGCTTGCCCAAGCGCCCGACGATGAGTTTTACCAATCCGATACGACCGCCAAACCGGTAAACTTCTTCAAGCCGATAGCGCCCGAAGAGAAGCTCCACCCGAGCTTCAAACTGCTGACCCGCGCCGAGAGGTATCTGCCGGCGCGCGATCTCATCACTTCGTTGATGCGCTACCACAAAGACCTGGACGGGAACTTCGTGCAGCAGTTCCAGACGACTGCATTCGATGCCCGCCTCTGGGAACTCTATCTCTTCGCTACCTTCGTGGAGCTGGGCTTTGCGCGACACGACCAGGCCAATGTTCCGGATTTCGTTCTGGGCAGCAACTATGGGCCTCTGGCAATCGAAGCGTCGACCGTCAATCCACCGGACGGCTTTTCGCCATCGTTGCCAAAGGAAGAGAAGGATCGTGACGATTACATCAGCAACTACATGCCGATCAAACTAGGGCGCGCGATGAAGGCCAAGCTTGCGAAGAAGTATTGGGAAGCGCCATACATGAAGGACGTTCCTTTCGTCCTTGCCGTGCAGGACTTCTCGTTCCGCTATTCGATGACCATGATAGACGCGATCACGGTCGACTATGTCTACGGCTACAGGCATGTTATTCGCGATGGCCTGCCACAGGTCGAGAAAATCGGGGATTTTAAGTACAAGACATTGTCGGAACCAGCGGGCTTCTTCGATTTGCCAGGAGCGGAAAACGTCAGTGCCGTACTGATCAACCCGCTCGGCACACTGCCGAAGTTCAACCGCATGGGCTACCTGGCCGGCTTCGGTCCGCGTGACATACGAATGATCCGATCTGGCGTACGCCGGAACTTCAGCTTCACAGAACCCCTTGTGCCCTTCGTGCAAGACGTCACCGACAGCAACTATAAGGAAAGTTGGATCGAAGGTGCAGTCGTGCTTCACAACAGAAGGGCAAAGGTCGAGCTTGCTCCTGGATTGATTCCCGGCGCTCTTCACAAGAGGGCCGATGAGAACGGAGACCTCGAATCGATCGAGCCGGACTTTCATCCGATCATGTCGCGGACCGCCATCAACGCGGCGGAGGCCAAAG
>CAZQMD010000295.1:0-6224 GCA_964594185.1 uncultured Afipia sp. | reverse complement strand
CCATTGGCGCCTGTTCCGTGAGGCGTCTGGTTCCGACGCCATGGGGATATCGCTATCGGCTGGTGAACCTCTGCTACTGAGCGGACGAAGACATCGACGTCCCGGACCGCCCGCCGAAAGGCGGCTGGTCCTTTTTGTCGCACCCCCAACCCAAAGATCGAACCGGCTGCGAGACCGCATCGACAGACATGCAGGGACACCTCAACGGCGCACGGCGCCAAACCGAAGGAGACTTGTCATGTTGCGCAAACTCGTTCTTGGACTGGCCGCTGTCGCTGCTCTGTCCACCACTGCGATGGTTTCCACCGAAGCTTCTGCCAAGGGCTGGAAAGGCGGCTGGCATCATCATCACCATCACGGCCACTGGGGTGGCGGCTATGGCCTCTATGTCGGCGGGTATGGTGCCGGTTACGGCGGCTGCTACGTGAAGCGCCTTGTCCCCACGCCGTATGGCATGCGCTACCGGGTCGTGAACGTCTGCTTCTGAACGATCACAGTCCTCCCGACTCACGCCCCCGGCAGCAACCCTGTCGGGGTTTTCTTTTTCAGCCACCGGGTTCCCGGTTCCCGAACATTTAAATTTTTACTGAATTCAAACCATGCGTGAAGAAGGCGCGAACCCGAACCGCGGTCACAGCATTGTCCTGTGGTATTGATTCAAGATTGAAGCGAATTGAAACAGCCCGGATTGGAATGAAATCATGGCGACTCGATTGAACGCTCCTGATGTCCATCTCGATCATCTTCACAGCGAAGCCGTTTGCCAGGGCGTGGGCGAAAGACTGCGCGATGCGCTCAACCGCGAAAAGCCGGACATGCCGCACCGTTTGAAATCGCTGATCGCGCGGTTGCCCGAACTCGACCGTGAATCTCCGCCGCTCGTTCCGGAGATGGAAACGCACTAACGATCCAGTTCTCAAGCCCGGAGCGTGCACGCGAAAACGGCGCGATCTGGCATCATTTGACCTGATAAAGCTGTTGCGTTCGGCGGGCTGTTCCGTAAAAGCCCGCCATGCTGTCCATCAACGACATTTCCATCCGGATCGCCGGACGCCTTTTGATCGACCAGAGCACGGTGCAGATCGTGCCGGGCGCGCGCGTCGGCTTTGTCGGCCGCAATGGCGTTGGAAAATCGACGCTGTTTCATGCCATTCGCGGCGATCTGCCGACGGAAACCGGCTCCATTACCATTCCGCCGCGCTGGACCATCGGCAGTCTTGCACAGGAAGCACCGGACGGACCGGAAAGCCTGATCGATGTCGTGCTCAAGGCGGATCTGGAGCGCGCCGCGCTGCTGCACGAAGCAGAGACCGCGCAGGACCCGCATCGCATCGCCGATATCCAGACCCGGCTTGTGGACATCGACGCCCATTCCGCACCGGCCCGCGCCGCCGCCATTCTCTCCGGCCTCGGCTTCTCGGCCGCCGATCAGTTGCGGTCCTGTTCGGAATTTTCCGGCGGCTGGCGCATGCGCGTGGCACTTGCGGCGACGCTGTTCGCAGCGCCCGATCTGCTGCTGCTGGACGAACCGACCAACTATCTCGATCTCGAAGGCACGCTCTGGCTCGAGGATCACCTTGCGAATTATCCGCGCACAGTGATCGTCATCAGCCATGACCGCGATCTGCTCGACACCTCCGTCGACCAGATCCTGCATCTCGATCGGGGCAAGCTCACGCTCTACAAGGGAACCTATTCGTCGTTCGAGGAGCAGCGGGCCACGCGCGAAATGCTCGACGCGAAGCATGCGAAGAAGCAGATGGACGAGCGCAAGCGGTTGCAGGCGTTCGTCGATCGCTTCAAGGCGAAAGCATCGAAGGCGAAACAGGCACAATCCCGCGTAAAAATGCTGGAGCGGATGAAGCCGGTGACGGCGCTGGTCACGCAGGATGTTCGCGAGATCACCTTCCCGACGCCGGAGAAAATCCTGTCGCCGCCGATCATCGCCGTGGACGGCGCGACAGTCGGTTACGATCCGGCAAAGCCCGTGCTCAACAACGTGACGCTGCGCATCGACAACGACGATCGCATCGCCCTGCTCGGCTCCAACGGCAACGGCAAATCGACGCTGGTGAAACTGCTCGCCGGCAAGCTTCCGCCGTTTTCCGGCAAGGTCGTGCGCGCCGCCAATCTGTCGGTGGGTTATTTCGCGCAGCATCAGACTGACGAACTCGATCTCGAAGGCTCGGCCTACGATCATCTGCGGCGGCTGATGCCGAACGAGACCGAAACCAAGGTTCGCGCCCGCACCGGCGCCATCGGCTTTTCCGGCAAGGCCGGCGACACGAAGGTCAGTTCGCTCTCGGGCGGCGAAAAGGCGCGGCTGCTGCTCGGGCTTGCGACGTTCTACGGCCCGAACATGATCATTCTTGACGAGCCGACCAACCATCTGGATATCGACAGCCGCGCCGCGCTGGCGGAAGCCATCAACGATTTTCCCGGCGCGATCATCATGGTCTCGCATGACCGCTACCTGATCGAGGCCTGTGCCGATCAATTATGGGTGGTCGCAGACCACAAGGTCACGCCCTACGACGGCGATCTCGATGACTATCGCCGCTCGGTTCTCACCACGCGGGGCATCCGTTCGTCGGGGCGTGACAGCGACCGGGGCGCGAACCGCGACAAGCCGCAGCGCCCGAAGGAAAAGCGCGTTCCGCTCAAGCAAAAGATTGCGACGGCTGAAAACGAGATCGCGCGGATCACCGGCATCATCGAGAAAATCGATGCGGCACTTGCGCTGCCCGACCTGTTCAAGCGCGATCCGAAACAGGCCACGCAACTCACCAAGGCGCGCGCGAGTGCCGCGGAGGCCCTTCAACGGGCCGAAGATGAGTGGCTGGAAGCAAGTTCGTCCTACGACGAGGCCGCGGGCTAAAAGATTACGCCCGCTTCTTCTTCGCTGCGCGTGCGGGCTTCTCTGGCGGCGGCACATCGACCCGTTCGATCGACGACAAGCGGCCCGACGTGAACGTATAGGCGCCGGGACGCGGCCCTGACCGCCATGTGATGAGCGCAACGCGGTCGCCGCGTTCATTGTTCGTGAGATTCACGCTGTCCGGCGCAACAGGAATTGCGCGCGCGACATCGCATTCGGTATGGCCTAGCGCCACCGGAGCTGCGGCAACCTGCCCCTCGGTCGAGGCGTTGGCATCGGCGGGACCGGGTGCAGCCGTTCCCGGACACTGGCCGTCGGAGGAAATCAGGTCGTTGGGCGATACCTCCTTCGATGGGCTCAAAGGCGGCGTTTCGATTGAAGAGTTGCCGGCTTTGAAAATCTTGCCCGGTCGCGCGAACCATTCCTGGTCCTTGAGCGAAAAATCGGACAGCGCCCCGACACCGCCGCAGCCCGTCACCATTGGAGCCACGATAACAAGGGCTGCCAACTGCCGGACATGAATGCTTTTACGCAGGACGCTCAAATCTTCGCTCTCACACAAACCTCAGCGCCTTGAAGCGCATTACGGAACCGGGACACCACATAAAGCAAATGCCTAAAGAATCATTTGCGCGTCTTTGGGCGGCCTTGATGGAACATGCGCCGATTGCGGCACAGGTCCGGCCTTCCCAACACCCCTTTGCGGCACCATGGTGGCTAACCGTCCGTCAGGTCAACGAAAAAGACTGTAATGTTTAACGGCCGGCAGAACCGGTTCGGCGCTATCGAGAACGATTCTACGCCCGCTTGTGCCATTTGCCGCGTTCGTCGGTCTGCCAGTACGTCAGATCGAGACCACGTGACTTGCCGTCGGTCCATGCCGCCCGCGCGACGCTCAGAGCTTCATCGTCGTCGCCGTTGAAGACCAGAACGACGCGCTCATATGTGGCACAATCTTTCGGCAATCCCGCCGCATCGACAATGAACCTGACATTGGCGTTGTTGGGATTGCCGTCATCCACAGTGAGAACGATCGGCTGGTTCATGACATCGCTCTCCCGCCATGTGCCATGGGGCAGAAACGAGTCTTCGCGATATGTCCACAGATGCGCGTCGAGTGCTTCAGCGCGCTCTTCCGATCCGGTCTGCACTGCAACACGCCAGCCGCGCTCGAGGGATTTCTCAAGCAACGGCGGCAACACCTTCTCAAGTGTCGTGTCTTGCAGATGGTAAAACAGGACTTCGGTCATCGCGGGCCTGAATCCTTCGAGAAGTTGGCCGTCACCCTGAGGTGCGCTGCGGCGAAGCCGCGAGCCTCGAAGGGCCACGGCATCACCTTGAACGTCATCCTTCGAGGCTCGCAAATGCTCGCACCTCAGGATGACGAGTCCGCGCTCTATTTTTTCGCCTCATAGTTATCGGCCACAAGCTGGTTCAGCAGCCGCACGCCATAACCCGAGCCCCAGCTGCGGTTGAGATCCGACGCCGGAACGCCCATCGCCGTGCCTGCGATATCGAGATGCGCCCATGGCGTGCCATCGACGAAGCGCTGCAGGAACTGCGCGGCGGTGATCGAACCGCCGTTGCGGGTTCCGGTGTTCTTCATATCGGCGAACTGCGAGTCGATCTGCTTGTCATATTCGGGACCAAGCGGCATGCGCCAGACGCGCTCGCCGGTTTCCTGCCCTGCCGCAGTCAGACGTTCCGCGAGCATGTCGTCGTTCGAGAACATGCCCGCATAGTCGATGCCGAGCGCGACCATGATCGCGCCGGTCAGGGTCGCCAGATCGACCATAAACTTCGGCTTGTGCTTTTTCGCGACATACCAGAGCACGTCGGCCAGCACGAGGCGGCCTTCCGCGTCGGTGTTGATGATCTCGATGGTCTGTCCCGACATCGAGGTGACGATATCGCCGGGCCGCTGCGCGTTGCCGTCCGGCATGTTCTCCACGAGACCGATCGCGCCGACCACATTGACCTTCGCCTTGCGCGCCGCAAGCGCATGCATGAGGCCGACGACGCAGGCCGCGCCGCCCATGTCGCCCTTCATGTCTTCCATGCTGCCTGCCGGCTTGATCGAAATGCCGCCGGTGTCGAAGCAGACGCCCTTGCCAACGAAGGCAATCGGCTGCTCGCCCGCCTTGTCGCCGTTCCAGCGCATGATGACCGTCCGGCCGTCGTGTTCCGAACCCTGCGACACGCCGAGCAGCGCACCCATGCCGAGTTTTGTCATCGCCTTGACGTCGAGAACCTCGACCTTGACGCCGAGCTTGCGCAACTGCGTCGCGCGCCGTGCGAACTCCGCGGGGAACAGCACATTCGGCGGCTCGTTGACCAGTTCGCGTGCGACCAGCACGCCATCCACGACCTGATTTTCCGGTGCGAACGCCTTGCGCGCGGCCGCGACGTCCGCCACCGCGATCGAGAACTGCGCGCGCAGCGGCGCGTTGTCGCCGTCCTTCTTGGTGGTCTTGTAACGCGTGAAGCGATAAGCCCGCAGCCGGACACCTGCCGCGATCGACGCAGCCTGCGATCCCTTCATGGCACCGGACGGCAGTTCGGCGAGAATTGTGACATCTTCCGTCCCGGCGGAAATCTTGGCGGCCACCTTGCCGCCGAGCTTGATGAATTCGCCGTCCTTGAGCGACGCGAGCTTGCCCACACCGACCACGAGCAGGCGTCCCGCCTTGAGGCCTTCCGGCGCCAGAATATCGAGGGTTGCGCCGGTCTTGGCCTTGAACTGGTTGGACGACGCTGCGCGCTTGACCGCATTGACCGTCCCGCCGAGCACCTTGGCCGTTGCGGGGCCGAATTTCAGCGTGTCGTCGCAAAAAACGACCAGAACGCCGCGTGGGGCAGCGGAAAACGGTACGAAGCCGACCTTGACGGCGTCGGTCATAGGCAAATCCTCCAGATCATCGCAATTGCGCAGCAGGGAGACCAGAATCCATCTGACATTCGGATTCGGGACATGAGATTGCCCACTATGGCGCTTTCCGGCATGCGCTGCCAAGCGCGCCGCAACCGGGATTGGAACAAGCATGCGTGTACGGCACGGCGCGTGGTCGGCAGGCGTGGCCGCAAAGCAACGATGGCGGTTTATTAACCACAGTTTGCACCCGGCCTCAGCTCGGCCATTTTGTTGACCAATCAAAGGGATGCTATGAACTAAGAATGTGCCGGAAAGCTCGATTCCGCGCTCCGGGGGAACCTTGTAAAAGGTTGGAGCGCGCTCGTGAAATCCGGCTGGAGTTGGGGATACCGCTGCCCGATGGGGTCGATCGACACCACTGAAAACCGGACGACGGGATTGTCGCCCGCCGAAACTTTCGCGACCGCTCGGCTT
>CAZQMD010000294.1:0-6240 GCA_964594185.1 uncultured Afipia sp. | reverse complement strand
CGGCTTTCGCCAGCGCGCGAGTGACCTGCGTAATTCCGCAGCCATAGGCGTCGGCTTTCACGACGGCGGCGCAGTCGGCAGGCACGGCTTGGCTGGACAGCTTGCGCCAGTTGGCAACGATGGCATCGAGGTCGATGGTCAGAATGCCGGTCGCGTTCGCGGGCAGGGGCGCTTCAGCCGCAATGATATTGTCGGAAGACTTGAGATCGGGAGCAGGAGTCATTGGCTCATGTAGCAGCAAGTGTGATTCAAAAGTTGAGCCACACTAGCACACTCTTTGCGCACGAACGTACAGCCGATCAGCTAAATCGTTCGGGCAGCTGGGCATCCGGCGCAAGATCGCCGAAGCGCGTGACGCTGGCGTCGAACTGAAGATTGATGGTGCCGGTTGGGCCGTGACGCTGCTTGCCGATGATGACTTCGGCCTTGCCGTGCACGAGTGACATATCAAGCTGCCACTTTTCATGCTCTGGCGTGCCGGGGCGCGGCTCCTTGCTCTGCAGGTAGTATTCCTCGCGATAGACGAACAGCACGACGTCGGCGTCCTGCTCGATCGATCCCGATTCACGCAGGTCCGAGAGCTGCGGGCGCTTGTCGTCGCGGCTTTCGACCTGACGCGAGAGCTGTGACAGCGCAATGATCGGAACGCTCAGCTCCTTCGCCAGCGCCTTCAGGCCGGTGGTGATTTCGGTGATTTCCTGCACGCGGTTGTCCGAGCGTTTGCCGGAGCCGGACAAAAGCTGGATGTAGTCGATGATTAAAAGATCAAGACCCTTCTGCCGCTTCAGCCGCCGTGCGCGGGCGGTGAGCTGCGAGATCGACAAACCGCCGCTGTCATCGACATAGAACGGCAGGTTCTGCATCTCGATGGAATGGTCGCGGATCTTGTCGAAATCCCGCTCGCTGATGTCGCCACGCCGGATCGAGCTTGAGGAAATGCCGGTGCGCTCGGCGAGAATACGCGTGGCGAGCTGTTCGGACGACATTTCGAGAGAGAAGAAGCCGACCACGCCGCCATCGACGGATTTCATCTGTCCGTCCGGCTGAATTTCGCCGCGCCACTTCTGTGCGATGTTGAAAGCGATGTTGGTGGCCAGTGCAGTCTTGCCCATGGCCGGGCGGCCCGCGAGCACGATCAGGTCGGACGGCTGCAGGCCGCCCATCTTGGTGTCCATTTCGCGCAGGCCCGATGCCAGACCCGACAGGTTACCGTCGCGGCTATAGGCGGCGGCGGCCATATCTACGGCGACCGTCAAGGCTTGCGAGAATTTCTGGAAGCCGCCGTCATAGCGGCCGGACTCGGCGAGGTCGTAGAGTTTCTTTTCGGCGTCCTCGATCTGCGCGCGGGGTGCGAAGTCCACCGGCGCGTCGAACGCGACATTGACCATGTCCTCACCGACGCGGATCAGGTCGCGACGGATCGACAGATCGTAGACGGTGCGTCCGTAGTCCTGCGCATTGATGATGGTTGTCGCTTCGGCGGCGAGGCGGGCGAGATACTGCGCCACTGTCATGCCGCCGATGTCGGTTTCGGCGGGCACGAATGTCTTCAGCGTCACGGGGGTCGCGATCTTGCCGGCGCGGATCAGGCTGGCCGACGTCTCGAAGATCAACTGATGGATCGGCTCAAAGAAATGTTTCGGCTCGAGGAAATCCGAAACCCGGTAGAACGCGTCATTGTTGACCAGAATGGCGCCGAGAAGTCCCTGTTCAGCCTCGATATTATGAGGCGCAACCCGGTAAGCCGGCGAGCCGGCGTCCGGCGCGAGCTTGATAATGTTCGAATCGGTAATCGCCATAGACGTTTAATGGTCTTCTAATCGGATGAAAGTGGGGCAGTCGGCTGCACAAAGCGGACTGCTACCTAATACTTTCAGAGTCGCGGACGGAATGCTCTATCCAATCTATCCCCACTGTTCATGGGCGGAAAGAAACCGCAGGCGGGGCTTGATTTGCGCCGCGCGATCAGAACGCGCGCATCACCGACGCGACTTCCGTGGCGATGTTTCCAGTGCGCATCAAGGAGCGGCGTGAAGTCGCTGACTTGTCATGCGGATTGTACAGCAGATGGTTCCCGCATGAGGATGTTCCACCGGCTGCACAAACTAAAATGCCGCTTCCTGATCGGAAGCGGCTGAAAAGTATGGAGGAAAGGGAGAGGATTCGAACCTTCGACACGGTTTTCCCGTGTGCCGCGTTAGCGGTGCCTTAAGCCACTCGGCCACCTTTCCAAACACATCGAGCAAGAGGCTCTGAAATTTGGAGGCCCAGCCTGGATTTGAACCAGGATGTGAAGCGTTTGCGGCGCCCCCGCGTAGACTTTCCGCCACCGGGCCGTGCATTGAACGTGCATCAACCGCTGTGGCCGCGCAATCGACGATTGTGTTGTTAGTTAATACCAGCGATTGCTCATGTATTAGGGTTATTCGCCAGCAAGCCGCAGAACCGGGTGCTTTGCAGCCTCTCGTTCACGCAGCCGCTGCTCTTCACGCGCGATGTAATCGCGCGTGATCGGCACCACGCCTTGTTTCTTGCTGAGCTGAATCTGGAACACCATCACATTCTGTTTACGAAACGACATCTCGGACGATGCGAGGTAAAACTCCCACATCCGCACGAAGCGTTCGTCATACAGTTTCGCGGCTTCCTCCCGGCGTGCGAGGAAGCGCTCGCGCCAGGCCTTCAATGTCTCGGCATAGTGCAGCCGCAGGATTTCAATGTCATCGACCAGAAGTCCGGCGCGCTCGATCGCGGGCAACACTTCGGATAGCGCGGGAATGTAACCTCCGGGGAAGATGTACTTCGCGATCCATGGATTGGTGATGCCGGGGCCTTCGGAACGTCCGATCGAATGCAGCATCATCACACCGTCGTCGGTGAGCAATTCGGCGCAGCGCTTGAAGTAGGTGTCGTAGTAGTCGACGCCGACATGCTCGAACATGCCGACCGAAATGATGCGGTCGAACGGACCGGGCGTGTCGCGATAATCCTGCAACACGAATTTGGCCCTGTCGGCGAGGTTGAGCTCCCCCGCGCGCGCGTTGGAAACGCCGAGTTGTTCTTCCGACAACGTGACGCCGGTGACATTCGCGCCGGCAGTGTCCGCGAGATAAAGGCCGAGGCCGCCCCAGCCGGAACCGATGTCGAGCACGCGGTGATCCGGCTTGACCAGCAGCTTGGCGGCGAGATGGCGTTTCTTGGCGAGTTGCGCGTCATCGAGCGTGGTGTCCGGCATCTCGAAGTACGCGCAGCTATATTGCATGTCCGCGTCGAGGAAGAGGCGATAGAGCCGCCCATCGAGATCGTAGTGACTGGCGACATTTTGCTTCGAGCGGGCAGGGGGATTGAACTGCTGCCAGTGCCGGATCAGGTAGCGGAGCCACCAGCGAACCTTGGACCAGCGCGGCAGCATGTCGGGCTGGTCGAGCGCGACGGCCAACAGGTCGGCGATGGACCCATTTTCGACGATGAAGTCTCCGTCACTATAGATTTCCCCAATGGCCAGTTCCGGATCGAGCAGCAGATGCCGCTCAGCCTCTGCCGTCAGGAAGCGAACCGAAACCGGTCGGCCTGTGCCGTCCCCGCAGGTAAACGTCACGCCACTCGAGGTCGTGAACGTGATCGAGCCCCGGCGGATAAACTGGCTCAGGAAATGCCGCAACAGACGATCTATCGAACGCATGTCCAACGACCCTATGTGCCTCACACCACATAAATGTTGGTAATTCCCGTCCGGGTTTCAATCGTAATTTGACGTAGGCGGCCCTCGTGTAAGGCTGCTCTGCGTTTTTGTCCGGTGAATCGGCCGCTGCCGGGGACTCAAGGCACGGATGCCATCTGATAACGTGCTCACAGACTTGCGAAATCTCGGTACTTCCATTCGCGGCATAATCCGCTAAAGGTGACCGCGAGGCTGAGGGCAGGGGTAATTGCCATCCGTCCTTGGCTGGCTATGAATCTGGAGACGTGGGATGTTGAGCCGAGCGCTCATTTTGGCGGCGGTGGCTTTTGTTTTGGGCTGTCTGGGTGCGATCCCGGCGACCGCGCAAAACCTTGAAGCCGGCAAGGCTCCCTCCCAGATTTTTTCCAGCACCTGCTCGCTGTGCCACAAGAGTTCGCGTGGGCTGCTGAAAAGCGTCTCGCCCGGATCGCTGCCGGGCTTCCTCCGCCAGCACTACACCACCAGCACCGACATGGCCGCGGCCATGAGCGCCTACGTGCTGTCCAATGGGGCTGCCAATGCGGCGCCCGGCGGCGGCAATCTGACCAAGCAGGGTCAGGAGGCGAAGAGCGGCCCGAAACCGGAGCCCGGACCCGAACAGGCGGCCAAGGGCCGCAAGCCGCCGTCACGCGAAGCCACCGGACCGGATGCTGACGGATTGCAGTCCGGCGCATCCGACCCGCAGGCCCAAACGGCCCGGCAGAAGGCTGCGGCGGAGCGGCGCGCGGCACGACAGGCGGCGCGCGATGCGGCGAAGGCAGGAAAAGATGGACTGCCGCCAAAGAACGAAGCGCGTCACGAGGCGCCCAAGAGCGACAAGACCGAGCAGCCTGTTGAGGCGGCCAAGCCCGACGTAAAGCCGGACGCGGACAAGGCCGACCAGCCCAAGGATTCCGACAAGAGCGAAACTGCCAAGGTCGAAGGCACGCGACCCGATCCGGTGCCTGCGGTCACGCCAGCGCCGAAGGAGGCTGCGAAGCCCGCCGAGGTCGCCGTGGCACCGCCGAAGGATGACGCTCCTTCCGGGCCGCTCACCATCGACATCGGGCCTGCACCGGCACCGAAGCCCGTGGTTTCGGCCGGTCCGCCGCCGGCTCCCGCCGGAAACCCTATCCCACCGATCTCTCAGTAAGGCTTTTGGGCATGCGGTTTTCACCGCGAGCCTTTCATCGTCTTGACTAGAGTAATACTCTAGAGCAATACTCCGTCTTCTGAGAGGGCGGGATGGCCGGTGCGCGTGACGATCTGCTGACGGCGGCTTTGGCCGTGTTCGACCGGGACGGCTTCGAGGGCGCGACGGTCGCCGCGATCCGCGAACGGGCTGGCGCATCCAACGGCAGCTTCTTCCACTTCTTCGGCTCCAAGCGCGAACTCGCGGGCACTCTCTTTCTCGAAATTCTGCGGCGCTATCACATCGCCATGCTCGATGCGATCGACCCTCCGCCCGGCGCGGAGGATGGCATCGCGCGCCTGATCCGCACGCATCTGGATTGGGTGGCCGACAATCGCAGCGAAGCCAACTTCCTGTTCGAGATTTCGCGCAGCGAGTGGGCGCAGGATGTGCGCGACACGCGGCAAGCGCAGAATTCCACATTGATGGACGGCATCAGAACATGGCGCGCGCCATTGGTCGCGAGCGGTGAGTTGCTTCCGATGTCGACGGAGATGTTTTCCAGCCAGATCATCGGCCCGGCGCAGTTTTTCTGCCGCGCCTGGCTTTCGGGGCGAGATCCAGCCGATCCACGCGCACATGCCGATACGCTGATCGCATGCGCCGTCCGTGCTTTGACGAACAAGAACAAGGAGCCATCCTGATGCAGCAAGCCGATGACGATTTTGCCCCGCTCGGAGCTTACCTGCGCGAGCGCCTGAACGATCAGGGTTTCATGCGTCACGTCGGCGCGGAGGTGGTCGAACTGTCGCCCGGCGTTTGCGTGATGGCGGCCGATCGGAGGCCAGAGCTTTTACAGCAAAACGGTTTCTTTCATGGAGGGGTCACGGCGTTCCTGGTCGATAATGCGACAACAGTTGCCGCCGCGACTGTAAGAGGGCAGGCCGTGCTGACGGCGGAGTTCAAGCTGAACCTGCTCTCGCCCGCGTCGGGGGATCGATTGATCTGCCGCGCGCGGGTGGTGAAACCCGGACGTCAGGTGTCGGTGGTGTCGGCAGATGTGTACTGCGTGATCGACGGCGTGGAAAAGCACACTGCGACGGCGCTCGCGTCCATTGCGATGCTCGGCGACAAGCTGATGGAAAAGGAGCCGCCCGGACGCTTGAGCGCAGCCTGAGCGGTCGTCGAAACAAAAAGCCCGGTCTCAAAGAGACCGGGCTTTTTTTGGGGGCCCCCAACACCATTGATGTCATCACCGGGCTTGTCCCGGTGGTCTCCGCTTATCGGGCACCGTGCCTCGTGATCGGGATCGCCGGGACAAGCCCGGCGATGACAGTGGGTGCGAGCTTACTTCTCTTCGGCCGCAGCAGCAGGCTCGGCGTCGTCGTGCTGGGCTTCCGGATCGAAG
>CAZQMD010000293.1:0-6246 GCA_964594185.1 uncultured Afipia sp. | reverse complement strand
CCCCTGCCGTCCATCCTGCCCTGGTCGGTTGTCGCAATTGCCGGAACGGCAACCGTGGTCAGCTTCGCGGTAATAGCGGATTACTTTCCGCCGGAGCTTGCTGGTCGTGCCAACGGCGTCTTGAACGTCCTGCACTTTGGTTGGGCATTTCTGGCACAATACGCGACAGGCCTGATCCTGGAGCAATGGCACACGATCGATGGCCATAGGTCCGTCCAGGCCTATCAGGTCGCGTTCGGCCTCAACGTAGCGCTGCAGATCGCAGCCTTGGTCTGGTTCGCGCTGCCTTGGCGTAGAGTCTGCGCTTCATGGATGAGTTTAACTTCCCGCTCCACGCCAGCCTCTGTTTCCAATGGTGTCAAGTCGGTCGGCTTGTACGAGAATTCGCCCATCCTGATACCCGCGGACGACGGCGCGGAGTGGTGAGCGATAGCTCTTAGCGGACTGGTACGATTGAGCAGGAGTCCAATATCAGTTCTCAGTCTTCCTTTTTCTACGCCAGTCTACGATCACCGAAAGCGCTTGTTGCGCCAACTCCATAGGTGCTTTTTCTAATCATCCCATCTGAGGGCCCTTTGCGGACGCTCTCACTGGGTGGGGACGACGGTGCCAAGCCATTCCATTCAATCGGAAGCGAATTCGCGCGGCGCGCGCATGCTTCGTAGTGCGCTTGGCACAGCGATTGCCGGCTACCTCGAAGATGAAGCGATCATCGAGGTGATGCTCAATCCGGATGGGCGGTTGTGGATCGACAGGCTGTCGAGTGGCTTGATCGACACAGGCAAAACTCTCTCCGCAGCGGATGGCGAGCGCATTGTTCGCCTGGTAGCGCACCACGTAGGTGCGGAGGTGCATGCCGGGGCGCCACGGGTTTCGGCAGAACTGCCTGGAACTGGTGAGCGCTTCGAAGGCCTTTTGCCTCCGGTCGTTGCCGCCCCGGCCTTTGCTATCCGCAAGCCAGCGGTCGCGGTGTTTACCCTCGACGATTACGTCGCCAAGGAAATCATGACCTCGGAGCAGGCCGAGATCCTGAAGAGCGCGGTCGCCGCACGGAAGAACATCCTCGTCGCCGGGGGAACGTCGACCGGCAAGACGACTCTGACAAATGCGCTCCTGGCCGAAGTGGCAAAGACTGCCGATCGGGTCGTGCTGATCGAAGATACGCGCGAACTGCAGTGCACAGCGCCCAACCTTGTCGCTTTGCGTACCAACGATGGCGTGGCGACGCTATCGGACCTCGTTCGCTCCTCGCTGCGACTGCGTCCTGACCGTATTCCGGTCGGCGAGGTCCGCGGTGCCGAAGCCCTCGATCTGCTCAAGGCCTGGGGTACCGGGCATCCCGGTGGCATCGGGACCATTCATGCTGGTACCGCGCTCGGTGCCCTGCGGCGGCTTGAGCAACTCATTCAGGAAGCCGTCATCACGGTTCCGCGTGCCCTGATCGCCGAGACCATCAACGTTATCGCCGTGCTGGCGGGGCGTGGCGCTGATCGTCGCCTCGTTGAGCTCGCGCTCGTCCGGGGGCTTGGAGCTGCCGGCGACTACAGCCTTTCAACAGCAGGAGACTGACATGCGTCAGCAAATTCGTTTTCTTCGAGGTGCATCGGTGGCCGCCTTCGGCACGGTGCTTTTGGCGGCGGCGCCGGCATGGGCCGCTGGTTCGAATATGCCATGGGAGCAGCCGCTCAATCAGATCCTGCAATCGGTTGAAGGTCCGGTTGCCAAGATCATCGCGGTCATCATCATCGTCGTGACCGGGCTCACGCTCGCGTTCGGGGATTCGTCGGGTGGTTTCCGCCGGCTGATCCAGATCGTGTTCGGCCTGTCGATCGCATTTGCCGCCTCGAGCTTCTTCCTATCGTTCTTCTCCTTCGGCGGCGGCGTGGTGGTTTGATGGATGAACCGGTCACAGGTTTTGTCGTGCCCGTTCACCGCGCACTCACTGAGCCGATTCTGATGGGCGGCGCGCCGCGGTCCGTCGCGATCGTGAACGGCACGCTTGCTGCGGCCCTTGGACTTGGATTGCGGCTCTGGATCGCGGGCCCCACCCTCTGGTTCATCGGCCACATGGCCGCCGTCTGGGCCGCCAAGCGCGATCCCGCATTTGTCGATGTCGTGCGCCGACATCTGCGCATTCCCAGCCACCTCAACACCTGAGCGCTCCGCCATGATGAACCTTGCCGAATATCGTCATTCCAACGCGCGTCTCGCCGACTTCCTGCCCTGGGCAGCTCTCGTCGACGAGGGAATCATCCTGAACAAGGATGGTTCTTTCCAACGGACAGCAAAGTTCCGGGGACCTGACCTCGACAGCGCGGTGCCGGCCGAACTCGTTGCCGTCGCCGGTCGTCTGAACAACGCCTTGCGCCGCCTCGGATCCGGCTGGGCCGTGTTCGTTGAGGCGCAGCGTCATTCTGCGGGCGCTTATCCTCCAAACACCTTTCCGGATGTCGCGTCTGCGCTGGTCGATGCCGAACGCAGAGCGCAATTCGAGGAGGCAGGTGCCCACTACGAGTCCAGTTATTTCCTGACCTTCCTCTATCTGCCGCCGGAGGAGGGAGCGGCTAAGGCGGAGCGATTGCTCTATGAAGGTCGCGACCGCACCGTTGGAGCAGATGCCCGGGAGGTGTTGCGCGGCTTTATCGATCAAACCAACCGCGTGCTGCAACTCGTCGAAGGGTTCATGCCGGATTGCGCCTGGCTCGATGATCAGGCCACGCTGACCTATCTGCACTCGACGATCTCGACTAAGCGTCACCGCGTTCGCGTGCCCGAAATTCCCATGTACATCGATGCGCTTTTGGCCGACCAGCCACTGACCGGCGGGCTTGAGCCGATGCTGGGTTCAGCGAACGTGCGGGTCTTGACGATTGTCGGCTTTCCGGGCGCGACGACCCCGGGGGTCCTGGACGACCTGAATCGCCTGGCATTCTCGTATCGTTGGTCGACGCGCGCAATCATGCTCGACAAGACCGATGCCACCAAGCTGCTGACCAAGATTCGGCGGCAGTGGTTCGCCAAGCGAAAATCCATTGGCGCCATTCTCAAGGAGGTCATGACCAACGAGGCGTCGACGCTGCTCGATACCGACGCCCACAACAAGGCGATCGACGCCGACGCGGCGTTGCAGGAACTGGGGTCGGATCAGATCGGACAAGCCTTTGTTACGGCCACCCTCACTGTGTGGGACCGAGATCCCAACGCTGCCGATGAAAAGCTGAGGCTGGTCGAGAAGGTCATTCAGGGCCGCGATTTCACCTGCATGATCGAGACGGTGAACGCTGTCGAAGCCTGGCTCGGTAGCCTGCCGGGACATGTCTATGCGAATGTGCGGCAGCCACCGGTCTCGACGCTCAACCTCGCCCATATGATTCCGATGTCAGCCGTGTGGGCCGGTGAGGCGAGGGATCTGCACTTCAAGGCGCCGGCACTCCTGTTTGGCAAGACTGAGGGATCGACGCCCTTCCGATTCTCTCTCCACGTCGGCGACGTCGGCCACACCCTCGTGGTGGGCCCGACCGGCGCCGGAAAATCCGTTTTGCTGGCTCTGATGGCGTTGCAATTCCGCCGTT
The DNA here is from genome assembly GCA_964594185.1 of uncultured Afipia sp. Lineage (GTDB taxonomy): Bacteria > Pseudomonadota > Alphaproteobacteria > Rhizobiales > Xanthobacteraceae > Afipia. The sequence continues at coordinate 2,674 of CAZQMD010000293.1, read as the reverse complement.
ATCCGAACTCTCAGGTCTTTGCGTTCGACTTCGGCGGTTCAATTCGGGCGGCTGCGCTCGCCATGGGTGGCGACTGGCATGATCTCGGCGGTGCATTGTCAGACGGGGACGAAAACCCCGTCGCCCTGCAGCCGCTGGCCTGGATTGAGGATCCTTCCGAGCGCGGATGGGCGACGGAATGGATCGGCGCGATCCTGGCACGGGAAAAGGTCGAGATCACCCCGGAGGTCAAGGATCATCTGTGGTCGGCACTGACATCTCTCGCTTCGGCGCCGAGGGAGGAGCGGACCCTGACGGGCTTGTCAGTCCTGCTCCAATCGAACTCTCTGAAACGCGCCTTGCAACCTTATTGCCTCGGCGGACCTTCCGGGCGCTTGCTCGACGCCGAATTCGAGCGCCTTGGCGAAGCCTCGGTCCAGGCGTTTGAGACCGAAGGTTTGATTGGAACGGGTGCTGCGCCGGCCGTGCTGTCGTACCTCTTCCATCGCATCGGGGGCCGTCTCGACGGCCGGCCTACACTCCTTATTGTCGATGAAGGTTGGCTTGCCCTCGATGACGAGGATTTTGCGGGGCAACTCCGGGAATGGCTGAAGACGCTTCGGAAGAAGAACGCGTCCGTCATCTTCGCCACACAGTCGCGTTCTGACATTGATGGCTCCGCGATAGCACCGGCGATCATCGAAAGCTGCCCGACGCGCCTGTTGCTGCCGAACGAACGGGCGATCGAACCGCAGATCACCGCCATCTACCGCCGCTTCGGACTCAACGATCGCCAGATCGAACTTCTGAGCCGGGCAACGCCAAAGCGCGACTACTATTGCCAGTCTCGTCGCGGCAACCGGATGTTCGAACTTGGCCTTGGTGAGGTTGCGCTCGCCTTCACCGCAGCCTCTTCCAAGACAGACCAGGCAGCCATCGCGCAGCTCCTTGCCGAACATGGACCTGACGGCTTCGTGCCCGCCTGGCTCCAGCACCGCGGCGTCGCCTGGGCCCTCGACCTGATCCCCAACCTCGTCAATCTGGAGAAATCGCAATGAGACCTCTTGGCCTATTGGCGACCACGGCCGCCTTCGCGCTGCTGCTTGGCGTCACGGTGCCTGCACGGGCGCTGATCGTCTTTGACCCCACCAACTACGTCCAGAATGTCCTGACGGCCGCGCGGGAGCTCCAGCAGGTTAATAATCAGATCACCTCGTTGCAGAACGAGGCACAGATGCTGATCAATCAGGCAAGGAATTTGGCAAGCCTGCCGTATTCATCGCTGCAGCAACTGCAATCATCGATCCAGCGGACCCAGCAATTGCTGGCCCAGGCCCAGCGGATCGCCTACGACGTTCAGCAGATTGATCATGCCTTCTCGACAAGTTACGCGCCAGCGACCAGCAGCCAATCGAACCAGTTGCTGATCTCCAACGCTCAGTCACGTTGGCAGAATTCCTATGCCGCAACGCAAGACGCGCTTCGCGTCCAGGCGGGCATTGTTGGCAACCTCGACACCAATCGCATCCAGACATCCGCGCTCGTAACGTCAAGCCAGGGTGCCAGCGGCGCGCTGCAGGCAACGCAGGCTGGCAATCAAATTCTCGCGCTGAATGCGCAGCAACTTGCCGACCTCACCGCTGTCGTGACGGCCCAGGGCAGGGCGCAGAGTCTTGAAGCGGCTCAGCGCGCCTCGGCCCAGGATCAGGGACGAGAACAGCTTCGGCGATTCCTGACACCGGGGCAGGGCTATCAATCATCCAATGTGCAGATGTTCCACTGATGACCGACATAAGGGCATTCAAGGCGTTGTCGCTGCTTACGACGATCGGCGTATTGGTCGTCACGGCCTGCACGATTCAGCTGCATGGCGGAGACGAGCCGCCGGCGCTGTCGAAGGCGGAGCAGACGACAGATGCAACAAGCTCTGACCTTGCACGCTGCCGCAGCGTCACTGCGGAGCAAACGGCAGGTTATCTGCATTGCAGGCAGGTCTGGGCCGAAAACAGGCGCCGCTTTTTGGCCAAGAAAACTGGTGCCGCGGTTCCTGGCCAAGAAGATCCCGCCGCGGGGTTGGTGCCCGTCCCAAAGGATCAGAGCCGAATCCCGCAAGGATATCCGCAACCGGCGACACCCGAGGCTAGCAAGCCATGACTGGCACAGGGATTATCGACCAGTTCCTGGAAACCTTCACGCGTTATATCGATAACGGTTTTGGGCTGCTCGGCAGCGACGTCGGATATCTCGCTACCACTCTTGCTGCGATCGACATTACGCTTGCCGCGTTGTTTTGGAGTTGGGGAACTGACGAGGACATCATCGCGCGCCTCATCAAGAAGACGCTCTTCGTGGGGGTTTTCGCCTACCTTATCGGTAACTGGAACAGCCTGGCGCGCATCGTCTTCGAGAGCTTTGCCGGTCTTGGACTGAAAGCATCGGGCGCAAGCCTGTCCGTATCCGATTTCGTAAGACCTGGAAAGATCGCCCAAGTCGGACTCGACGCCGGCCGACCGTTGCTCGACTCGATCTCCAACCTGATGGGCTACATCAGCTTCTTCGAGAATTTCGTCCAGATCGTCGTTCTCCTGTTCGCCTGGGTCGTGGTGCTGCTCGCCTTCTTCATTCTCGCGATCCAGCTCTTTGTCAGCCTGATCGAGTTCAAGCTCACGACGCTGGCCGGCTTCCTGCTCATTCC
>CAZQMD010000292.1:0-6265 GCA_964594185.1 uncultured Afipia sp. | reverse complement strand
CAGTACCACGGCCGTCACCCAGTTCGGCGCCGCCGACAGCAGGAGATTCCATTGCGCTGTGTCCAGCACGAACTGCCAGCCGCCCGCCTGCAGCCATCCCTGCGAGGCGGGATCGGCCGCGGTCACCAGCTGATGAACCTGTCCGGCATGAACCGTCATCGCCAGCGCGAAGACGGCAATGCCTGAGATCCATCCAGCGGCTTCGCCGAAGCGCCGCTCTTTCAGCGCGATCGCAAGCATGGCGAGCAGATAGGCGACGGCGAGTTCGCGGGTCAACGCCGCGAGCGTCCCGATCGCGACGGCTGCAACCCACCGGTTCGGCCTGCGCAGCGCCATGGAGAGCGCGATCAGCAAGCCGGCCCAGACTTCATGCATCGGAAGCGCCATCGGCATAAACGCGGGCACGATCCCGCTGGTCAGACACAAAAGTGCAAACCCATATCGGAGGGCAGGCATCTGAAGTTTCGCCAGACGCCGTGCCCATGCAACCAGCGTCACGGCAGCCAGGATCATCAGGCTGATGCGGCCGGCCAAATCGCCGGGCCATGCGGCGAGAAACCAGGCCAGTGTCGGCAGACGCACGGTGAAGAAGGGCCGCACGGGATAATTGTGCTCGCGCGCTTCGCGTATCGCAGCCGGATAGTAGAACTCGCCGCCTCGGACATGGGTGACAATGCGATTGTAGAGGGCGACATCGCCAGCGCCGGGAGAAACGGCCGGCGCTGTTGCCGGGGGCTTGGCTAGGCCGATCGCGATGAGGCCTATCAGCAGCATCAGAACAGCCGCAGCGGCCAATGCCTGAAGCCTCCGCGGATGGTCGGCCGATGATTGGCAGGAAAGTCCCACGGCCGCATGTCCTCGTTGTCAGTGCCCAGAAGAAGACCGATGAGCTTTTAAGATTTCGTGTCGGGAAACGGCGTTCCGCTAACAATTCGCGAATCTTGCGGCCTGCATCGAACGGTTGTCCTCGCTGCCGCGACACAGTGAGGCAATCCCGGAATAGGCCGGGCCATCGGGGGATCGCTGTGACATCCGCACATCTCGTCAGGCTTGGTGCGCTCGGGCTTGTTCTGCTGTCGGCCGCATGTGGCCCGGATAATAATTCGGGCACCGGCAATTCAGGCGCCGCGAAGGCGCCTCAACAACCGGAGGCGGCAAGTCTACCTGTCGCCACGGGCCGTCAGATTCAGCCATGGGGACAGCTTCCCTTGTCGGCGGAGACCGAGGCAACACTGAACGCGAGGGACAGTTTCAAGGAATGTCCCGAATGTCCCGAGATGGTGGTGGTGCCGAAAGGCAGCTTCATGATGGGCACGCCGGCGGATGAACCCGTACGCCACAATGGCGAAGATCCGATCCATCGCGTCACCATTGCAAAACCGTTCGCGGTGGGACGGTTCTCGATCACCTTCGACGAATGGGATGCATGCCTCGCCGACAATGGTTGCAATGGCATCACCGGCAAGGATGGAGGTTACGGCCGCGGCCGCATGCCGGCGCAAGGTCTCAGCTACGACGATGTGCAGGGCTATCTGGTCTGGATTTCGAAAAAGGCTGGACGCACGTATCGGCTTCCCAGCGAATCCGAGCGCGAATACTTCACGCGCGCGGGCACGACGACGCCGTTCTGGTTCGGCAAGACGATCTCGCAGCAGGATGCCAACTACGACGCCTGGCTGCCCTATGCGGACTCGCCGCGCGGCGAAACCAGCAAGGGGCCGAAGCCGGTGGATTCCTACGCGCCCAATCCCTTCGGCCTCTATCAGGTCCATGGCAATATCTTCGAATGGACGCAGGACTGCTTCAACAAGCGCTACAACGAGGACAAGCCGAACGATGGCCGCCCGTGGCTGGACGGCGATTGCAAACAACGCATGACGCGCGGCGGACGCTGGAGCTTTGCGGCGAACATGCTTCGCTCCGGCTATCGCAGTGCGGAGAGCGCGGACTACGCCGGCACGGTCTATGGTTTCCGCGTGGTGCGGGACCTGAGCGCGCTCAAGTAAGGGTAGGCAACGCCGTCATCAATCACTAAGTTAAACGGCTGTTCCAACGTGCTTTTGCGAGATTGGAGGCCTGATGGCTGTGCTGTCCAACGTGGATGTTGTCGAACGGCTGCTGGCGGCCGCCGCATTCGGAAGCCTGATCGGCTTTGAGCGCGAGCGCCTGCTCTGGGCCGCAGGAATCCGCACCCACATGCTGGTGTGCGTCGGCGCCTGCCTGTTCATGATCGTTTCGGCATTTGGGTTCTCGCTGTCGCTCTCGCAGGAGCATGTTGTTCTCGATCCCTCGCGTGTCGCAGCACAGGTTGTGTCCGGCATCGGCTTTCTCGGCGCAGGCGCAATCCTCGCGCGCGGCGAAATCGTGCGCGGCCTGACCACCGCGGCCAGCATCTGGACCGTGGCTGCCATCGGACTCGCGGTTGGAGGCGGACTTTATTTCGCGGCGGGCGCGTCGACCGCGATCATTCTGGTGATCCTGGCGGGCGTGAAGCCGCTTGAGGAGGCCTATCGCGATCGCAACCAGACCTGCCGTCTCAGGATCGAAAGCCAGCGCGGTGCGCTCACGCCTGAGCTGCTCAAGGAAACGCTCGCGATCCGCAACGGTCAGATCAAGCGGTTCCTCGCCAAGGCGCGCGACACGGAGATCGACGATCTGATTGTGATCCTGACCAAGGTGTCGTCGAAAGACATTGCAGCTCTGGTGCCCAAGATTCGCGAGATGAACGGCGTCACCGATGTCGCGATCGTCTCTCGCGGCAGCGGCGAAATCAGGGACGCCGCCACCTGAAGTGCGAAGCTGTGGTCAGCCTTCCAGCGTTGCATCCAGCGTGATGTTCGCTTTCAGCAGCTTCGACACCGGGCATCCGGCCTTGGCCATGCCGGTGAGCTTCTCGAACTGCTCTTGCGTTGCGCCGGGAATTTTCGCTTTCAGCGTCAGATGCACAGCGGTGATGGAAAATCCGTCGCCGTCCTTGTCGAGCGAGACTTCCGCGACCGTCTCCATCTTTTCGGCGGTGAGTTTCGCCTCGCCGAGGATCAGCGACAGCGCCATGGTGAAGCAGCCGGCATGCGCCGCGCCGATCAGCTCTTCGGGATTGGTGCCGGGCTTGCCTTCGAAGCGGGACGCAAAGCCGTAGGGATAGCTGCTCAGTGCGCCGCTCTTGGTCGAGATCGCGCCCTTGCCATCCTTGATGCCGCCGCTCCAGACGGCCGATCCTTGAGTCTTCATCGTGCTGTGCTCCGTGGTTGTGACGGACGGTCCCCGCCAAACCGTCAGGCTAACAGACAACCGGCGACAGAATTGTGCAGCAGATGAAGGTGCGCGAACAAATTAAGAACACTTTAGCAAGTCATTGATATATCATTGTGATTCGGTCGCCATGAGCCACCAGATCTAGGGTCTGTCTGAGTTTCGAGGACTACATGTCCAATATCGCTTTCGACAACACGGCGCTGACGCGCATCGCGGACTTCGCCCGGACGCTCTCCCGTCTCCATACCGCCGCCCGCACGCGGCTGGTGGACGACGACCATATCGACCGCGAATTCAACGCGGTCTGCATGTCGGTGTGGGGCTATACCACCGACGATTTCAGCGATGACCTGTTCGCGCTGAAGGATCACGAATTTCTCGATTCGCTGGATGAGGCGCGGGCGCGAATCTTCGCCGCCGAGCATGGCTACGATCTGGTCGATGACACCGGCATTCTCACCGACTGGTGGGGCTATTGCTGGATGATCCTGGCCGAACATCGCGGCCTGCTGACGCCGGAGATCAAGGCGCGGGCACGGATGGAGATGGAAGAGAAGTATCTCGCCGCGCCGAACGTGATCGGTGTCATCGTCGGGCGGTGAGTTTTTGCGTCGTTACGGCGCGATCCGAAATGGTGACGGGATTTACGTACTGCGTCGTCCCGGCGAAGGCCGGGACCCATACTCCCTAAATTTCTTATTCTGAAAATGAATTGCTTAAATGCCACGTCGACACCGCAAAGTGCGATGGTTATGGGTCCCGGCCTTCGCCGGGACGACATAGAAAGTGATGCTGATTCAGCTCACATCACGCGCTTGGTTTTTGGCGTCGCGATCTTCGGCAGCGTGGCGTCGGGCGCCATCGGCTGTGCGAATCTCGGCTCGGGCAACGACCCCGTCACATCCTGCGACGAATAGGTGTCCTCAGGAATTTCGGCGGCGACCGGCGCGACCTTCATTTCACCGAGGCGTGCGCGCAGGTCCGCGGTCAGGCCGGGATAGTTGTTGACCGGCGTGAACTGCGCCGTCTGGTTGCTGGCATTGGTGCCGGAATAGGCGACCAGCCCGCTTGACGTCGCGACGATATCGCCGGGACGCAAGGTGCTGTCGAGGGAGAGATCGACCGGCGCAAGGCCCGCTGGATCGCGGCCGTTGCAGGTGCAGTCTGCCTTCAGCGCCTTGCGGTAAGCAAAAGCGTTCGGCGTATCGACATAGCGCTCGCCCATGTTGCCGACGGCGTAATCGATGCTGTTGCCAGAGAAAACCTTGGTCTGGGCTGCCGGGCAGAACGCCTGGCACATCTGCGCCGGAGTGCCGTTGCCGCGCTGGGTCAGCGGGAAATAGCGGCCATCGCAGCTGCGCACGCAGTAGGTGGTGAAGCGTCCGCTGGTCGCGCCCGATGGCGCAGGCGCGGGATTTTGGGTGGAAAGGCCGAATGGATCGGCGAAGGCGTTGCTCGGCTGCTGTTGCTGCTGAGGCTCCTGCCGCTGCGGCTTGTCGCCGCCGAACAGAAAATCGAAAATGCCGGCAGAGGCTGCGCCCGGCGCGAGCACCACGGGCATGGCCAGCATGACAACGAGAGCAAGCGTCATGCGGCGCCGCACGCGCGAAATACGCAACTGTTTACGCAACACCGGCCTCACTCACGCAACGCTGACGCCTGCGGCGACGATCGCCGCAACGTCAATGACCTTAAAGCGTGATGGTAAACGTGAGGTTAGGAGTGAGGCTGTTGTCGCGCTTCGCGCGCCTTGACCATGACCTGAAGCGCCAGATTTGTCGGCGTCGGGATGCCGAGCGCCGCGCCTTTCTTCACCACATAGCCATTCAGGTAATCGATTTCGGTCGGCTTGCCGCGTGCCAAATCCTGCGCCGTCGACGAATATTGCTCAGGCATGGAGGCGGCGAGCGCCAGTGTCGAGTCTCGCAGCGTGGCGGGAAGCGGAATGTTCAGCGCCCGCGCCACAGCTTCGCATTCACCGATCACGGCGCGCATCACATCGGTGACGCCTTCGACCTGAAGCAGCGGTCCATAGGGCAACTCTGCGACAGCCGACAGGGCGTTGTAGGCGCAGTTGGTGATCAGCTTGGTCCATAACTCGCTGACAACGGTGTCCGAAACTGTGGACGGAATGGCCGCAGCGATAAACTGCCGTGCGACGTCGTCACTGGCTTCGGATGAGCCGATAATCAGTTCGCCGCGTCCCTTGTGCCTGACATGGCCGGGACCGGCCATTTCGGTCGCGACATAGACCACGGCCGGAATCGCAATCCGTCCGGTCACGGCCTGGAGGCGCTCCGCATTATCGACGCCATTTTGCAGGCAGAGGATGATGGCGCCCTGTTTCAGAAACGGCACGATGGCGCGGCCCGCGCTCTCGGTATCCGGCGATTTCACGCAGAACAGAACAATGTCGGCGCCCTCGACGCCGGATGCGTCGGTTGTGGCCTGCACCGGGATGTGGCCGCTGAAACTCTGGCTCTCGAACATGAGTCCGTGCTGTCTCACAGCCTCAACATGTTGCGGCCGCGCGATCAGCGTCACGTCATGGCCCGCTCGCGCCAGCATTGCGCCGAAATAGCAGCCGACGGCGCCGGCGCCCATCACCGCAACCTTCATCCGCTTTGCTCCGCTGCTTAGGGCCGGAAGAACAGGAATGTCGCCAGCACGAATGTGGGGATCAGCACCAGCCCCGACCAGACCATGTAGCCGAAGAAGCTCGGCATCTTCACGCCGGCCTGCCGCGCGATGGCATAGACCATGAAGTTCGGCGCGTTGCCGATATAGGTGTTGGCGCCCATGTAGACCGCACCGGACGAGATGGCAGCCAGTGTCGCGGCCTTCGCGCCCATCAGCACCTGCGGATCGCCGCCTGCGAGCTGGAAGAACACAAGATATGTCGGTGCGTTGTCGAGGAATGACGACAGGATGCCGGTCAGCCAGAAATACGCCGCCGCGTTGTTGCTGCCGTCGGCGTTGGTGACGAGGCCGAGCAGGGCTGCGAACGGGC
>CAZQMD010000291.1:0-6288 GCA_964594185.1 uncultured Afipia sp. | reverse complement strand
CGTACTCATACAAAGGAGGAAAAAAATCTGAGTCAGCAAATCGATTAAGGTGTTCTTTTGCGAACTCAAGATCGGCGTCTGTCAGTATCGTCACTATGGTCCCCCAACCAATTAGCGATTTTGAGCAGCTTATAGGCTAACTCGACGTTATCAAGATCACAGCGAACACAAAGCGTCTGCTTTCCAACCTTGCCTCAAACCCTCACCACCCCCATCTACTCGTGATCACCCTCGCACGAGTCCCCCGCCTCCATGAAGAAAATCGGCTTTCTCTCCTTCGGCCACTGGTCGCCGTCATCGCATTCGCAGACACGCTCGGCCGCTGACACGTTGCTGCAATCCATCGATCTTGCGGTCGCCGCCGAAGAGCTTGGCGCGGACGGTGCGTATTTCCGCGTGCATCATTTCGCGCGCCAACTGGCCTCGCCCTTCCCGCTGCTCGCCGCCGTCGGCGCCAAGACCAGCACCATCGAGATCGGCACCGCCGTGATCGACATGCGCTATGAGAACCCGCTCTACATGGTCGAGGACGCAAGCGCCGCCGATCTCATTGCGGGCGGACGCCTGCAACTGGGCATCAGCCGCGGTTCGCCCGAACAGGTGATCGATGGCTGGCGCTATTTCGGCTATCAGCCCAATGAGGGCGAGACCGATGCCGACATGGGCCGCCGCCACGGCGAAGTGTTCTACGACATGCTGAAGGGCAAGGGTTTCGCGCAGCCCAATCCGCGCCCGATGTTTCCCAATCCGCCGGGTCTATTGCGGCTCGAGCCGCATTCGGACGGCCTGCGCAACCGCATCTGGTGGGGTGCCGCGTCCAACGCGACCGCACAGTGGGCGGGCAAGCTCGGCATGAACCTTCAAAGTTCGACATTGAAGAAGAACGAGACCAACGAGCCATTCCATGTACAGCAGGCAGCCCAAATCCGTCTCTATCGCGAGGCGTACAAGGAAGCCGGCCACACCCGCACGCCGCGCGTCTCGGTGAGCCGCAGCATCTTCGCGCTGATGAACGATCGCGACCGCGACTATTTCGGAAACGGCGGCGATGCCGGCGACCAGATCGGCTTCATCGAGGCCGACATGCAGGCGATCTTCGGACGCGGCTATACGGCGGAGCCGGACAAGCTGATCGAACAGTTGAAGCAGGACGAGGCCATCGCCGAGGCCGATACGCTTCTATTGACGGTGCCGAACCAGTTGGGCGTCGATTACAATGCGCATGTCATTGAATCGATCCTCAAGCATGTCGCGCCTGCGCTCGGCTGGCGCTGAGCAAATCCAGTTATGAATAGCATCCTCCAGCACACCGCCCTTGCCTTCCTCATCAGCGCCACCGTGGCGTGGGGCTGGGAACAGATTTCGGAGACGCACACCGCTCCGCCGCGCGCGACGGCGGCGGGCCATGGCGAGGGTTCCTCATTCTGGGAGATGCAGCGCGCCTATTACACCTCCCTCGACCGCGTCGAGGCCGGCGGCAAGCCGTAACGACGCCAGCCGCCGTCATCGCCGGGCTTGTCCCGGTGATCCGCGTCTTTCCCGATTTTTTTGTGGCTTCGCCATGGCGCGCGGCTAAAGTCCCTTCATTGCGACAATCAACACGACTCATTTCCGGGAGAGCCATTGTGATCAAATTCGTTTCCGCAACTGCCGTTGCCTTTGTGCTTGCGCTGACGCTTGTGGCGCCTGCCGAGGCCGCGACCTGCAGCGGCTCGTTCAACACCTGTGTTTCGCGCTGCAAAACCAAATACGCCGCCGACAAGAACTGCGTCTCCGATCACTGCTCGCCGAAGCTGGCGACCTGCAAGACCTCCGGCTGCTGGCAGCAGGGCGGCGATTTCGGCAATGTGCTGACCTGCAACCTCGACAAACGCTGAGCGGCTGCAAACGTCTCCCGCACTGCACAGCAAGATCTCCGGATACGTCAGCCCTGCTGCTGGAACGCTTCAGCGTTGCGCGTATTGTTCTCCCAGAGGCGAGCGGAGAACGCGCGATGCGGCTTCATCTCGACAACGAGAAACATGAAACGCAAATCTGTCTGGCGATGGTGATCGCGATCATGATCCTGACGGGGTCCGCGATCCTGTACATGGGTGCACACTATCAGGTGACATCGCAGACCGTGAAGCGAACGCCGCTCGCCTCGCCGCTCTGATCCTGGCGCCTTACCTCGCCGCGCGATCTGTCGCGCCCGGCCGCGATCCTCGCCACCTTTCCATGCCGGTCCCGCCTGTGTAGGATTCGCGGATAACAAGAGCCGCGGACCGTCGCACTGTGCCGGATACCGCGCACCGGGAAAGGAAATGCTGAATGAAATCCCTCGTCCGCGCGCTGGGTGCGCTTGTCATGATCGCCGCATCGAGCAGCGGTGTATCGGCGCAAACATCGGCACAAGGCTGGCCGACCCGCCCGGTCCGCATGGTCGTGCCCTATACGCCCGGCGGCTACACCGACATGGTGGCGCGCCTTGTCTCGGAAAAGGTCGCGGCCTCTCTCGGGCAGAGCATCGTCATCGAGAACAAGCCGGGCGCCAACGCCGCCATCGGCACCGATACCGTCGCCAAGGCCGCGCCGGATGGCTACACCTTCGGCACCGTGATCGCGGCGCATTCGGTCAATCCGTCGCTCAAGGCCAACCTGCCCTACAACACGGAAAAGGATTTCACCTACGTGTCGCTGATGAGCGTCGCGCCGCTGATCATCGTGGCGACGCCGTCGCTGCCTGCGAAAAACATGCAGGAGTTGATCGCGCTGGCGAAGGCAAAGCCGGGCACGCTGAATTTCGCCTCCAGCGGCATCGGCTCCGCGGCGCACCTCACCATGGAAATGCTTAAGAGCCGCGAGGGCATCAATCTCCAACATGTGCCTTACAAGGGCACCGCAGGCGCGCTGCAGGACCTTGTCGGCGGCCAGATCAACGTGATGTTCGACATCATCGGCCCCCTGATGGAGCAGGTGCGCGCGGGCAATGCGCGGGCGCTCGGCGTCGCGTCGAAGGAACGCGTGCCGGCGGCAGGCGATACGCCGACGCTGATCGAGCAAGGCGTGAAGGATTTCACCTCCGGTACCTGGGCGGGCATCATCGCGCCTGCGGGCGTGCCGAAGGAGATCGTGGACCGCATGTCCGCCGAGGCAAAGAAGGCCCTCGCCGATCCGGATCTGAAGAAGAAGCTGGAGCAGCAGGGCATCGTCGCCATGGGCTCCTCGCCGGAGGAGTTCAGGACATTCGTCGGCGAAGAAATCGCGCGCTGGAAGCAGGTCATCACCGCCGCGGATATCAAGGCGGAATAACGATAAGGCAACAACGGAAAAGGGCGGCTGATGCTCGATCAGCCGCCCCTATATCTAGCTTCGTTTAATCTCTTCCCGTACGGTGTCGCATCTCTTGCGGCACCAACGCAAACAAGCGAGACTTACTGCGTTTCAAGCTTCAAGGTGCGCGCCATCGCGCTGAACTTCTCCTGCTCCTTGCGGAAGAACGCCTGTGCCTCGTCGACGGTCATCTGCGGCATCTGCCGCGATCCCTGAATATTCACCCTCTCCATATATTCAGGGCTCGTAATCCAGACATTGACCGCCTCATTCATGCGCCTGACAATCGGCTCCGGCGTACCGGGCGGCGCAAACAGCGCCGACGAGATCGTGTACTCGAAATTCTTCAGGTTCCCTCCGCTCTCGCTCATGGTCGGCACATCCGGCAATTGCGGGCTGCGCTTGTCGCCTGCGACCGCGATGGCCTTCACCTTGCCTCCCTTGATCAGTTCGAGGACAGGACCGCCCAGCGGCGCAAACGTGAGATCGAGATGCTGGCCGGTAATGTCCGCCATGACCGGCGCGACGCCTTTATAAGGAACTTCCAGAAAGGCTGCTTTTGTCCGGCCCTGAAAATCGGCGGTCACAATATGCGCGGTCGATCCCCTGCCCCAATGACCGATCGTCAGTTCCTTGTTCCCTGGCTTTGTCGCATAGGCGATTAATTCATCGAGCGTTTTGAACGAATGGGCCGAACTGGACACCAGAATGAAATCCGACGTCCCGACCAGGCCCAGCAGTTTGAAACTTTCGGGTTTATATTTCGCAGACACGATGGTGAACGGCGCGGTCACAAGATCTGAGACCGTTGTGCCGAGCAAGGTATACCCGTCTGCATTCGCGCTGAGCGCCGCTGATGCGGCGATTGAACCGGCAGCTCCCGCGACGTTTTCCACCACCATGGTCTGACCGAGATTGCGTTCAAGAATTTGGTTCGCCGCGCGGATTGCAGCGTCAGCCGGCCCACCCGCCGGAAATGCGGTTTTAATCGCCACGGGCCGCGACGGGAAGTTCTGCGCCATGGCCGCGAAGCTCAGGCAGCCGGCAAACACTGCGAGCAGTAGACCGTTCGCAGAACGTTTAAAGGATTTAAGGTACATGTCAGCTATCCCTTGTTCGTGTCCTCGGAGTTCATGTTCTTAGAATCCTGTCTTCAACTTCGTATTTGAGAAAAACATGATCGCGCGTCGCATGACATCCAGCGCGAAAAGTGATCAGGAGCCGTGGAATGCCGGACTGCTGCTTCCCGGCGGCCGCTCCATCTCGAACATGCGATCCTGCGTTACTTCGACATAATCGCCGCCGCGCCCTGCGCGCAGGATCGGGTTCGCAAGCGCCGTCTGATAAACGCCGTCCTTGATGAGCGCCTTGTCGATGTAGACCGCGACCACCTCGCCGAGAACGAGCCACCCTTCGACCGCTTCGCCCTTCCAGTTCTTGAATTTGACGATCTCGGTCACCTTGCATTCCATCGCGGCACGGCTTTCCAGCACGCGCGGCACCTTGACATGACGGCTGGGCGCCGTGGTCAATCCGGCGACATCAAACTCGCTGACGCCGTGCGGGACCGGCGCAGACGTCTTGTTCATTTGATCGCCCAGTTCTTTCGTCACCAGATTCCAGACGAACTCGCCCGTGTCCGAAACGTTTTTGACGCTGTCCTTCCAAGAGATCGATGCAAAGCCGAGGATCGGCGGATCGTAATTGAAGGCGTTGAAAAAGCTGTAGGGCGCCAAGTTGAGTTGTCCCTGATCGCTCAAGGACGAGATCCAGCCGATCGGGCGCGGCGCGATGATCGCGTTGAACGGATTGTGCCGCAGCCCGTGCCCCTGCGAGGGCTCGTAATAATGCATGTGATCGCTATCCACGATTGCCCCCGGTTCATTCACTGAATGATCGCGGACCGCAGGCGGCCGCACGGGACATCGCAACCAGCATGGCTGGGCGAGCGTTCATATCGTTTCCTCCGTAGCCCTTATGATCCCATTCACAAGAGCCGTACGCCGGCTCCGAGACAGGTTTATTATAGTTTGAACGCTACAGTTCTTTTTTGGAACGTGTCAAGCTCTCCGGACGTCGCATCCAGCGCATGACGGGATGACGTGTCTTTCTTTGCGGAAGCGGGCTGGAAAGCTGTCGCTTACACACTATGCCTTGGCTTTGCGATCTCGCCGCGCGTGGTGGCGATGCCCATCTCGAAACTGTCGGCGATGCGGCGTGCGCGGATGATGAAGGCCTCGGCCAGATCACCATCGAAAATCTCGCGCGCGGTCTTCTCGAACAACGACAGCCAGCGGTCGAAATGTTCGCCCTTGAGCGGCAGCATCAGATGCGGCCGCATCGGGCGGCCGTTGTAACGGCCGGTCCGCAGCACCATCGATGACCAGAAATCGCTGATCTGCGCGATGTGATGATCCCAGTCCTTGACCTGCGCGTTGAAGATCGGCCCGATCAGGTCGTCCTCTCGCGCGCGGCCGTAGAACGTCGCGACAAGCCGCGCGATGTTCGCTTCGGTCAGGTCGGGATGGAAGGTGTGGATAGCGGGATTGGCCGGCTCGGTCATGGAACCGATGTAAGGCCCCTCGCCGCCGCTCACAAGCCGCGCAACGCCTCTGCGCGCTATTTGCAGACCTTGTCGCGGCGCTTGTCCTGAAGCCGCCGCTCGCAATAGATCGTGCACTGCTTTCCGCCAACCTTGGTGCAACTGGCGAGGCACTTGTCATAGTTGCAACCCCACGAGTCCGCACGGGCCGTGTCGGGCACGGCCGCGAACATCATGACAACCATGGACGCAATCAGTCCCCTGACGAGCAACATATCGGCCTCCGCACCAAATCCGTGAGAGCCATATCAAGGGCCATCGCTGGCGGCTGCGCAATATCCAAACGGATAGTCGCAACCGGATTCACGTCCAGAGGTGCGGACCGGCTGCCCTCACGCCGTCTTGTCGGTGATCTGGCCGGAGCTGGTGTTGGC
>CAZQMD010000290.1:0-6295 GCA_964594185.1 uncultured Afipia sp. | reverse complement strand
CGGCTGACGCTGTGTCACGATGACGGCCGCGCGTCCGCAATCGTCCGCGAAGGCTTCGGGTTTCAGCGTCAGCGCGATGGTTGAGCCATCCGCACTCTGCACGACGCAGCCGGTGTCGTCGCAGGAGACGCCCTCGCTTAGTGAGGTGTCGGTGGCCTTGCGCCCATCGGCGTCGGCGGCAAGCCATTCGCGCGACAGGAACGCGTCCTTTCCCGTGCGCATCAGACGCAGCCGTCCGTCCTTGCCGCGCACGGCGGCCGCGGTTCCGTCCCCAGCCACCAGCACGTCCGGCTGGGGCGTGGTCAGCGCAAGGACCGTCGCCAGCGCAATCAGTCCCGCGCCAGCCCAACGCAACGGCGTGCGTAGCAGGCCGAGCATAATGATCCCGACACTCATCAACGCCAGCGCGCCAGTACCGAACGACGCGATCTGGCCGATCGCGCCGGGCAGCGCCGCGACCCATTGCGAGACCGCGATCATCCAGCCGATGCCGACATCCATCAGCCGCCAGAACACGCCGTCCAGCCCGAACGGCATACTGAGAATTCCGAGCAATCCCGCGGGCATCACCAGCGCCGACACCACCGGCATGGCCGCGAGATTGGCCAGCACGCCGTAAGGCGTCACGCGATGAAAATGGAACGCCGCGTAAGGCATGGTCGCAAAGCCCGCGACCAGCGAAGCCAGCGCCAGCATCGTGATCTCGCGTCCGCCCCAGAGCGCGGCGCGCGCCACCTGCGAATTGTCCGGCGACGCAAACAGGTTCGGCATGCCGATCTGCACCAATGCGACAAGGCCGAGCGTGGCGGCGAACGACATCTGGAAACTCGGATGCACCAATGCCTCGGGCGCGACCAGCAGCACGATCATCGCAGCCACCGCCAGCGTGCGAAACGTGATCGCACGGCGATCCACCATCACCGCGATCAGCACCACCGCCGTCATGAAGAACGAGCGCTGCGTGGCCACTTCCGCACCCGACAGCAGCAGATAGAACAGCGCTGCCAAAAATGCCGCCGCAGCCGACCATTTCTTGATCGGAAACGTCACCGTCAGTGCGGGAAACAGCGCAAGCAGCGCACGCACCGCGAAGAACACCACGCCCGCGACCACCGCCATGTGATAGCCGGAGATCGACAGAACATGGCCGAGTCCGGAGATGAACATCGCATCGTTGACGGGTGCGGAAATCGCATCGCGCCGTCCGGTCAGAAGTGCGGTTGCGATGGCGCGATTGTCGCCGGAAACGACACTGCGAATGCGTGCGTCGATCGCATCGCGCATGCCCTGCATGGTGGCCGCATAGCGCAGATAGGGGCCGCCGCTGCGCGGTGCCTCCACCGTCCTGATCGCGCCCATGACAAAGCCGGACGCGCCGATGCCCTGAAAATACATATCGCGCCCGAAATCGTAACTGCCCGGCCGCAACGGCGAGAGCGGCGGCAGCAGCCGCGCCTTCAACTCGACAAAACTGCCGACCGCAGGCGCGGTGCCTTTCTTGACCGACAGCCGCACGCGCTCAAGTTTCTGGATGCCGCGTGAAGATTCCATCTCTTCGACACGCAGCACGAAGCGATCGGTGCGCTCGCGCTCGTCGCGCGTTTCGACAAAGCCTTTGATCGTGACGGAAAACATTGGCCGTGCGAGCACACCATGGGCGATACGCGCTGTTTTTAGCGTGGCGGTCGCGAAACCCGCCGCCAGCGCGGCCAGCATCACCGCGAGAGGAAATATCCTGCTCCTGCGCGCCGCAAACGCTGCGATGCAAAGAAACGCGGCTGTGATGGCTACGACCCAGGCAATTGGCTCGCGATCGGCGGCAAAGTAAACCGCGATGCCTGCGCCGAACGCGACCGGCACCCAGGGCAGCAACCGGCCCGGCCCGGATTCCGCCGCGGTCCAGGTCCTGATCTTTTCAATAAGAGAAACCGAATTGTCTTCGGAACGGCTAACTTCGCGAACGGCGCCGCGCGGCGGCCATGTGATGGCGCGCCCCGCCCGCGATCGCTTCTGCTCCTCGCCCCCGCCCGCCATCGCATCGCTCCGGCATCGCCGACGCAATGCTAGCCGAGGGCTTGTCGCCGCGAATAGGAGAACGGATGCGGAATGTGCGCAACACAAGGATCGTCATCACCGGGCTTGTCCCGGTGATCCACGTCTTTCTCTGATAGCCAGTAAGGTCGTGGATGGCCGGGACAAGCCCGGCCATGACGACAGGGAGTAGTCGCTCAAATCAGCGGGATTTTCACCCCTCGCCGGCCACCTTGGCGTAGCTGTCCCGCAGGCCGACGGTGCGGTTGAACACCGGCTTGCCGGGTGCGGAATCCTTGTCGCGGCAGAAGTAGCCCTGCCGTTCGAACTGCACCGCGCCGTCGAAATTGTCGCTCGCGAGTGCAGGCTCCAGCATGCCGGTCACGACCTCCAGCGATTGCGGATTGATTTGCTCGGCGAAGTTCGCCGCTTCCGGTTGCGGTGTGTTGAACAGCACATTGTAGAGGCGTACTTCGGCCGGCACGGCTTCCGCCGCGCTGACCCAGTGGATCGTCGCCTTGACCTTGCGGCCGTCCGGCGCATTGCCGCCGCGTGTCGCGGGGTCATACGTGCAACGCAGCTCGACCACCTCGCCCGCCGCGTTTTTGACGACGTCGCGGCAGGTGATGAAATAGCCGTAGCGCAGCCGCACCTCGCGGCCCGGCGCCATGCGGAAGAACTTCTTCGGCGGATTTTCCATGAAGTCGTCGCGCTCGATGTAAAGCTCGCGGCCGAATGGAATCTGGCGCGAACCCTGTGCCGGATCGTCCGGATGATTGACGGCTTCCAGCTTTTCGCCCTGCCCTTCCGGATAGTTCTCGATCACTACCTTGAGCGGATTGAGAACAGCCATACGACGCGGCGCGGTCCGGTTGAGGACTTCACGCACCACGAAATCGAACATGCCGAGATCGACGGTGCTGTTGGCCTTGGCTACACCGATGCGCTTGACGAATTCGCGCAGCGCTTCCGCAGGAATGCCGCGCCGCTGCAGGCCTGCCAGTGTCGGCATGCGCGGATCGTCCCAGCCGGTCACATGGCGGCCGCGCACCAGTTCGGTGAGCACGCGCTTGGACAGAAGCGTATGGGTGACGTTGAGGCGGGCGAACTCGTACTGATGCGGCTTCGAGGGCACCGGCAGATTGTCGATGCACCAGTCATAAAGCGGACGGTGATCGGCGAATTCCAGCGTGCAGATCGAATGCGTGATGTGTTCGAGCGCGTCGGACTGACCATGCGCAAAGTCATAGCTCGGATAGATTTTCCACGCATCGCCAGTGCGCGGATGATGCGCATGGAGAATGCGATAGAGCACCGGATCGCGCAGGTTGATGTTGCCCGAGGTCATGCCGATCTTGGCGCGCAGCACGCGCGCCCCGTTCGGAAATTCGCCCGCGCGCATCCGGGCGAACAGGTCGAGATTTTCCTCCACCGTACGATCGCGGAACGGGCTGTTCTGTCCAGGTTCGGTCAGGGTTCCGCGGGTCAGGCGAATTTCGTCCTGCGTCTGGTCATCGACATAGGCCTTGCCTGCGCGGATCAGGTGTTGCGCCCAGGCATAAAGCTGCTCGAAATAGTCCGACGCGAAATGGAGATGCTTGCCCCAGTCGTAACCGAGCCAGTGCACGTCGCGCTGGATCGCGTCGATATATTCCTGCTCTTCCTTGGTGGGGTTGGTGTCGTCGAAGCGCAGATGACAGCGGCCGCCGAATTCCTCCGCGATCCCGAAATTCAGGCAGATCGACTTGGCGTGGCCGAGATGCAGGTATCCGTTAGGCTCGGGCGGAAAGCGCGTCACCACGCCCTTTTCGCGGCCCGAAGCCAGATCCTCGGCAACAATATCGCGGATGAAATCACGGCCCGCGGTCGGCGATTCGTCAGTCATTTTGACCCTTTCAATTTGGCCCTGTTTGCCAAATCCGGGGGGCCGCGCCAAGAGGCTGGGCTCTCCGCAAGCAACGCAATGGTTCCGCCCTCACTGGCGAAGATGCGCTCCCTCTCCCCGCTCGCGGTTAGAGGGTTGGGGTGAGGGGCAAAGTGTGCAAGCAAGTTCGACGGGAAATCGCCCCTCACCCGGATCGCTGCGCGATCCGACCTCTCCCCGTAAACGGGGAGAGGTGAAGATCCTCAAGCCTTCGTTAGCCAATCCGGCATTTTCATCGGGATGCCGGGACAGTGCGCCGGCAGTGTGATACACGCCCGCCAATAACCATCATCGAGACGGACCGAACCACCCGACATGACCGAACCCGTTGTTACCCGCTTCGCGCCGTCCCCGACCGGCTTCCTTCATATCGGCGGCGCACGGACCGCGCTGTTCAACTGGCTTTATGCGCGCAAACTGGGCGGCAAGATGCTGCTTCGGATCGAGGACACCGACCGTGAGCGCTCGACCGATGCCGCGATCAAGGCCATTCTCGAGGGACTGGAATGGCTCGGCATCCAGTGGGACGACCAGACCGTCTATCAGTTCTCGCGGGCCGCGCGGCATCGTGAAGTGGCCGAGCAATTGCTCGCCGACGGCAAGGCCTATCGCTGCTACGCCAGCGCCGAGGAACTGGCGCAGATGCGCGAGGCCGCCAAGGCCGAGGGCCGCGCCATTCGTTACGATGGCCGCTGGCGCGACCGCGATCCGTCGGAAGCACCTGCGGGCGTGAAACCCGTCATCCGGCTGCGCGCACCGCAGACCGGCGAAACCGTGATCGAGGATCAGGTTCAGGGCCGCGTGGTCTGGCAGAACGAAAATCTCGACGACCTTGTGCTGCTGCGCTCCGACGGCAACCCGACCTACATGCTCGCCGTTGTGGTGGACGATCACGACATGGCTGTGACCCATGTCATTCGCGGCGACGACCATCTGATCAACGCCGCCCGCCAAAAGCACATCTACGATGCGATGGGCTGGCGGGTGCCCGTGATGGCTCACATTCCGTTGATCCATGGGCCGGATGGCTCAAAGCTCTCCAAGCGCCACGGCGCGCTCGGCGTCGAGGCCTATCGCGAGCGCGGCTACCTGCCGGCGGCGCTGCGGAACTATCTCGTGCGCCTGGGCTGGAGCCATGGCGATCAGGAAATCTTTTCCACCGAGGAGATGATCCGGGAATTCGACCTGCCCGCGATCGGGCGCTCGGCTGCACGCTTCGACTTCGCCAAGCTCGAAAACCTCAACGGCCATTACATCCGCAGTTCCGACGACAAGGCGCTGCTGGCGGCCTTCGAGGATGTGCTCCAGTTCGATCCGAACGGAGCATCCATCCGCGCCAAGCTCAACGATACCACCCGCGCGCAATTGCTTGCCGCCATGCCCGGTCTGAAAGAGCGCGCCAAAACGATTGTCGAACTGATCGAAAGCTCAAACTTTATCTTCGCCGACCGGCCGCTCGAACTTGAGCCAAAGGCAGCAGCCGTGCTGACGCCCGAGACACGCAAGCTGATCGGGGAACTGCGTTCGGCCCTTGAAGCGGTCAATCCCTGGGCGGCCGATACCGCCGAGGCCGCGATGCGCACATTTGCCGAAGAAAAGAACCTGAAACTCGGGGCGATCGCGCAACCGCTGCGCGTGGCCCTAACCGGCCGGACAACTTCACCCGGAATTTTCGACGTTTTGGCCGTGCTGGGCCGGCAAGCCTGCCTGGACCGGCTGCAGGATCAAGCCGCATCCTGAACGCCAACAAAGACGAAAAACGAAAGGCCTCCAACCGCTTCCTTGGCGCAGGGCTGCCCAAACTTTAGGTGCAGCCTACCGATCTTGCAGCGCACACAGCAATAAGCTACCCATTCGGGCCACACTTCTGGAATAAAGCGCTTATGTCCTTATATGGCCGTAAGCGTCACTCGCCCTGAGCAACACTTACCGGGGACTTCACGATGGATGCAAAGACCAACACCAAAAAAGCGACGCTGACGGTTGAAGGAAAGACCGTCGATTTCCCGGTCCTGACCGGAACGGTCGGTCCCGATGTGATCGATATCAGCAAGCTTTACGCCCAGACCGGGATGTTCACCTACGATCCGGGCTTCACATCGACCGGCAGTTGCGAATCCAAGATTACCTACATCGACGGCGACGCCGGTATCCTGCTCTATCGCGGCTACCCCATCGAGCAGCTCGCGGAAAAGGGCGATTTCCTCGAAACCTGCTACCTGCTTCTTTACGGCGAACTGCCCAGCAAGGCTCAGAAGGAAGACTTCGACAACCGCGTCACCCGCCACACGATGGTGCACGAGCAGATGGCCCGCTTCTTCCAGGGCTTCCGCCGCGACG
>CAZQMD010000289.1:0-6301 GCA_964594185.1 uncultured Afipia sp. | reverse complement strand
CCGAGTCATCGACGAGATGGAGATAGCCCGGCAGCGTGGTGTTCTCGTAGGGAATCTCGACATGCCTGATCGGCTGGTCGTGCAGCGCCGCACTCTGCTTGTAGGTCTCCACCGACAGCTTGTAAGCCCGCGCGACCCGCGGGTCTTTCGGGTTGGCATGGAGGAAGAACTCGGACGCAAAGTAATAGGTGCTGGCGCGCAGGAAGCTGTCGCGGGCGCTGACGCGGTGGCCGCGCGCGAGCTGATCGGTCCCCTCCTTGGCCACCTTGTCGGCGGTCGCGTTCCACTCGTCGTACCAGCTGTCGTAATCCCCGGCCTTGATGCGGGACGACGTCGCCAGAACCTCGCCGAACAGCGCGCCGCCATATTCCGCATTCCCGAAAATCCGCTGGGTCTCGAACCAGAACTGGACGTCATCCGCAAACAGCGGCGGCTTGGCCGCCGGAGGTTTCGGCGCGGCCGCTGCGGCCGGCGGGGCGGTCTGCGCGACCGCAAACGTGCTGGTGGCCAGGGTGGCCAGCGATACGCCGAGTTCCAAAAGTGTCCTGCGATCCATGGGTTCCTCCAAATTGTTTATTGGCGCCCGCTACAATGGCATGAGACAACTGCTAACGCAAATTAATTTGCATTAAGGAAGGCCCATGACGGGGAAAACCCGGCCCGGCGGACGGACCGCCCGGACCAAGGAAGGGGTCTTTGAGGCCGTCGCCGCCCTGATCGCCGAGCGCGGTTACGGCAACATCGCCATGACGGACATCGCCGAACGCGCCGGCGTGGCGGCCACGAGCCTGTACCGCCGCTGGGGCGACGTGCGCGTGCTGGTGCTGGAAGTGGCCGTGGAAGAGCTGATGCGCGAGCGGCCCCTGCCCGATACGGGGTCGCTGCGCGGCGACATGATCGTATGGGGCCGCTCGATCGCCGCGGGCCTCGCCAGCCGCGACGGCTCCTCGTTCTTTCGCGCGCTGATCGCAACGACGATGCCGGCCGGCGAATATGAATCAGCGCGTCTGGCAACACTCGCGCCGCGCAGCAAACAGATCTCTACCATGCTGGCACGCGCCCGCGAGCGAGGTGAGAAAGCGCCGTCAACCTCGGAGGTACTGGATCACATGCTCGCGCCGCTTTATGTGCGGGCGCTGTTCGGCTCGCCTGCCGACGAAGCCTTCGCTGAAACGCTGGTTGAACGGCTGCTGGCGAAATAGGACTTAACGCTGCGCAATATTCACGCGCACAGAAAGATCAGGCCATGCTGTTTCTTGTCATTTCCAACCCGCGGCCCGAGCGGCCATCGGATGTCGCCAAAGCGCGGCAGGGTTTCTGGCCATGGATGGAGGCTTATCAGGCGCAGGGCATTTGCAAGCACATCTATCCGCGTGTCGGCCGCGGCGCGGTGGCGATCTTCGATGTGGAGAGCAACAATGTGCTGCACCGGATCTTGAATGAATGGGCGGACATCATTCCCGCGCAGTTCGACACCTATCCGCTGGTCGATCTCGCCGCCACCAAGGCCGTGCTCGCCGCGCAGGTGGCAGGGACGACGTCACTTTGAGCGCAGTCTCTCCATTGTCATCACCGGGCATGTCCCGGTGATCGCGATTGATGAGGCACAGTGCCTTATTGATCGGGATGGCCAGGACAAGCCCGGCCATGACGAAGTAAGATTGCGGCTCAAAGATAAAGCGCCCCTCCACGCAAGCGGGAGAAGTGAGAAAAAAGTATGTCTCACGCCTTCGGCGGGCGGCTCTGCACAAAGTAGCTCGACTTGTGCACCACCTTGCCGTCGCGCAGCGTGATGACGTCGACCAATTCCATGGTCACCGGCTTGCCGTCGGGCGAAGTCGCGGTGAGGATCGATTCCGAGACGAAATGATCGTCGCTGCCATAAAGCGCGACAGGCTCGAACTTGATACCCGGCAATCCGGAAATATCCTTGCCGAACTGCTCGGCCACAACGTCCTTGCCCTTGTAGACCTTCGAACTGCCGTGGCGCTGATAACTGGTGTCGTCGGCATGAAATGCCATGATCGCCGCGACGTCGTGCGAATTCCATGCTGCATTGTAGCGGGTGGCAAGATCACGCCATGACATGTTTGGGCTCCCTCGATTTATGTTCTTGAGTAGAGTCTAGCCGGTTTCAGACAAACGCGAAACCGGCACCAAACATCAAATGGCTCCTATGTCCGCGAGACACAGTTGAGCAATTTTCATCCGGGCCGCTGAATGCTTCGGCTCACTGACATCGAGATTAAGCGCGAACACTGTCTGCGTGCTGCCCTTCTCCGCCCACCCGGCCAGCCAACCCACCGCGACGCCCTTGCCGTCGGTCATGCTTTTGTCGGTGACGCCGGTCAGGCCCGTCTTGGCGCGAATGATGACGTCGTCGATCTTCGTGACAGGCAGAATATCTGCGGTCAGATCCTGCGCGCGCTTCGAGACCGGAAGCGCACGCCGCCGCAGCCTGTCCACGAATGCGATCTGCTCCAGCGGCGAGATGCGCAGATCGCCGGTCAGCCAGAAACGATCGACTCCACCACCGATATTGCGATTGCCGTATTCGAACGCATCGACATATTTCTGCATCCGCTCCACGCCAACGCGCCGCGCGATTTCCTGGTAAACAGGCACCGCAGAGACCGCGATGGCCGAGCGCAGGGTGTGATCCTTATTCCATTCGGGAATGCTGCGGGTCACGCCATCCCACTTGAAGATGTCCTTGTCCGGATCGGCCACAACGCCGGTTTCCAGCGCGATGATCGAATTCGGAATCTTGAAGGTGGATGCCGGCAGGACGGCATCCCGCGCGCGGGAATGATCGCTGGCGATCAGATGCTGGTCATCAATCCGGAAAGCGGCGAATGCGCCAACGGTGCCTTCGTCGGCGAAGCGCTTCTGGAGATTCTTGCGGACTTCATATCGCGGTACGCCGGTAGCAAGCGCGTGGACAGGAACACAGGCACCAGCGATCAAAGCAAGGGCATAGCGGCGATCAATCATCGTATGGTCTCCAGACTCGGCCGACAAATTCCTTCGCTTCGTGTTGAAAGCATGACAATAGCCGGTCTACTCTCAAAAAAAGGGAGAAAAGACCTGATGTCCGATACCGCTGAAATCGTTCGGCAATACATTGCAGCCTGGAATGAGACCGACACAGCCAAGCGCAATGCGTTGCTGGCGGCTTGCTGGGCCGATAACGGCGTCTATGTCGATCCGAATGTTGAGATTACCGGGCGCGACAACCTCTCACGCCGGATTGCGGAGGTTCAGGCCGGACGGCCCGGCGCCTATCTCGAATTCATGAGCGGTATCGAAACGCATCACAATGTGCTGCGTTTTCTCTGGCGACTGGTGCGCGGCGACGGCACGCGCGGAGATATTTCGATTGATATTGGCGAGATCGGGCCAGATGGCCACCTGATCAAGATGATTGGATTCTTCGGGCCTGCGCCTGCACTTTAACGCAGCCGTCCTGTCAGGCGCATGACGAAAATCAGGACTTCGGCCACACCCTTGTACAGTTCGGCGGGAATCTCCTCGCCAAGCTCGACATTGGAGAGCGCGCCAGCGAGCACTTCATTCTCCTGAATGGGAATATCGTTCTCTCTGGCGATCTCAATAATCTTCTCGCCAACCGTGCCCTTGCCCTTGGCAACGACGCGCGGCGCGCCCTTCCTGTCGTAATGAAGAGCGACCGCGAGACGGTTTTTGGTGTCGATACTCACAGCGCGCGATCCAGAAAATGGCCCGCCGGAGGTGGCGGGGATTTTGGCGGTAGCCCCTCACCGATCAGGATGTCACCTGGCTCGAGCGCCGCTTCACGCAACGCGTGCGTCAACTGCGGCGCATTGATACGAAGCTGCGCCGCGGTCGCGGGCCGCTCGGCCCACATGCGAACCGATGTCCGCCCACCGCTCAGTGAGACCAGCGCATGAACCGGGCCGCTCGGCTCGACATCGAGCGAGAACCGCGCGCGCCAGACGCGGCTGGCCGCTTCCACTTCAGTGCCTGCACCATCGCGCGAAATCTCGAACTGCGCCACGGCGGTACCTTGTGGTGTCGCGAACGGAATTTCGAAATTCCAGCGCGGCACGGTCGGATCGTTACGGAGGCCGGGTGTATCCACCGGCAACGAGGCGGCCTGCAACAGCGTCTGCCGTGCAAGGGCCGCGTCGGTATCCTCGATCAGGCGATGAGCAACGGTTGCGGGCGCATCGTCCGGCGCCAGCGATGGCTGCATTATGGACTGTGCGCTCGGCTCCGAACCGCGAAACGGCGGCGGCGGCACATTGGTGCGCGCGATCACATCGCTGTCCGCGGGCATGCGCGACACACCCGCATGCGTTTGCGCATCGAGCAGTTTCGCCACCTCGTCCTGAACGCCTTTCGGAAACGCCTGCAGCACTTCCTGCAGCGCGGTCATTCCAGCGCTTGCCGACGCCATGCGGTTCGCCGCCGTCGGCAAAGGTTCATTCGGCGCAAAGATGCGGACCTTGCCGTCGAGTTCGGCAACAT
This sequence comes from uncultured Afipia sp., assembly GCA_964594185.1. Classification (GTDB taxonomy): domain Bacteria; phylum Pseudomonadota; class Alphaproteobacteria; order Rhizobiales; family Xanthobacteraceae; genus Afipia. Next base: position 1,792 of record CAZQMD010000289.1, on the reverse strand, counting down.
CTTCTGCGACGGGTGCCCCGGTTTGCGGAAGCAGGATATCGCCTTCCATCTCCGGCGATAGCGAAGGCGCAGCGTTTGGCGCCACGCTCAAAGGCGACGGCGAAGCGGCGCTCTCGGAGGCGGGCATGCTGCCCAGCCACGAGGAGAGCGTCTGCCGGAAGACAATCAGTGCGGCTTTCAAATCGGGGCCGTTCGAGGTCTGCGATGAAGCGAGGCCCTGTTCGAGGAACAGGCCGGACTTCTGGAACGCTGTTTTCAGCGCATCGCCAGTGAGGTTTTCCGTCAGCGGCGTGCGCTGCGCCAGCAATTGCGCGGCGGTCTGCTGCAGCGTCTGCGGCAAGACCGGCGATGACGCGGCAACACCGAGATTTGCGAACAACGGCGACAGGCTGCCCTGCCGCGCGGCAGCGTTCTGCACCGCAGCCGAAACAGCGAGTGCTTCAAGATTCGTAAGCACGCGGCCGGCGGCTGCATCCTGCACCGGCACGTCGGCCTTGGGCACGCTGACGGTGTCGGTTGTCGCAGCGGTCCCGGATGATACGGCGGGTGTAGACGATGGCGCGCCCTCGCCCGGCACGATCTGCAGCCGCACACCCTGCGGCGTCTGCGACACCGCAAGCTGCAGCGCCTGACCGGGCTGCAACGGCACTTCGGACAGCACCTGGATGGTGAGATTCGAGATCGCGATGCGGACCAGATTGGCGTCGAGCTGTTTCAGCACCGTCGCATCGATCACGGTCCCCGGCTGCAGGGCAATCGCCGCCGCAGGCTGGGCAGCCACAACCGGATAGATGGGATTGATAGCGATCGACATGCAGGGGAAGTCCTCTGGTTCGGACCCTATCCCAGCGTCGTAAACGTGTTGTTAACCGAACCCGCTGCGGTAGGACCGATGGGCTTACATGTCGTCCCGGCGGAGGCCGTGACCCATCACCCCTGTCACTCAATGCAAGAACAAGACGTTCAACCACACTGCCCGAACAGGAAAGCCGGGGGTTATGGATCCCGGCTTTCGCCGGGATGACCAGCATATATGGCAGGATCAGCCGAACGCCTTCAGCACGCGCGCCGCCGCCTCAAAATCCCTGAACTTCGACGCGCGGCGGGCCGCGACCTCGTCGTCCGCACCCCACTTCTCGCTGTTCCAGTCCTCATCCACATGCGCGGCGGCCCAGACCTGCGATCCATCCAGCACGCCATGCCTGAGCGCCAGCGCCAGCAGCGCCGAACCGGTCATGGTGGTCACCACATGAAACGCACCGACCGGCCACGCACCCGACGGCAATGCGCCTCGCGCGGCAGCGACAGCAGTTTCCGGCTGGCGGACATGGACGATGCCTTCGCCCAGGATGAAATGCGCGCCGAGTGCATCGGCGGCCCATCGCAGCACCGGGTCCCAGTGCTCGGCCTGCCGCGCCACCAGCGCTTCGGGAAAACCGGCACGATAGAACAGGAGATCGGTTTCGAAATATTTCGCGGCATCGTCGACGACGGCCTGCACATCTGCGGCCACACCATCGATCACGCTGTTGGCAAGGCGCGTCAACGGCATCGACATCGGATCGATGTTCTCGCCCTGCGCGTCCCACTCCGCCGCCACGGCTTCTGCGAGATCGCGCGTCGGAGCCGTGAGCAGATTCTTGCCGGGTGTGCGGACCTGCTTGCCGTCGAGCGTGATCCCGAAGCCATCGGGGCCTTCGGCCACGCCCGCGCTGGTATAGAAGCGCTTGCGCAGCGGCGTACGCGATGACTTCTGCGAGGCCACGTGCGGGTCCGGCGACAGTTTGTCTTC
>CAZQMD010000288.1:0-6302 GCA_964594185.1 uncultured Afipia sp. | reverse complement strand
GACGCTCCGCTGGAAAGTCAACCATTATCCCGCCTGACTGGAAGATGCCGTCGACGCGCGCATTTAATCGAGACCGGTCCGCAACATCGCGCGCGCCAGCTGAAGCTCGCTAATCGCTTGCCGCAGCGATCGACCGACCACGCGCTTGTCGCCGTTCGCGCAAGCCGTCTTCAGCTCCTTGATGTGCTGCGCCGCCGTCTCGGCGTGTGCAACAATATCCGCCGCGCCTGCAAAACTGGATTTCATGTCGAGCACATTCCCGCACAACGAATTGGTGTTCGACGGGAGCGGAGACCCGCTCCCGTCGAACTGCACTTATTTCGAGTTGATCGCAATGCGCTTCACCTTCGATTCGGCCTGCGGCAGCTTTGGCATGGTGACCGTCAGCACCCCGTTCTTGAACGCGGCAGAGATCTTGTCCTGATCCACGTCGTCGACCGGGATACGCCGTTCAAACCGGCCATAGTAGCGCTCGCTGAACTTGCGATCCTTGTCTTCCGTTTCGGTCTTCTTCTCTCCCTTGATCGAGAGGACGCCATTAGCGAGTTCGACCTGGACGTCTTTCTCCTCGAGACCCGGCAATTCTGCCGTGACCTTGACGTCCTTGTCGCTCTCATTGACCTCGATGCTCGGCCAATTCATCGACTGCTCGAAGAAGCTGCCGCCAAACGGCGCGACATCGAAGCCGCGGAAGACATCATCGAATAGCCGGTTCATCTCCCGGTGCAGGGTGAGAACCGGATTGTAGTTTTCGGAGCGGCGGGTGGTCAGATCACGACCACGGCCCCAAGGGATTAGATCAGTGATAGCCATAGGGTTTCTCCTTTCTCTGTTCCAAGCGCCCGCGGCGCGGCGGGCCACGCCGCGAGCGCCAATTACGGGCAGGCGGTGTGTTAGGCCGCTTGCTTGTTCTCAATTTGCTGGTGGTCGCCACCTGTGCTGATCGCAATCTGGCGGGGTTTCATGGCTTCCGGAACCTCCCGCACCAGATCGATCTTGAGCATGCCGTTCTCGAACGAGGCGCCCTTCACTTGCACGTACTCGGCCAGATTGAACATCCGCCGGAACGGGCGTGAAGAGATGCCTTGATAGAGATACTGGTGGGCGCCCTTCTCGGCCTTGCGACCCTCAACGGTCAGCATGTTCTGCTCGGCCGTGATGGAGACCTCATCGGGTGTGAAGCCCGCAAGCGCCAGGGAGATTTGATAGTGGTCCTCGCCGACACGTTCGATGTCGTAGGGGGGATAGTTGTCCCCACCGGTCCATCCGCCGGAGTCATCGAGAAGGTCGAACAGACGATCGAAGCCGACGGTCGATCGCCACAGGGGAGCAAGATCAAGCGTGGTCATAGCCATATCCTCCATTGAGCAACATGGTTCTGGGCGCTTCGGACACCTGCCTGGCGCCCGCTGACCGGGCCCTGTCTCAGGCGCCCGGTGGTGCCGCGCGATGGCTCGCGCTTTCACCCATCAAGTTAGAAGGGAGCCCCATCATTTCAAGTCCTGCCGGCATCTTGCGAAAACTGCGATGCCGCACCCATGTTTTTTGGCGGGTCCGTCTGAGACAAAGGATACTTTCCTATCATCCTGCTGAGCCTCGGCCGGCCCCTCCATCGCACTTGGCCGAAGAGAGTGACCATGGCAGCAGTCCTAGACGATGTGATCGAAACCGCGCTCTTGGAATCCTTTCCAGCGAGTGATCCGCCGTGCTTTGCCGCGCTCGGTGTCAACATCGGCTCTCCCGATCGGTCAATTGCTTGGCGAGCGCGACCAGCCCGCCGCTCCGCGCGAGCGACCGCGGAACGACCAGCTCCTTCCGAGGTCCAAGGCGCTGCCGCGCGCCGGCGTGGCCATTTGGCAAAGCCGGCCGGATCTCACGCTTGAAAAATATACCCGACTGGACGCACGGAGGACCGAATGAAGATCGCGCAGATTGCGCCGCTGTTCGAGAGCGTACCGCCCCGGCTTTATGGCGGGACTGAGCGGGTCGTGCACTACCTGACGGAGGAGTTGGTCAGGCAAGGGCACAAGGTCACTCTGTTTGCGAGCGGGGACTCCATCACATCGGCCGAACTCGTCCCCTGCACGACCCAGGCCCTCCGGCTCGATCCGGATGTCAGAAATTCGATTCCGCACCAAATGCTGCTGCTGGACAAGGTCCGGGAGCGCGCTGAGGAGTTCGACGTGCTCCACTTCCACGTCGACTATCTGCACTTTCCACTGTTCCGGACGCAGGCCCGACGGACCGTAACGACCCTCCACGGGCGGCAGGATTTGCCCGACCACATGCCGTTCTACGCCCATTTCCCCGAGATGCCGTTGGTCTCGATCTCCAACGCTCAACGCGCGCCGCTGCCGCGGGCCAATTTCGTTGCAACCGTCTACCACGGGCTGCCGCTCGATCTGCATAAGCCGACTTTCCAACCGGCTGGCGGCTATCTCGCCTTTCTCGGACGAATTTCCGCAGAGAAGCGGCCGGACCGCGCGATCGAAATTGCGCGAGCAGCGGGACTGCCGTTGAAGATTGCCGCGAAGGTCGACAATGCCGACGAAGCCTACTTCCGTGACACCATTGCGCCGCTGCTCGACGGTCCGGGGGTGGAATTCATCGGTGAGATCAACGAGAGCGAAAAGACCAAATTTCTGGGCAACGCGGCAGCACTGCTGTTTCCGATCGATTGGCCGGAGCCCTTCGGCCTCGTCATGATCGAGGCCATGGCATGCGGCACGCCGGTCCTGGCGTTCCGCGGAGGATCGGTCGCCGAGATCGTTGAGGACGGGATCACCGGGCGCATCGTCGAAAGCGTCGACGAGGCCGTGCAAGCCATGCCCTCTCTTCTGGCGCTGGATCGAATGGCCATTCGCGCCCGTTTCGAGGAGCGCTTCTCCGCCACCCGTATGGCTGCCGAATACGTCAAACTTTACCAGAGACTGCTGCGAAAACGGGCTGCATCCGAGCGTCACCTGCCGAGCTTCGCGGCGCGTCCGATCGCAAGATTGCAGGCTCAGGCGGAAACTGGGGTTCAAAATGAAGCCAATTGAGGAGGCCCAATACGGGACATGACCATGACACCCATCGATGTCTCGGACGCCGGTACTTTCGGCCCTGCGTCTAGCACGTTGGACAATAGCGCGGCATGGGCGCGTTGCCTGGACGGCGATCGGGACGCGTTCCAGGTTGTGGTCAGCGCTCACCTGGACGAGCTATTCGCTGCAGCTGAGCGGGACATCCGATATCACGTCGCCCTCGGCGGTCTACTCGAGGGCGATTTGTCTGCGGAGGAATTGGTTGGCGAGACCCTGCTGCGGGCATGGCGAGACCGCCGAACCCGTCCGCAAGCCCTCGGGCTTCGTGCATGGCTGCTCGGGCTCCAGTTCCGCGTGCTGATGCGCATCGTCCGGCAGGAGCAATTGCTACGGCGTCTCATTTCCGTTTCGCTGGAGTCGCGTGCGCCGGAGCCGCCGATCTACGACGATGACGAAGGCTTCTATGAATGGTTTCAACCGGACGAGGTGGTGCGCTGGGAGGACATTTTGCGTGCTGAGTCCGATCTCGAGCCCCCCACGGGAGTATTCGACCGGAACATTCCGGGTCTGTCGCCCATCGCTCGCCAGGTGCTGGTGATGCGTCATGTCCACCGCCTCAGCTTTACCGAAATTGCAATTGGCTTGCGAATTTCGCGGGAAAGCCTGTCGCAGCTCTGGCGAGAGGGGCAAGCCCGCTTGGCTGAACTGATGAGGAGGACTGCAAATGAAGGCTCTCAGCCTCGCCATTGACGCCCATCATGCACTCACTCCGGAGTTGCGGGACCGGATCGTCCAGAACGTTCGCACGCGGATGCAAGAGCACTCCTATCGATTGCTCTCCCCCGAACATTTCCGCGCTCTCGCTGCACTCGACACGGCCGGCCCTCCCGTCGTCAGCCTCTATCTACAGCTGACCCCGGAACGGCGCGTGGGAGGTGGCTGGCGGTCTGCCCTGTCAGCCCTCAGCCATCGCATCTCGCAGACGGCTGATCAGGCCATTCGGGCCAGCGTCAATGCGGACATCGAGGATATCCGGGGCGCGTTGGATCAACAATTGCCCGAACTTGGCCGTGGCGCTGCATTCTTCGCTTGCCGCGAACGTGGGATCTGGCGGCAGATCGCCCTGCCGATTCCGCTGCCGGACAATATCCGGATTGGACCCCGGCCTTACCTGCGACCTCTATTGCGCACCTGGGGCCGCAGCGACCGAATGCTACTTGCGCTGCTGTCGCGGGAGCAGAGCCGCTTTTTCGTCAGCCATCTCGGCACCATCGAAGAGATCTACCGCGTCAAGGGCCAGCGCATTCGGGGCATGCTGACGGATCGTGTCCCGCGCGACCGCCGCGAAGCGCTGGCGACTCAACTCATGAAGGACGAGGCGAAGGCCTTGGCCTCGATGACTGAGATCATCGGCCGAGAGTTCGAAACAACCCACATCCTGCTCTGCGCGCCTCCCGACATGAGCGCGGCTTTTCGCGATCATCTGTCCAAGGATTCTCTCTCCCGCCTTGCGACGTGCGAGGTCAGCGTACACGCGTCGTCTGCCGAAATCGGTGTTGCGGCCGCCGCAAAACAAGATCAGCTCAAAGCTCGAGAGGAGCGCGAGCTTATCGACCGATTGCGCGAGGCGAATCCAGTTGCGGTCTCAACGGGAACACAGGAGACCTTAGACTGTCTGAGCGAGGGACGAGTCCTCACCTTGGTCGTTGACGACAGCTACGCTGCTGCTGGCGCCCAATGCGGGCACTGCGGGAGTTTGTTCGAAGACGCGCGGCTATCGAAGTGTCCGGTTTGCGGCGAGGCCGATCTCGAGGCGATCGATGACCTCGTTGAGGCGGCGCTCCAGCAGGCGCTTGAGCGCAGAGCACAGATCGCCTTCGTCCGCGAACCGACGTGCCGTTCAGCCCTTTCTGAAAAGGCTCCGTTACAAGCCTTGCTGCGATACTGAAAAGGCGGCCTTCGGGCCGCCTCCACCGTGACATCGGATTGCAAGCCGAACTGCAACCCGTCGCCCGCATTGGCATGCATAAGTGCTGCAGATAGGAATGTCCCGGCCCGCATCAGTTTCGACCACTTGCGTCCGAAAGACGGGACAACCAGATATTTGATGCGCGCTCGACCCAATCGCAGGCTGCCCCGGGCCGCCACGAAGGCGCCAAGGCGGAAAAGGCCGTGCCGTCCCCGGCTGCCTGCGATCGGGCCGAAAATCCTCCTCCTCTTGCATCTAGTTAGCTCTCCGAGGTGAGTCATTCCATGGCCAGCAGCTCGGGCGAGCCTCTCCGCGACGTATTTGCGTGTGGCATGAACGCCGCCATGACCCCGCGCATGGATGGACACGGGCCAAACCTCCTGATACCGCCCAGGACCGCTATGAGAGCGACAAGGCGGTGGGAAACCGTTTACCATTCGCGCGAATCCGCTTGAGCTGGGCCATCTGATCCGGTACATGCTCGCGGTACACACAACCCACCGAGGTTGTCTGGAAACGCTGATTTCACTGCGGTTTTCGAGCCCTCTTGGGCTCTGGCAGAGAATCCCTCCCTCTCCGCCATAAGACCGCGACTTACGAAAAATCCTAGTACCAGGCGCCCCTAGCGCCTCCAGATCTGTCTGGTGCTCCATAGTGTGGAACCGCAGATCATTCAGTCTATCTCAAATTGCCGTTGCGCCCGTGGCTGGGGCCACCGAATTCACACAGCGTCAGTCGTCTGAGTCGAACGCGGCATCCCCGACGAAAGAATAAGCGTCGCCAGAGGCCATTGACGCCACCGCATTTTCGCTTTCCTAACGGTATGGTGCATATTCTCTTTCAACCCATAGTAGGTGCGGGTCGCCGGTCCGGAAAACTATTGATGCCTTCTTCCTTGCCGAAATCAAACGCCGGAAACGCGGTCCTGCGGCCGCCTAGCGCGGTAGCTTTCCAAACCCGTGCTCGTACGATCGACCATCTGGGGCGCGGGCAGATCGCTGATGCACCGACCGCTGTGAGTGAGCTCTGGAAAAACGCGTACGACGCCTACGCCAAGGACGTCGCGCTGCACATCTTCGACGGCAGCCCCGAGGTCGCGCTGGTGGTAGACGATGGCGCCGGCATGTCGTTCTCAACCTTCCGAGACCGGTGGCTCGTTATCGGAACCGAATCCAAGATCGAAGACATGGACGCGGCCCCCATTGACACCTTCGGACTGGCCGACCGAGTTCGTCAGGGCGAAAAGGGGATAGGCCGCCTGGCGGCGGTGTTCCTCCCACCGGTGACGCTGGTCCTGTCGAAGGCCG
>CAZQMD010000287.1:0-6335 GCA_964594185.1 uncultured Afipia sp. | reverse complement strand
ACCTGTTGCAGCTTTTCCAGCGCAAGCCGATCCAGCAGCGCCACATCCTCGAAATAGCCGCCGCGATCCTCGGTAAAGAGATCACGCAGGACTGTGCCACCTGCCTCAATGTAGGCCTCATGACCGACGAAGACCGCGCGACGGTCGGTGGCCGCGACGTTGGTTTCGGTCAACATTCGGCGAATCGTGACGGGATCGCGGCTGTAGGACAGCCGGCTATAGATTTCCTCCTGCCTGTCATGATCGTCGATCAGGGCGAATGCCACCAATTGCTCGAAGCCCATTTCGCCGTTCCGGTACGCCTCGATCAGGCGCGGCGACACGGCACTGAGCCGCAGTCGTTGCCGCACGACATGCGGCGTAACACCAAACCGGGCGGCGATTTCTTCCGCGCCCAAACCGCGCTCGTCCGCCAGCTTCTTAAAGGCCTCGAACTGGTCAGCCGGGTGCATGCTTTCGCGGGTGACATTTTCGTCGAGGCTGATCTCGTGCGGGTCGTTCGCGGTATCGATGACGCAGCGGATCGGCTCGGTCTTCTTGATCTCCTTGCGCTTGACGCGCAAAAGCTGGGCAAGCCTGCGGCCTTCGCCGATGGTCACGAAATAGAGGCTGGTAGCCGCGCCCTCGCTGTCCAATTCCGGTTCGACGACGAGATTTTGCAGGATGCCTTTGGCCGCGATACTCGCAGCGTAAGCCTCGATCGCCGCCTCGGTGTGCGGCGTCTTGCGCGCGTTCCTTGGGGACTTCTTGAGCTTGTTGAGCGGAATGAAAATCTCGCTCCCACTCGCGGGGATGGATTTGACTTGCTTGGCCGACATGATGATCTCCTTGTTTCTGCATGGGCGCAGAGCGCGCACTCCGCGCCTGCGCCCCTGCCCGTCGGCGAGACCGGGGGTAGCAAGTGCCAGGGCGACCCGTGCGGAGGGGGATCGCCCGCCCTTAAGGGGCCGCTTGCTAGAAGCGGGTCTGCACAAGCGCTTAACAGCCGTTCGAAGGGTTGGTGGATGAGAGAAGCGCGGAAGACCGGGGAGACCGCTGGGGTCGGCGCCGGCATCAGCCGGCGCTTTACCCTGGCGCGTGCGAGGGGCGGAGCCCCTTCCATTCCGTTATTCGGTAAAAAGGAACGTGTGCGCCCTGCATGGCCTCGGGGCAGAAGTGGCGAAGCAAAGGCTACCGGCTCACGTGCCGGCCTAATGGACTTGCAGGCGCGCGGATTGTCGATCGGCTTTCCCGGGCCGCTTAGCCGACGACCGAAACTGATACCTCGCAACCAGTAATGTTGACGTTCGACCTCGGTGCTTGCGCGCACTTGGCGCGTTCTCTGTCGGAGAATGCGTTGGGAGGCGGCTTTGTCCTTAGTCGAATTGAACTGCTCGCCAAGGATAGGCGGGCAACTCGATCAGCATTGACCGCACGAAGGTCTCGACCTCCGGCGTCGTCCTGAAGATCGGGGTATCATCCTCAAACTCTCCGCCGACGATCGCAATATGGCAGGTGAGCCGCTCAAGAGAGATGCTGGCGAGCAAGCTGGCGATGAGCCGTCGAGCCGCGGGCTCTGTATCGGCTTGCCCCTTTCGCATCTTCATCAGCACGATCGAACCGTGTCCCGGAAATGGGATCTCGGTCACCCACGCCTCCCGCAGCTTCATGGTTCTGCCAATTCTCGAAAAGAGGAAAACTATGAACTTGGCGAGCTCGCCTCAAAATTGCGTCGGTAATTCTATTTCAACCGATTTGCGTTTAAGAAAATGCTGCGGGCTGAGCGAGTTCGCTCGTCCACCGCCTGACAGGGTAAGAATGTACTCATCGACCGATGGTGCGCCCGCTTGCCTGTGCATCTGAAGACAGCACGGTTTACGAGCTCGCGGCCGAGTTGGGACGCGCGGCGCTCACCGCGTAGGCCGCTCTGGACGGCTTACGGTGCCGGAGATATTGCGCCCCGCGGTGAAGCCTGGTCGACTGAGACAGAGGCTCCTAGATCCACAGAAACCTTCCAGATTCAGGGTTCGCGAGAATTGCCAAGAGAAGGCCTCTCTTGCGACACTTCTTACCGGCGCGCCAACTGCTCGGCAACGTCGATCACAGCCCGACGTTCCTGAGGGTCGCGCACACGACCAAAGGCTCTTATGAGCCGCAACGCGTCGGCTTGATGACGTGGCACGCTTCCTGTTTGGTCCGTCATGTTCGGCTTCTCGCGCGCGGTACGCAACTGGCCGCCATCTTAGGCAACCGAGCGAAAGATTGCAATATCGACCCCGATCTAGCGAGAGTTGTTGGCCACCAAAGTCAGAGTTTGAACCATGTTCCGGGCCGTGCTGGAAAAACGCGCGCCGGCCCCTTTATCTTCCCGCCGGCTGGCGCGAAGCTGGCCGTGTGCTCGCAGGTTGTAGAAGGCGCTCAAATCTCAAGCGCTAGTCGAAATAGGCTGCGATAGCCGCATCATCCTGTTCATCCAGCAGCGTCGTCGAAAATGGCGAGGGTTCCCCCCGTCGGCTGCACTCAGCTTCAATACGATCTATGGCGTCACGAACGAACAGCTTTTCGACTCTAAACTTCTTCTTCCACTGTTGCGGCTCGAAGGTTACCCACGCTGAAAACTCTTGCAAGCCTCTTCCCCAGTCGAAAATCGAGCCATCTCGTTCCAAAAGATCACGCAAGCGCCTTCGCTCCGTACGAATCTCGGCGAGGCCGTCTTGCGTGCCGTCCCGGAATATGGAGACAAGTCGCAGGAGTTTCCTGAGTGTCGCTTCCAGCTGAACCTTGATGGGATCCTGACGCAGCAATTCAGGACGCAGCATCTCGATTGTTGCGTGCTCGCCGAGATCCAGGCTTTTTTCTTTTGCGAACGACAACGCATCGTGGCGGTCAACTGCTTCGAAGGGTCTTCCAAATATAATGCCGTTCGATGCGTCCTCGAATGCGGGATTGCGCCGGCTGTTGGCCAGCGCGACCACGACTTCCGATGTTCCAACGGACACGATGCTGTTGTTGCGATATCCATTCCACAGGACGTATAGAGGGGCCCCGTCGCGGAGAAGGACCTCTCCATTGACGCAACGAGTCCTTCGACGCCTCGCTGCAGGCGCGTCACGCAGTCGTCTCTGCCATCGTAAACGATTTCGCGAGCGCCTAACTCTTCCCTCGAGTTCGCTGGCCTCATGGAAGAGACGCACTTCTGATCTAGCAGCCCCACTGCCGCATGTTCGCCTTCAGTCAGTGCCGCCGCGAAGCGCTGGACCGTCGGTCTGCCGGGAAGGGACCACCATAGTTTTTGGCCATCGTGCATGATCTCCGTCGCTTCGCGATCCGGCCGCATCGGACGAACCTGCCCCGCGAGACCAAGGCGAGCTCCGCAGGTCGTCTTGAGCATGACCGGGGCGCGATCGCGCGCCCTCGCGACGCGGACGCTCCTTTTGCCCGCAGGAACGAAATGGACAGGGTAGGTGAACGAGACCTGGATGGGCTTACCCTCGACGTAATCATCTTGAGATGACTTCGTCTCGATCGGCCAAGGTCGTCTGCCGGAGGGCGCAGCAACCATCAGCGCGAATGGTCCATCCCATTCGTTTCGGCGGAGCACGCCCCGATAAGTGTCTTTCATATCAGTTTCCTTTTGAGATGAAGCTGGGCCCGACAGCTAACCCAATGACCCAGGTTGAAGACGTGGCTGTTCGTGTCCCAACCGCTGGCTCAGTAGATGGTACGGACTAACCGCGAAGATCTGGTCGACGCTCGCGCCGGAATTATTTAATTCCGGTTGAGGGGTCAGTAACGAACTTGACAGAATGGAGCTTCAAGTTCGCTCCGCCTTACCCGGAGTTGCCGTCATGGACGCGATTGCGATGTCGAAGGCTTTGAAGCGCTGCGATGAGCGACCGCCTTTTGCATTCGTCCCTCCGACGGGAACAGGCCTCGACGCGATGCGGGTCGAACAGCGGGCCGCCTGTTAGAGGCGGCCGCATTGATGAGCTTCGACGAGACGAGTTTTACTACTGACGGTCAACTCGGCCGGCGCGCGCCTTCAATCGAACCAAAAAAGAAGCAAAAGACCGGCACGCTCCTCCTCACGGAGATGGTGAAGAAGGCAAGAGGCCAGTCACGCTCAAGTCCGCTGCTCCCCGCTGGAAATCCCGCTAGAGATGATGGTCATTAGGACTCGATCCAGCGGTGCTTTGCCGACTTGATCTGGCAGCTGCCCAGAGCTGCTAATGACGCCCGACGTCATCCATTTCATCTGGTACGTAGCCCGCAGCCCTGTCCCCAGCAGCTCCAAGCCGCTCCTGTTCGCGTTCCAGCTCTTCGAATATGTCGATGTAGTCCTTGAGGCAGCTGGATGGGCCAATGTGTCGGTCGATCAGTTGTCGAAGCTCTTCTCGGAAGACTTCGCGATTGAAGGTCATATTCAGCTCCGATAAATCCGCATCGTTAAGCGCGGCGTCAGCAAGTCTCTTGACGTTTGCGATAAAGCGCTTCTGTGGCGAATCCCTGACCTAATAGTGTCGCCGAACCAACGGGAGGCTAATAGCCAACACTCGTGATCACGCCGGCGGCTTCTGTACCAACGCGACGATCCGGCGAGCCGCGATGATTGCATGATGCGGAACGACGGCTTCAAGCCCCTTGACGCTGGCCCTGATGGCTCTTCGTAAGGCAAGCAGCGCTTCGCTGGCCGTCTCAAAGCGACCAAAAAACAGGGCGCCCCTTGGGGCGCCCTGGGATGTCGTAGCCACCGAGATCGGAACTACGCGACAGGCGGAAGCGGCGGCATGACCCACCGCAGGCTCAGGCGCCAGAGCCTCAGCGGCTTCGGCAGACCGGGCGTGTAGACCACGATGATCCCGGCGCGGGTCGCGATCACCTGTTCGCAGAACGGGAACAGACTTTCCGCGATGCCGATGCGGTCCGCTGCGTTCTCCACCATGGTTAACCAAGCGTTGCGAGTTGAGAGGCAGGCATTGACCGCATGCGCCATATCCCGACCGTGGAGGATGCGGCGAGCATCATCGACGGTCAAGATATGCCACCCATCGGTCTCGATGGCCCCGATGATGTCCGTGGCGGCCGGGAGGGGCAGCACGCCGTCTCCAGTGGCCAAGCTGGCACCAAACTCCTGAAAATCGATGGGGTTGGCCTGGCGGCCGGCCATCAACTCGGCGCCTTCCCGCTCGCTAACGCGAACGAGAGGCACGTCGTCGATGGCACAGGTCCTGTATTCCGCGAGCGCGATGCCGGGAAAGCCCATAAAGTCGGCGTTGACCAGATAGCAATGCGGATAGCGGGCGAGCATCGCAGCAGCGACCTTGCTCGCATTCCAGTTGCGCAGTCCCCGCGACAGATTGCAGATGGCCTGGACCAGCGGCTTCCGGCTGAGATCGTCCTTGATCTCAGCGAGTCGGGCTTGGACCATCGTCCAGAGCCAGTTGAGCATGCCAAACATGATGACCTCCTTTATTGGCAAGTCATCGATACAGGCAAACCCAGTTACCCCAGGCGAATGCAAATGGCCAACCCGAAGGGCGGACGACGCGCGCCGCGCACCTACCGACCAGGCTGGCGCTTGACTAGATTGAGGAAGCGGCCGTCGTCGTCTCGGTCAAATCGCCAATCGCCAACCCATTGTTGTTGGTAGGCGGGCGGAAAGGTGAGAAAACTCTGTTCTAACGATAGTTCCGGAAACATGCTTTGATACATGCCGAGTTCCGGATTAAAGATCCAATAGCGCTCGGGTTCATTGGTCCTGGCTTCTTCACTCAGCCTTCTGAGTTTGCTCCAAACCGACGATCCATCCCGCTGTTCGGGTGCGCGCGGCTCTTGTTCCTCCGCAATGACGGCCGGCGGAGGTGGAGCGAGCGGCGCGAGATCCCGCAAGCGCGACATGACGGTGCGGGGATCTCCAGTGGAAACCACCTGGGCCGCTGCACCGATCAAGGCAGCACGGTCAGCCTGATCCATGAACGACATGCCCATGTCCAAATAGCCTTTGATCGCTCTACCTTGGTCCGTTTCCGCCTCGGCGGCATCGACTGCTTGCAACAAGAAGTAGGCCGATTCAAACTCCAAATCTCGGGTGCCACGGCGGTGCAGGTGACCCAGCCATATCAGACTGTCCAATACGTTTGTGAACGATGGTGGAAGCTCTGGGCAGATTCCGGGGATCGTATTGCGAGCATTGACTCCGCCAAAGAATGCGATAATTGCGGCGTCGAGCGAAGCGATGCATGAGAAGGCGTTGCCGGCATTCTGCGAGTCGACATCGGTTGCATTCGTGTCGACGCGCGGAAGTGCTCTGCTGACTTTTGCATCGAATGTTTCTGCTTGCTCCTTGATCGAGTCGC
>CAZQMD010000286.1:0-6349 GCA_964594185.1 uncultured Afipia sp. | reverse complement strand
TGTTCGACAGGCTCGGCTATTCCGGCGATTACGAGTTCATCTATTTCGAGTGACGACTTGGCGCAGGGACGTCAAGAGGGCCAACGCGGCGCTCCGGATCGAGTCCGGCAAGCCGCTGATCCTCGACGAGTTCACCTGCCGGATCGGCTCGAGCACGCCAATGGCTGGTGCAGGTCCAGACTTCCAGCATGTGCGGTGCCCAGATCAACGAGATCGACGCGGTCAGGGGGCGCCGATAAGGTCCTGCCGCACTTGTTGGGGCACGAGGCACTCGCGCGCGTGTCGAGACCGGCCCGGGCGTGGTGTCGGCGACCACACCCACGCCCCTGGTGTTCTTCTCCAGCCGTATCATTGCGGGGCGGGAGAGCCGGCGGAACTATCACGCCCGGGAGCCGCTACAGCAGCGCCTTCGGCAGCAGCATGTGAATTCCTTTGTTGCCGTCGACGAGCTGCGTGACGCGCAGATTGCCGGCCAGCGAACAGAGCATGTAGGCCTCGTTGCGCGTCCGGTTGGTCCGTGCGCAGACATGCTTGACCATTTCCCGGACCGCCTGCTTGGCGGCATCGTCGAGATCCTCGTCGAGGCCGATCGACATCAGATGCGTCGCGCTCTCGGCAAAGGGCCACTTGATGTCCATGTCCTTCCGCACGGTCAGGCGGAACGTCCCGGTCACGCCGGTCTCGAGCGCGGTGATGCAGACTTCGCCGTCACCCTGCACGCCGTGGCCGTCGCCGGCGAAGAACAGTGCGCCCTCGTTGAACACCGGCAGATACAGCGTGGTGCCTGCCCGCAGCTCCTTGTTGTCCATGTTGCCGCCGAACGCACGCGGAACAGGGGAGCCGCAGCGGCCCCAGCTGGGTGGCGGGGCCGTGGCGATGATGCCGAAGAAGGGAGCGAGTGGGATCTCGGTGCCCCACGGCATGATGCAGACCTCGCGCTTGCGGTCGATCACGGGATGGATCGTCTCGTAGTCGGTGAATTCGTCCGGGAGCGTTCCGAGCAGCGGCAGGATCGACACGAAGCCCCAGTCCTGCCGGACCTTGACGTCGAGGATGTCGACCTGAAGCGTATCGCCGACATTGGCGCCGCGCACGTAGACGGGCCCGGTGATGAAGTGAGGGCCCGGCCCAGGCTGCATCGTATCCAGCGCGAGCAGATAGTCCTCGGGAACGAGGGTCCGATCGTCCGGTAGCGTCTCTCTTCCTCCGGCTGGAAAGCTGTGCAGCGTGACGCTGTCGCCGGAGCTGACTTCCAGCACAGGTGGCGTGTTGCAGTCCAGATAGCCCCAGACCATGTTCTCGGGCGTCGCTGGTATCTCGTGTCGGCGCTGCATCGGACAACTCCAGGCGTAGCGGTTCAGGGCACTTTTTCGCCCGAGGGCCATCTGCGCCGGATCGCCACGGCTGCGACCGGCAAAATCGTCCTCGGATATTCTAGCCGCCGGCGATCCCTAGGCTATACTGAACGTCAGGCCCAGCGCGGGGCCGGCGTTCGAGCCTCTGCAAATGACGGGCCGATGGAGAGAGCGATGAGGCGATCCCGATTCACCGAGAATGAGATCATTCATCTCCTTGCCGAGGCGAGTTCCGGTGTGTCGATTGCAGAGATCTGCAAGGCTGCAGGCATTACCGAGCGAACCTTTTATCGCTGGCGCCGCAACTTCGGCGGACTTGATGTCCATGCCGTGCAACAGATGAACGAGTTGAAGGCGGAGAATTTGCGGTTGCGCGGGCTCGTCAGCAATCTCTTTGAGCTGCTGCGCAATTC
This sequence comes from uncultured Afipia sp., assembly GCA_964594185.1. Lineage (GTDB taxonomy): Bacteria > Pseudomonadota > Alphaproteobacteria > Rhizobiales > Xanthobacteraceae > Afipia. The sequence goes on along the minus strand of CAZQMD010000286.1, from coordinate 4,581 downwards.
GGAAGCCGAAGCGAGGCGCGGTGTTGCGGTTCCGCTGCAGCCGCCCGCACCACAGCCCGCAGGCACCCGCGCCAGCCGCATCGCGGCGGAGAAGTGTGGCGGCGCGCTGATTGGCCGCTTCTCCTCGGTCCGCGTCAATCCATAGCGCACAATGCGGCACTCGCACCGTGGTGTCGGCTGGCAGCGCGCGTGTTGCGTCGTTGTCGCGCCATCACTGCAAATTCTTTGTGCGGCGTTAATGTCAAAATTGACGAAATCGGAGACGAGGCGACGCTGATTTCGGCAGCGCGGCTGCCCAATGAGCAGCAAGGCAGCTTGATCAGGTCAGTCGCGGATGGTGTGCGTCAGTCACGCGACATATTCGTCTGTCGGTCCAAATCACGCGCAGAATGCGTCGCTTATTTCGGCTTGATGAGGAGAGGTCGACGCCTAGTCTTTGGGCTGCCTTTCAGCATTTCTGGAGAAATTCGCGCCATGACCGACCATGTCCGTACCGCTCCGCCGAGCAGCCGCGCGCTTAGCCGCCGCCGGTTCCTTGCCGCCTCGTCCGTTGTCGCCGCCGGCATCGGCGCCGCGCCGCTGCTCGGATCCCGCGTTGCCATCGCTGCCGAACTCAAGACCGTTCGTTTCAGCGAGGCCGTGCACAATCTCGGCTACATCAACCTGTACGTCGGCATGCATGCCGGCATCTTCAAGAAAAACGGCCTCGACATGAAGGTGACCGCCGCCGGCGGCGACACTCAGACCTTCGCTGCCGTGCTCGGCGGTTCCGCCGACTTCGCCATCGGCGATGCGACCATGGCGCAGATTTCCCGCGAGAACGGCGGCCCCGGCGTCGTGGTCGGCACCGTCGTGCAGCGTGCGCACTATTTCGGCGTGTCCAAGACGCTCAAGCCGATCACCGATCCGAAGGAGTTCAAGGGCCTGAAGATCGTGACCTCGCCCGAGCCCAACACCAATTTCAGCGTCACCAAGCGAATGCTGGAGAAAGCCGGCCTGAAGCTGGGCACCGACGCCACGATCGTTCCGGTCAATCCCGGAACCGAAATCGCGGCGATGCTGGCGGGGCAGGCGGACATGGCCGTCGCCTATCAGCCGAGCGTTGCGGCGGCCGAAGCGCAGGGGGCCAAGGTCGTGTTCGACTTTTCGAACTATGTCGGGCCGTTCTGCAATACCGGCATCATGGTGCTGCCCTCGACGCTCCAGAAGGACCCCGCAATGGTGCAGGCGCTGGTCACGTCCTTCGAGGAAGCCTCGCGCAAGACCTACGCAGATCCCGCCTTCGCCAAGGAGGTCGCTCGCAAGGAATTCCCCGATCTTCCCGGCGAAGTCGTCGACAAGGCGATCGACGCCGAGTTGAAATATCTCATTCCGGCGCAGTCGGTAATTACCAAGCAGGATCAGTGGAAGAACCTGATGGACATGCAGATCTACCTTGGCAACGCCAAGGGATCAGTGCCGTTCGATCAGATCATCGACAATTCGTTTGCCGAAAAGGCGATTGCCAGCCTGAAATGAGCGTCGAGGCTGCCACATCTGCGAGGCCTGGTGAGGGCGGGGCCGTGAACGGCGCCGCCCTGCCGCTCGTCGTCGAGCACATCGCCAAGGGATACGACTTCAACGGTGAGGTCGTTCCGGTGATTGCCGATCTCAGCCTCACGCTACGCAAGGGGGAGATCGTCGCCATCGTAGGTCCCTCCGGCTGCGGCAAGACCACGCTGCTCAATACGCTCTGTGGTCTACTCGCGCCCGATGCCGGGCGTATCCATTGGCACGGCCGGCAGGTCGTTGGTCAGCCGCAGAACGTCGGCTACATGCTGCAGAAGGACCTGTTGCTGCCGTGGCGGACGGCGCTCGCCAACACGATGCTCGGGCTGGAAATCCGCGGCGTTCCGCCTGCCGAGGCGGAAGATCGTAGCCGCGCCATGCTCGACCAACTTGGACTGCACGGGTTCGCGGACCATTATCCCACGACGCTGTCGGGCGGCATGCGCCAGCGCGTGGCGCTGGCGCGCACGCTGGTGAACGATCCAGACGTGCTGCTGCTTGACGAACCCTTTGCCGCACTCGATTTCCAGACCAAGCTGCTGATCGAGAACGACATGGTCGGCCTGGTGCGAAAAGGCGGTCGCTCGATGCTGCTGATCACGCACGATATCGAGGAAGCGGTTTCGCTCGCGGATCGCGTCATCGTGCTGTCGCGGCGCCCGACCCGGCTGAAGGCGGCGTACGATATTGAGCTCGACTCGGATCGTTCCGACGTCATCTCGTTGCGCGAGAGCGCGGGTTTCAGCCAGTATGTCCGGCGCATCTGGGGCGATCTCGACATAGCGATCCAATGACGACAGGTATCGAGACCAGCATGGTTGACGCGTCGAAGCCTGCCGGGAGCACTCAGGCGCCGATGGCACGTGCCAAGTGGAAGCGGCTGCGCTTCGGCGCCGCCGTGCTGGCGACCCAGATGCTCGTTCTGGCCGCTTTTCTGGTCCTGTGGGAACGGGCGACGCCCAAGGGCAGCCCGGCCGCCTTCATGTTCGGCTCGCCGTCGGCGATCGCGGGCTTCCTGATGCAGATGGCCCAGGACGGCAGCCTGTGGCGCGACGCTGCGGTGACAGGCATGGAGACGCTGCTCGGCTTCTTCATGGGAAATCTGGTCGGCACTCTGCTCGGCCTGTCGCTGTGGTATTCGCGGTTCGTTTCCCGGGTGGTCGAGCCGTTCGTCATCGCGCTCGGGTCGATCCCCATCATCGCGCTGGCCCCCATCGTGATCATCTGGTTCGGCACCGGACTGGTGTCGAAGGTCGCGATGTCGACCCTGTCGGTGGTGATCGTCGCGCTGGTGACGTCCTACAAGGGTGCGGTCGGCGTCGACGGCGACCAGATCAATCTCATGAGAACGCTCGGCGCCTCGAAATTCCAGATCTTCCGCAAGCTCGTGGTGCCGGCCTCGCTCACCGATATCTTTGCGGGGCTGAAGCTGACGGTCGGCTTTGCGCTGATCGGCGCGATCGTCGGCGAATTCATGTCCTCGTCCGAGGGACTGGGACACGCCATCTTCAAGGCCGGGTCGCTCTACATCATCCCAAAGGTGTTCGCCGCACTGGTCGTCACCATCGCGCTCGCGCTGGTTCTCACCTGGCTGGTCGGCAAGATCGAACGGCTTCTGATGCCCTGGCGCCGGCTGGCATAAGCGAGACCGTCACGGAGCCTCATCCGCACTGCACGCCAACCCCATCGCATCGTAACCGCCCATGGAGTGACCATGTCCCAGCGCATCAGCAAGGCCGGCAACATCAAATACGCGCTGTCCGGCGACGACAAGTTCATCGCAAGCGTCGAGCCCGGCGAAACCTTCGTGGTGGAATGTGCCATCAATGCCAATGACGGCACCATCCGTCATCTCGGCCAGCAATTGACCGAGGCCGACGTGACGATGCCGTTCGTCAACGGCGCGACCGGTCCAATCGAGGTGCGTGGCGCAAAGCCTGGCGACATGCTGCGCCTCGACGTGGTGAACATGGAACTCGACACACTAGGATTCACCGCGCTCTGGCCAGGCATCGGCATGTTTCCCGACTGGGTCAGGCGCAAGGAATTCGGCATCCAGACGCGCGTCGTCGAGGTCAAGGACGGCCACGTGCACTGGAACGAGCATCTCCGCCTGCCGGTGAAGCCGATGATCGGCGTTGCAGGTGTCGCGCCGGTGCATGGAGCGGTTCTCACCGTCGACAACGGGACGCATGGCGGCAACATGGACGTCCAGGAGATCACCACGGGCAACAGCATCTTCTTCCGCGTCAACAAGGACGGCGCGCATCTCTTCCTGGGCGACTGCCATGCCATCCAGGGCGACGGCGAATGCAACGGCATGGGCGCGATCGAGATCGCGGCCAATCTCACCGTCAAGGTCTCGCTGGCCAAGGCCCCCGCGAGGCTGAACCACCCGCGCATCGAGACGGCGACCCACATCTGCACCCTCGGCTGCGCCCGCCCGCTCGAAGACGCGATGCGCATCGCGTTCGAGGAGATGGTCTACTGGATGGAAGACGACTGGAAGATCCCGGCGGCCGAAGGCTACATGCTGCTCGGCCAGATCGCCGAAGCCCGCTGCACGCAGGTGGTCAACCCGAAATACACCTATATCTGCAAGGTCGAGAGAAGCCTGCTGGAGCGATACTACGGGTGATCAGGGGATAGCGCGGACGAGATTGACTCCGATGGCGCGCCGCAAGGAAGGTGCGCTCCCTCTCCCGCAAGCGGGAGAGGTGTGCCGAGCTGGCCGGATGGCTCAAGCAGATCTGCCCAAAAGGGGCGCAACATGGAGCGTCCGCTATGGCAGGTCGTGATGTTAGCATCATGCAACTGTTTTGCCCGACGGAGCAACGCCTGTTTGCCCGACGGATCAATTTTTTCGTAAAATCCGCAAGTCATTGATCCCGCTCATGCCGCTACTGTGCATGGGGTTGTTTTCGACATTCTTGTTCTGGACGGCACGGCAGCCGCAGGCTGAACCGGATCTGACCCGGCTCGTGGCTACTTCATCACCCGCAGGCCCTTGGTCGTGGACCGCTGCGTCTTGTC